>JAXDQV010000121.1:0-12280 GCA_034667645.1 Chthoniobacter sp.
CACAGACTTTTTTGAACGCAGCCTGATACAACCATTTCGCGGGGTGTGTTTAAACTAAGTCTGTGCGGTTGGTTCCGGCATGGGGCAGATGCTTTTAAGGAACGCTTCCGCTTCTTGGGATTGAGGCGAGGTTCAACTTCCAAATTGACTCGCCCGCTCCCGCTCGTCTCGCCCTCGCGGACTGGCCTGCACCCAGTCTCCCCCGAGGCGCTCCCGCGCCTCCGGTGGTCCTATCGTGCGTCTGACAAGGCAGAGCACAAGGTGACCTATGCGTCGGGGGAAGCGGAACGTGGACGCGGCTCAATCCATGGCGACGAACGTCATCGCTGAGCTCAGGTTAGGCTGCGAGCGCGCGCCACGTTCCAAAGCGTGGTGAAGAAGAAAGGAAAAAGGGGGCAGTCCGTGCATATGTGCAGAGCCTTCTGGCTTTTGCTAACGATCAAATCGCTCAGGTCTTCGTGACCGATCCCTGCCCTCGGCTGGCAAAACGGCTACTTCGCGACGGTGATGACCCGCACCTCGTCGTGGCTGTTGTTCGCGCTGGAGGTGAGGAGGAGGCCGTCGTCTTCGCTGGAACCGGGGTGGAGGCCGGGATGGACGGTGACTTTCATGCGGAGCAACCGGGCGTCTCCGGAAGCGAGGTTGGAAAGCGCATAGCCGCCGGGGCTGAGGACGTCGGCCGTGACGTCGGTATCGCCGTCGAAGTATTTGTTGGTCACCTGCTGTCCGGCGACCCCGTTGAAGATGATGGTGTCAGCGTTTGGGCCATCGTTCTGGATCAGCAAGAGCACGGTATTGGTCCGGCCGCGGGCGACGCGGAAGGTGTGCTTCTGGCCGGTCCCGTCCGAGTTGTAAACGTCATTGCCAATGCCCACATTGGGCGGGATGAGGATAAGGAAATCGGGTTGAGGACTCGCAGAGGGAGCCGGCGCGACGGTGACGGTGCATTTGGCACCGGCTTCGAATACGATGGTGTCGGAGTTGTCGAGGTGGCCATTGAGGCGCACGCCGACTTTGGTCAGGCTGATGCCCGCGAACCCGTCCGCATCAATGACGACGTTGATCCGGGCGGCGGCAGAGATTTTCACGGGTCCGATGTGTTTGGTCCCGTGAAATTTTCTATTCAGTGCGGTGAAGGGAAAGGTGCCCAGCGCATCGAAAACGGTGCCGGAGAGAAAGCTGTCAGCATCCGGCTGGAACTGATCGAATGCATCGCCAATGGAGGTGCCGGCCGGAATGAAACTGCCGAAGCGTCCCGTGCCGTGGCACGTGCCGGCGATCGAGTAGTTGTAGGCGTGGGCGGGATTCATCTGGCTGGAGGTAACGGAAACATCGTGGCCGCTTTGGAGAACGACTCCCGAGAGATCGAGGACGGCGGAACTATTAGCCCCTCCGGCATGCAGAGCCGTAAGGGTGAGCAGGAAGGCAGGCAGGAAGAAAAGTTTCGTTTTCATGAGGAGGGGGATGCGCGAGCAGTATCAAAAACGGGAACTGCGATCAAGCTCAACCGGGTTGACACGCCCGGACGTAATGGAAGCCGACCCGCGGCATTTGACGCCTCTACGAAAAGGGAAAGGGCTACACTCCAGAGCAGCGGCGACTTTTACTTGGCCTTTTCTTGCAAAATCTTCGCGCCCCCCAATTCGCCGAGGCTGGCCTTTTCCAAGTCCGTCCAGAGCGTGCCTGGCCCGCTGTGGAGAATGTTGATCTTCATCGCGCTGCTTAGGGAGTCGGCGAACATCCAGAGGTTGTAGGCAACCGGATCGCCGAACGCCTTGATCTTGAGCTGGAAGCCGTTGGCTTTTTCCCCCTCGACCAGCCGGATCACGTCGGCTTGGGCCTGACCAAGCTTCGTGGTTTTCTCGGCGCGCACGCCCGCGGTTTCCTTCTGGATGTCCGCGACCTGCCGCAAAGTCTCACCGCCGATTTCCGCGACCTGCTTGACCTGATCCGCGTTGATCTCCGCCTTGAGCTTCTCGGTCTCCTGCGAGACTTCCTGCCGTCGCTGATCGATCAGACTGGATTCCGTGTTGAGCTCGGCCTGCTTCTTCGCGGTGTTTTGCTTTTCCTTGTTCGTCAAATCCTGCTCGGTCGCCACGCTCGCCTGCTGGATCGGATCGAGAATTTGCATCGGCACGTTCACGTGACGGATGAGCGCGTTGTGGATGATGATTTTCTTCTCGGCCAGCGCTTTCGCGAGCGCATCCGTCATGTCGTTTTGAAATTTCTCGCGCCCTTCGCCGACGATGAAATCGCGCGCGCCATAAGCCGAACCTTTGAGCCGCGAAATCGAGAGGATTTGCGGCATGATCACCTTGTCCACCGCCGCGGGCAGATCGCCGTAGTTGCGAAAAATCCACGCCATGTGTTCGGGGAGCAGCTCGAATTCGACGGTCATATCCAGTGTAATTTCAAAGCCATCCTTGGATGGAAATTCCACGAACTGGTTGACCATGAAATTCGCGGTTTCCGGCACGACTTGTTTGGCGCCCGGGGCCTTCGCGCCTTCGCGCGGCGTGTCGCTACGCTTTAGTTTATCGACCGGTTGCGACGACCTTCCCAGAAACGATTGCGCGGCGGAGTTCAAGGTCAGGGTCCCGCGGTTCGAGTCCACGTATTCGCTGCGTTTTTCCGCTTGTTGCGCGAGCACGTTTCGATCGAGTTGCTGCATCGCGCCATTGTTCGTCTGGATCTGTGTTTTCGTAATGACGTTGCCGCCTTTGTTGCCAATGAGTGACACCTGATTCACGCCCACCTCGACGACGTCCACTTTGAATTCGCGCGGATTCACGTAATAAAGTCCGGGCTGCAGCACGTCGCCACGGACGCCTTTTTGCCCCGACTTCGCAAAGTCACCCTCCGGCGCCTGCTCGCCCGAAAGCGAGGTCACCACGCCGACGTAGCCGATGGGAACGCTGAGCGCGTCGGTGATATCGATCTGATAGCCGACGGGGTTGAAGCGGTATTTTCCCGGCCCGAGCACGCGGCGCCAGATGCCTTTCTGGCCCGGCTCGGCGAGGAATTCCCCGGCGGGCAATTCATTGCCGACCTTCGAGGTGACGACGCCAATTTTTCCCGCCGGGATCATCGTTACGGGCATCGTTTTGTGATCGTAAGAGATGGGATTTAAAAAATAGCGCCCTTCGCCCAGCACATCCTCCTGCACGCCGCGCTGGCCGGGTTTCGCGAGAATCTGTCCTGCCGGCAGCGGCTCGCCGTTTTTCGCCGTGATGACCGCCATTTCATTCGGCCCCACATAGAAACGGCAGAAGGACCACTCCCAAAACGCGATCGCGCCCAGAATCATCAGCACGAGCAGCGTGGCGAAGGCGACGGCGAATCTCATGGCCGTGCCTCCTTCGTTTGCGGCGCGAGCGAGCGGAACATGGCGCCGAGCCCGTTGTCGTCGTCACCGGATAAAATCGTGCGAATCTGCGGACCGAGCTTTTGGTAAAGTTGGTAGCGCGCGAAGTTGACGCCGCTGCCGAAGGCTTGAATCTGCGTCGAGATCACGTGCGCATTCGCTTCGTTGGCAAGCGCGATCACCTTTCGCTCCGCCTCCGCTTTCAACCGGATTGCATCGGCCTGCGAAGTCGCGGCCGCCGTTTCCAGTTTCGCCACCCCGAGTTCCTGCTGCGCCGCGGTGAGCCGCACGGACTGGTCCTGCTTCGCGCCGATAACCGCGCGAATTCGCGCCGTGTCGGCCTCCACCTTTTCCTTGTTTTGCTGCGCCAGCGTTTCCTGCCTCGTCAATTCGGCCTGCGATTTTGCCTGCTCGATCTGCTGCTCAAACTTGCGCGCGTTTTGCACGGCGACTTCCCGGTCGCGAATCACGCTCGCGATCTCATCCGGCGGCGTGATGTTCCGCACGAGCACGGATTTCACCCCAACTCCCCACTCGAGGCATTTCGTTTTCAAATGGTTTTCCAGGCTGTCCTGGAACTTCTGGCGCGTGTCGCCGGTGATGTAGTTTTTCGCCGGGTTTTTGCTCCCCTCGGTCCGGCTGAAACCGCGCGCGAGCGGAAGCACGATCTTTTTGATCGTGTCGTCAATGTCGCCGACCTGCTGCGTGAGCTTCGCGACCTTGTCCTGGATGAGCGCGTATTCGATCGTCCCTTCCACACGGACCGTGAAGCCATCGAGAGTCAGAAACGTGATCGCGTCGTCGCCGCTCATCTCAAAGCGCTGGCTCTGCAAATTCACCTCCGCGATCGTGAACATGTAGGGATTCAAATAATAAGTGCCGGGCGCGAGCACCTCCGGCAGGACGCCTTTCATCCCTTTGCTCACCAGGAATTGATTGCGACTTTCCGGCGGCAGAGTTTTGCCGAAAACGTCGTCGCCGACCAGCGAGGTCACGACACCAGCGGAGCCCGGTCGGATGGCGGTCGCGTCGAAAAGCTCGACGTCATAGGCGTAGGGATTGATGCGGTATTTTCCCGGTCGAAGGATGTCGGCGACGATTCCCTTGGTGCCTTCAGAGGCGATGATGCTGCCGGGTGGCAAGTCTTTTCCAAACAGCCGCGTCAGCACGCCGAGGCGGTCGGCTGGAATGTCGGTGATCTTGCCCATTTTCCAGCCCCACGAATACGGATTCCGGAAATAACGGCCCTCGGGCAACACTTCGAGCTGGATTCCCTTTTCGTCCGGCGAAGTCGCGAGGATCCGATCCGGTGGCAAATTCTTGCCGGTCTTGTGAATGAGGATCGCGATCTGATCCGCGCCCGGCTCGATGCGGCAGAAAATCCAATACCACATCGAGACCGCGAAGAGCGCGGCCAGCAGGGCCATCGCGAAAAAGGGGCTCGCCCGATAGGGACTCCACGCCGTGCGCCTCGGCGGAAAAGGCGGCGCTCCTCCGCCGGACTGGATCGTGTTCATAGGTGAATGCCGCGTAGTCTATCGGCCGCTTTTCGAATGGCAAGGAACGGGGCCAGCCAAAGCTTGACCGCACCGCGCGGCTCGCAAAATCTGCCGTTGTCCGCATGAAAAATCTTCCGTCCCCCGAAATCTGGTTCATCACAGGCAGTCAGCATCTTTACGGCGAGGAGGCGCTAAAGAAGGTCGCCGCCAACTCGCAGAAGATCGTGGCGGAACTCGGCGGCCCGCTGCCGCTCAAGCTTGGCTTCAAGCCGATCGTCACGCGACCGGAGGAAGTGCGAGCGGTCTGCATCGAAGCAAACAGCGATCCGAATTGCGCGGGTCTCGTGCTTTGGATGCACACCTTTTCCCCGTCGAAAATGTGGATCGGCGGGCTGACGCAACTGCGCAAGCCGTTCCTCCATTTGCACACGCAATTCAACCGCGAGCTGCCCTGGAGCGAGATCGACATGGATTTCATGAATCTCAATCAGGCCGCGCACGGCGATCGCGAGGCGGGCTTCCTCCACACGCGGCTGCGTCTGGGGCGAAAGGTCGTCGTTGGCCATTGGAGCGATGTCCAGGTGCAGGCGCAAATCGCCGCGTGGATGCGCGCCGCTCGCGCGTGGCACGACTGGCAGGGCGGAAAGTTCGCGCGCTTCGGCGATAACATGCGGTTCGTCGCCGTGACCGATGGCGACAAGGTTTCCGCCGAGGCGAAGTTCGGATTTTCCGTGAACTCCTACGGCATCGGCGATCTCGTGAAGCTGATTGGCGAGGCCAGCGATGCCGACGTGGCGAGCCTCTGCGCGGAATACGAGGACAGCTACGACGTGGCGAGCGCGTTGCGGAAAAATGGCGACCGACACGAATCGCTCCGCGAAGGCGCGCGCATCGAGCTCGGCCTGCGCGCATTTTTGGAAAGCGGAAACTTCGCCGGCTTCACCGATACCTTCGAGGATTTGCACGGCATGAAGCAACTCCCCGGCCTCGCTGTGCAGCGCCTCATGGCCGACGGCTACGGCTTCGGCGGGGAAGGGGATTGGAAAACGTGCGCCTTGTTGCGCGCGATGAAAGTCATGGCCGCGGACATGGGCGGCCGCACTTCCTTCATGGAGGATTACACCTACGACCTCGCTCCCGGCGGCCATCTCGTGCTCGGCTCGCACATGCTGGAAGTTTGCCCATCGATCGCCGCGGACCAGCCGCAGCTCGAGGTCCATCCGCTCGGCATCGGCGGCAAGGACGATCCGGTGCGGCTGGTTTTCAATGCGCCTGCCGGTCCCGCGATCAACGCGTCGCTCATCGATCTCGGGAATCGCTTCCGCTTCATCGTGAACGAAGTCGATGCCATCGCGCCGCCGCAGGCGCTGCCGAAGCTTCCGGTCGCGCGCGCCGTCTGGAAATGCCGCCCCGATTTCAAAACCGCGTGCGCCGCGTGGATCCATGCCGGCGGCGCCCATCACACTGGATTCTCCTACACCGTCACCACCGAGCACATGGAGGATTTCGCGGAGATCGCCGGCGTAGAAGTCGCGATCATCGATGCGGACACGCGCTTACGGGAGTTCAAACAAACCCTGCGCAACAACGAGGTCTATTACCACCTCGCGCCGGGGCTCGGGCGGTTGTAAGCGAGGTTGTTCCGGGTAGAGCAGCGCACAGGAACGAGAGCGTTGATTTTGTAGTCATCGTGGATGAGGCCTTATAGGAAGTTAGTGATCAATTAGCGATCTAGCAAGGTTCACCCGCGTCAAACTCCGATTTGGAACGAACGAATGCTTGCTTTGACGGTAACGATCCTCTTCGCGCCTATCCCCTTACGGTCAAGTTCAACGGCTGGGAGATTTGGCCGAAGGGTTTCTTTTGGTCGCGGTATTGGACGGGCTTGAATGATTGCACTCCTACGGCAGGACCGCCTCCACCTGCGCGGACTGCGGGCCTTCGCCGGCGTCGTTGTAACCGGCGATGGAGACCTTGGCCGTTTGCCCGGCGGTGAGGCCGGTGAAGGTGTAGGCGCGGTCCTGCACGGTGGCGACGCGGCCTGCATAGGAGCAAAAACTTTCGCTTATTTCCGGCGACGGGAGCGGGCGAGCACTGCGACGCGGGCTGCGATGGGGACTGTAAAAAGGCCGCCAGCGGTGCCGGTAGCCGCACGACGCTTGCGGCGAAGCAGGGACCGGGTTCACGAGCGGCTGGGAGAAATGCCGCGATCTGCCCAGCGAGTTTTTGGACGGGACCGGCGGTCGCGGAACATAGCGCTACTAATGTTTGGACTTGAGGGGGCTGAAAGGCTGCTATTTCAACGTCTCCATGAGCAGTTACCGCGAAATCAAAGACGAATGCTACGGGGCAAACCTGCTGCTTCCGTTTTACAAGCTGATCGATCTCACCTTCGGCAACGTCAGCGTCGCCGATCCGGAGCGCGCCGTCTTCGCGATCAAGCCGAGCGGCGTGGACTACGAAAAAATGAAAGCGGACGACATGGTGATCGTCGATTTTGAGGAAGGGAAAATCGTCGAAGGTTCCTTCCGCCCCTCCTCCGACACGCCGACGCACCGGCGCTTGTTCCAGGCGTTCACCGGCATCCGGGCCGTCGTGCACACGCATTCGCGCAATGCGGTCGCCTTTGCGCAAGCGGGTCGTGGCATTCCGTGCCTCGGCACCACGCATGCCGATTATTTCTATGGCGAAGTGCCGGTCACGCGCGTGATGACGCCCGGGGAAATCGCGAACGCCTACGAATGGGAAACCGGGAACGTAATCGTCGAGCGATTCGCGAAAATCGATCCGCTGCAAGTCCCCGCAGTCCTCGTGCAAAACCACGGCCCGTTTGCCTGGGGACCGAGCGGAAAAAAAGCCGTCGAGACCGCCTTCGCGCTGGAGATCGTCGCGGAAATGGCGCGCAAGGCGATGGTGCTGAACCCAGACGTGAAGCCGATCGCGCAGTCGCTTTTGGACAAACACTTTTTGCGCAAGCACGGCGCGACGGCTTACTACGGCCAGCCGTGAGCGGGCACAGCGATCGATGAGCAAAGCAGCGCTCATCGCGCGCGTGGGCGAGGTGATCATGCGCCTGCTCATCGCCACGCTCCGCATCCGGGTCCACGATAAGTCGGGCATTCTCGAGCGCTCCAGCGAACGGCCGATCCTGTGGGTCTTCTGGCACAACCGGCTGTTCCTCGCGCCCCATCTCTTCGAGCGATACCTAGGGGCGCGAAAGGGAGCCGCGCTCACGAGTGCGAGCAAGGACGGGGAATTGCTGGCGGAGTTCATCAAGCGGTTCGGCATTCGCCCGATCCGCGGATCGAGCTCCCGCGGCGGCGTCGCGGCGTTGCGGGAAATGATTCAGGTCAGTCGCGAAGGTTTCGACGTGGCGATCACACCCGACGGGCCGCGCGGGCCGCGCTACAGCTTGAATCCCGGCATTGTGCGGCTCGCGCAGAAGACAGGCGCTCCGCTGATGCCGACAAGCATCGAATACAGCCGCGCGTGGCGGCTCGGGCGCTGGGATGGATTCATGATTCCCAAACCTTTCGCGACCGTGGATATCACCTTGCATGAATACCATTCCGTGAAGGAAACCGACACGGCGGAAGCGTTCGAGGCGGAGCGTGAGTGGCTGGAAAAAACGATGCTGCGGCTGACGATCACGCGCTGACTGAATGTCTCGTCCTCCGAACAGGATTTCCGCGCGCCACGGAACGGGTGATCTTCGCTCCGCCGCGCTGGCGTGGTTGGTGGCGGCGTTCGTGCGCGGCATCGGTCTCACCTTGCGAATTCGTCTGCGCGACGACGCGGGCTACTTTATTGGCGAGTGCGATTGCCGTCGCATCTTCGTCTTCTGGCACAACCGCATGTTCGCGATGCCGCTCGTCTACGAGCGCTGGTTTCAATCCCGCTGCGCTGCCGTCGTGCTGACGAGCGCGAGCGGCGATGGAAGTCTGCTCGCGGGCGTGATGGCTCAGTTTAAAATTGGCGCGGTGCGCGGATCGAGCTCGCGGCGGGGGGCGGCGGCGCTGCTGGAACTCAATGATTGTTTAAACAACGGCCGCCACATTGTGGTGACACCCGACGGCCCGCGCGGCCCCTGTTACCGGCTCGGACCCGGTGCGATCTTTCTCGCGCAAAAATCCGGCGTGCCGATCGTGCCGGTGTTCGTCGAATATTCCCGCTGCGTGCGCTTGAAAAGCTGGGACCGCTTCATCATCCCGCTCCCGTTTTCGCGGGTGGACGTAACGCTGGCCCCGCTGTTTCATACGCGCGAAATGGACATGGAAAGCGCGCGCACCCAACTCGAAAGCCTGATGCAACCAAAGCAGCCATGAACCTCATCGACGGCAAAGCGATCGCGCAGAAGATCCACGAGGAGTCGCGCGCGCAGGTCGTGGAGTTAGCCGCGCGTGGGGTGACGCCTGGCCTCGCCGTGGTGCTCGTCGGCGACGATCCGGCTTCGCGGGCGTATGTGCGCTCGAAGGATAAAATGTGCCGCGAGCTTGGGCTGCACTCCGTTAAACACGAGTTGACGGCGGGCACATCGCAGGAGGAGTTGATTTCGCTCGTCGAAACACTGAATGCCGATCCCGCGATTCACGGCATCCTGGTTCAGTCTCCGCCGCCGCCGCACATTGACGAGAGCGCGGTCATCGCGGCGATCGACCCGCGCAAGGACGTGGACGGCTTCCATCCGGTCAATGTCGCAAAACTCGCGCTCGGCGATCCGACCGGCTTCGTCCCGTGCACGCCGCTGGGCTGCCAGCGCCTGCTTATCGAGAGCGGAATCGAGATCGCGGGCGCGCATGTCGTCGTGCTCGGCCGCAGCATGATTGTCGGTAAACCACTCGCGCTTCTGCTGATGAACAAAGGGCCGGGCGGCGATGCGACGGTGACGGTGGTCCATTCGCGAAGCAAAAATTTACCCGAGATCACAAGCCGAGCGGACATCCTCATCGCGGCCATCGGACGAGCGGAGTTCGTCAAAACGGAACACGTGCGCGAAGGCGCGGTGGTCATCGACGTCGGCATCAACCGCAAGGACGACGCCAATTCCGAGCGCGGTTATCGTCTCGCTGGCGATGTCGCTTTCGACGAAGTCGCGCCGAAGTGCCGCGCCATCACTCCGGTTCCCGGCGGTGTCGGTCCGATGACGATCGCCATGCTCATCGCGAACACGATCACCGCCTGCCAGCGTCTTCACCCGCCCGCGAATACCTGAGCGTTCCGATCGCGCGCGGGTCACCCACGCATCACCCGGCTACTCGTCGATCTCCGGATTATCGATTCCGAGCGCGTTGGCGAGATCGGTGAGATGTTCCTGCTCCTGTGCGATGATTTTGCGCAGCTCCTCGCTGAGCGCGAACTCGCCCATCGCCTCGGCCTGCCGGATCCGCTGGCGGTAGGCGATGATGGTCACGCGTTCGTTTTCGAGATCGAACCGGAGCATCTGCTCGGCATCGTCGGAGATCTCGACTTTCTTCGGCTGGTTGGTCGGCGTGCCGTTGAGGTAATCGATCTGCTTCGCGATGGCGATGGCGTGCGCCAGCTCCTCGCCGGCGTGCAGCTCGAGCTCGCGGGCGATGTCCGTGAATTTCGCCCCCTTGATCGTCTGGGAGTAAATGACGTAGGCGATGATGGCCTGGTATTCGCGGGCGAGATCTTCATTGAGCAGCTCGATCATGCGCTCGCGGGTGACTTTGGTCTCAGTGTTCATGAGGAAAATCCTCGCACGGGAGCCGCGCAGCGGGCGAGGGGAATCCGGTGACCCACGTGCTGAAGGAGCACCAAGGTCTTGTGCGATTTTTGCCCCGGCCCATGCCCGCGACGCACGCAGCGGTGCGCCGCAGAGCAGGGTTAGGCCGCTTCGGCGGATTGGGAAGGACTCGTTATAAACTGAAGAGCTTGCGGAGACGCTGCTGAACCCCGGTTTGAAGATTCGGTGTGAACACGCCCAACTGCCGCTGAATGATTCTGGCGGGAACCGTGACCATGCGATGCAGGCGCAACACAGAATGCACCCTTAGTCCCGTGTGCGCAAAGTCTGCGCTGCTGTGGTCGAGTAATAAATCTGTCGGCTCGAGGTGGGCAGGCACGACGCTCGTAATAAAAGCAAGCACGACATGGCGATAAACGCCGACCGCATCGGTCAGGCACAGCGCAGGTCTGACCTTACTGCCGGTGAGGTCGTCGAAGGGGAACGGAACCAGAACCACGCTATACCGCATCGCGGAATGGCTCGCCATCGGCTGCGGTGTAAATGTCTTCGGCAGGGTCGGCGAGGAAGGCGAAAACTTCGCTGGAGGAAGCAGCCCGCAACCACGCCTCCTCGGAATCGGCCTCCGACGAGGACGGGAGCACCGTCACCATGAGATTGGCGTTGGCGGGCAGGTCAAAGGGCTCGTCGAGCACGATGTGATGACCGTCGTAATGGGCTTGAAGCGCTACCGTAGGCATAAAGCGACGATACCGAGCGTTCCGACTTCGGGCAAGCGCGTAGAAACGTCTAACGAGAACAAGATCAGCTACAGGCGAAGCCTGTGAGCTGCATCGCATGGTTCGGCCTTAACGTTTCTGCTCCTCGGGCTTCTGTCTGCAACACTTACCCAAGCGGATGATTCCGACCGTCAAAGAACGACCGCAACACCGAGAAGAAAGCCGACTAACGCGGAAGCGATCTTGGACATGCTAGTGGCCTAACGAGAACAAGATCAGCTACGGCGGAAGCAGGGCGTGGCGGCTGCCCCGCAGCCGAAATGACCGCTGTAGCCGTTGGCTGAATCGCCTTGGTTAGGCGTTGCGGTCATCTGTTATGGGTTTTCTTCCACTGTTTTTCTGCGCGCTGGCAGACGGGGCAAACGTAAATCTTCGCTCTGGTGTAGTCACCAACAACGCAGCCGCCAGGCCAATACTCCAGTGCGAACGGAAACTCGCGGCTTCGGACATCGGGCGGTGGATCGCCCGGACGGACAAGGGGCACTCCGTATGTGATCGGTGCTCGGACAATGCGCATCTGAGAGTTGTGGACGGGGCAAACATTGCTTATCCCGTTGGTGGTGTCGCGTCCCGCCTGAATCTCCTCAATCCGAGCGGTAACCGCGCGCTCGCGCTGATCGAGAGTCTCCCTCACCTGCTGAATCTCCCTAAGTTCGCCGTGCAGCCGCTCCTCGGTGGTCTTGGGTGGCTCTCCCGATGCAAGAAGCGGCAGAATAAGTGCAAGGGAGAGCAGTCGAAGTTTCATGTGCGCGCAACAACGCCTAGCTTGGCTGAAAGAGTCGAAGCACCTCAGCGGTGCTCTGGCGGAAGTCTCCATAAATGTCTAGGTCTGCATCATACCACGCTTGGTGGAGGGCCCGCGAAATGGTTCGGATCGAGCTGCGTTCAAAAAAGTCTGGGGGGGGGGGGGGGGGGGGGGGGGGGGGGGGGG
>JAXDQV010000122.1:0-6020 GCA_034667645.1 Chthoniobacter sp.
TGAAAATCGGCCTGACAGGCGCGAGCGGATTCATCGGACGCCTCGTCATCGAGCTGGCGACGCAACGCGGGCACGAAGTCGTCGCCTTTTCCCGTAATCCCGAAAAACCCGTTCGCGGCTGTGTCGAAACGCGCGGGTTTTCACTCGACTCGATTCCGGACGTGAGCGGCTGCGACGTGATCATCCATCTCGCGGGCGAGAATGTATTCGGGCTGTGGACGAAGGCGAAGAAGCGGCGGATTCGCGACAGCCGAAAGTTCGGCACGCGGCGCCTAGTTGACGCGATGCTCGCCAGCCGGAACGGCCCGCGCGTGCTCGTGAGCGGCTCGGCCGTCGGCTTTTACGGAGACACGGGCGAGCGGATCGCGGATGAAGATGCGCCAGCGAGCCACGGTTTTCTTGCCGAGGTCACGCGGACGTGGGAAGCGGAGGCGCTCCGAGCGCGCGAGGCCGGCGTGCGCGTGGTGCTGCTCCGCACGGGCATTGTGCTCGGGAAAAACGGAGGGGCGCTCGCGGCGATGAAACCGGTATTTCAGCTTGGCCTCGGCGGAAAACTCGGCACCGGCCGGCAATGGATGCCGTGGATTCATCTCGATGACGAGGTGGCGCTCGCGTTGTTCGCGGCGGAAACTGAAAGCGTCTCTGGCCCGGTGAATGCCGTTTCGCCGGAGCCGGTGCGCAACGCGGAGTTCACGCGCGAGCTGGCCGTGGCGATGCATCGCCCGGCGGTTTTTACAGTGCCGGCCTTCGTGCTGCGGATGTTCACCGGGGAATTCTCGCGCGAACTCCTCGACAGCAAACGCATCGCGCCGCGACGCGCGCTCGACGCCGGCTTCGAGTTCCGTTTTCCCACACTGAAACCAGCTCTCGCGGACGCGTTGCGCTAGCCTCGCACCGGCGCGTGCATTTCGCGCTTTAGCCGGTTCCACGCAGCACGTAGCCTTCTGCCATGTCTTCACCCCAGAACATCATCGCGATCGTTTACGACTACGATCAGACGCTTTCGCCGACCTACATGCAGGAGGAGGTGCTGTTCCCGCGCTTTGGGATCGACTCGAAGAAATTCTGGCAGCGCTGCGGAGAGCTGGTGAACGAGCAGGGCTTCGATGGCGAGCTCGCTTACATGAAAGTGATGCTCGATTACCTCGAGATGGATCGCCCGACCAACACGGAGCTGCGCGAGCTCGGCAAGGACATGACGTTTTACAAAGGACTGCCGGAGATGTTTGAGGAATTCAAAAGCGGCCTCCTCACCGCGCAGCACGAGGCGCACGGCATCCGCGTGGAGCACTACATCATTTCGTCGGGGTTGAAAGTGATGATCGAGGGCTCGCGGCTCGCGCCGTTTTTACGCGCGATTTTTGGCTGCGAATTCGCGGAGGATCCGCAGGGCCGCATCATGTTTCCGAAGCGCGTGATCAGCCACACGCAGAAGACGCAGTTCCTTTTCCGCATCAATAAAGGCCTGCTCGATATGTCCGATGACGTGAATGATCACATGCCGTCTTCGATTCGGCCCGTGCCGTTTCCGCACATGGTTTACGTCGGCGACGGGCCGACGGATGTGCCGTGTTTCACCGTGATGCGAAAGAACGGCGGACAGGCGATAGCGGTCTACAATCCAGACGATGCCTCACGCGTGAGTTTTCGAAAATGCTTTCAGCTTTCGACCCATGCGGATCGGGTAAAACACATCGCTCCGTCGGATTTCCGGCGCGGGAGCCATCTGCGGCTGCTGCTCGAGCAAATGGTGGAGGAAATCGCCGACAAGATCGTCGAGGAAACCCGCCGCAGCGCTGAGGAAAGCGTCGTTCCCGCACCGAAGCACTGAGGCCCTCCGCGTCAGTGGATCAAGCGCAGGATTTCGTCTTTCTCCGCCTTCGCGGGAATGATGCTGCCGCATTGCTCGCGGGCAATGTCGGGGTCTTTGAGCCCATGTCCCGTCACCGTGCAGACGATCGTCGAGCCGTCTGTGATTTGAGAAAACGGAAACGCCGCGCCACTCCCCTCGTCCGCACACTTAAACAACCCCGCGATGGAGGCCGCGCTTGCAGGCTCGACGAAAATTCCTTCGTGGCTGGCCAGCCAGCGCTGGGCATCGAGAATTTCCAGGTCGGTGACGATGTCGATGGCACCGCCCGAGTCTTTGATCGCTGCGGCGGCGAGTTGCCAGCTCGCGGGATTTCCAATGCGAATCGCGCTCGCGACCGTCTCTGGATCGGCCACGATCCGGTTGTGAAAGATCGGTGCGGAACCGGCAGCCTGAAAACCAATCATCCGCGGAAGTTTAACACTCCGTTGCGCTTTGTGAAACTCCTGGTAGCCCATCCAATACGCCGTGATGTTGCCCGCGTTGCCGACCGGAAGCAGGTGCAAATCCGGCGCGTCTTTCAGTTCATCCACGATCTCAAACGCGGCGGTTTTCTGACCCTCGAGACGGAAGGGGTTGATCGAGTTTACGATCGACACCGGCTCGGTGGCGCCGATCTCGCGCACGAGCCGCAGCGCATCGTCGAAGTTGCCATCGATCGCCACCACTTTCGCGCCATACATGAACGCCTGCACGAGCTTGCCCATCGCAATTTTGCCGGCGGGCAACAGCACGATGCATTCGACGCCAGCACGTGCGGCGTAAGCAGCGGCCGCGGCGGAGGTGTTTCCCGTGGAAGCGCAAATCACGGCTTGCGCACCCGCCTCGACGGCCTTGGAAATCGCCATCGTCATGCCGCGATCCTTGAACGATCCCGTCGGATTCAAGCCTTCGTATTTGATGAAAACTTCGCAGCCGCGGCCGACGCGTTCGCTCAGGCGCGGCGAATGAATCAGCGGTGTCGAGCCCTCGTTCAGCGACACCACGGGAGTCGCCTCTGAAACGGGCAGATATGCACGGTAACGCGCGATGATCCCGCGGTCGTGAACGTTTTTCATGTGCCGAAGGATTCGACCCGCATCAGGCGCGGCGGACGCTTTACGCAATCCAATTTGCCGATTCGCTCCACCGCGGCGTTCATCTGGCCGTTCGTCGCATAATGGATCATCAGCACCAGCGGCACGGCGTCCGCTTCGTGTTCCTCGGGTTGGATGACAGACAAGATGCCGATATTCAGCTCGCCCAAAATCCCCGCCACCCGCGCCAGGACACCGGGCTGATCGAGCACGGAGATCCGCAGGTAGTATTGGCAGACGATCTGCTCGATCGGCTTGCAGGTTCCGTAGAGTCCGTGCGGCGTGAAGCCGTAGCTCGGACGCGGTGATTCCAGCGCCACCGCGGCCTCGGCGAGATCGCTGATCACCGCGCTCGAAGTCGGATCCTGGCCTGCGCCGCGTCCATAAAACAACGTCTCGCCCACGACATCGCCATGGACGGCAATCGCGTTAAACACTCCTTTAACGGATGCGAGCACATGTGCTTGCGGGATCAACGTCGGATGCACACGCACCTCGATCTCGCTCCGGCGTCCCGCCTTGATGACCGCGAGCAGTTTGATCACGTAGCCAAGCTGCTTCGCAAAGCGAATGTCAGCGGCGGTGATTTGCTCGATTCCCTCGACGTAGACTTTGTCAGTGCCCACCCAGAATCCGTAGGCGAGCGACGCCAGGATGATCGCCTTGTGCGCGGCGTCCCAGCCGTTGATGTCGAGCGTCGGATCGGACTCGGCAAAGCCCGCCTCCTGCGCCTCGCGCAGCGCTTCGGCAAAGCTCAGGCACGACTCGCTCATGCGGGTGAGGATGAAATTGCAGGTGCCGTTAATGATGCCGTGCATCGATAAAATGTGATTGCCGATGAAGGCTTCGCGCACCGCCTTGATGATCGGAACTCCGCCAGCCGCGGCTGCTTCGAAAAACACGGGGATCTTGTTCGCCCGGGCGGCATCGAAGATTTCCTGCCCGTGCTCTGCCAGCAATGCCTTGTTGCCCGTCACCACGATTTTTCCGCGCTCAATGGCCCGTAAAACGAGGCTCAGAGCGGGTTCCACGCCGCCGATGAGCTCCACGACGATTTTGATTTCCTCGTCGTCGATCAAGTCTTCCCAGCGGGTCGTCAACAAGGCGGCGGGCGCGGCAACCTCGCGGGCCTTCGCGAGATCGCGCACGACAATTTTTTTAACAACCAGCTCCAACCCCAGCCGTTCCATCAAAAGCACGCGGTTGTGGGCCAGGTGTTTATACACCCCTGCGCCCACGTTTCCCATGCCTGCGAGACCGATGTGAACTTGCTGCATTTTGCGGAGGCGAAAATATCGGCAGCGCGCCAGAGAGTGTCGAGAAATAGTCGAGCCGCCGCCGGCAAAAGCCAGGCGCAGCCTAGTTCGCCGGCGACGGAGCTGGACTGGGGCTCGGTGCCTCTTCTTCCATGTCCTCCGGGTCGATCACTGGAGCGGGAACGTCCGGATTCGCCTGCCGAAAAGGGGTCAGAATCGTTTCGACCGCGTCAAGTCCGGACCGTGCCATTTTGTTCGATGGATCAAGTTCCAGCGCGAGCTGAAACTGCGTCTGTGCCTCAATCCATTGATGCTGCAATTGATAGTGCATGCCGTAGTAAGCGGCCACGAGGCTGTTGTTGCCATCGAACTCGACGGCGGTATCAAGCTGCTCTTCCGCGAGATCGAACTCGCGCATTTCGTCATAGGTTTGCGCCAACTTCAGGATGCTGCGGACGTCGTGCGGAAACAGAGCCAGACCTTTCTTAAACATTTCCACGGCTTCCTGCCGCGTTTCGGGCGGAAGCATCTGCTGCTCGGCCATCTCGCGGGTTGCCTCGCCGTAGTAATAGCAGAGGTCGGGATTGGCTTTTTCATACTGCATGGCCTTGCCCGCAAAAGTCCGCACGTCCGCCAGCTGATAATCCCGCAACGCCGCCCGCGCCTTTTCTGCGAACCACTCGCCCGGCAATTTGGGCAAACCATAGGCGAGCCCCCCAACTGACAATCCCGCGAGCAGAAGGCGGGAGACGCCGCTGAGTGTTTTCGAAAACGCGCCTTTTAAGCCGAGACCGAGCGAAGGATTTGCAACCATCCCGAAAACCCACGCCATCAGAAAAGCGTTCGCCGGAATGTGCAGGTTGAAATCCACGATCGAGTGAAGCGCGTAAGCGCCGATCGCGCTCATGGCTCCGATCTGAAGCGCGAGTTGATTCGCGGGCGCCTCGCCTTCGTCGGCCCGCCGATGCGCAAGCGCAGTGACGTTTTTCACCCCCGCGACCACGTGCGCTCCGAAAAAAATCGCGAATAGAACCGCGCCCGCGCTCCCATATTCCGCGAGGAGATGGAGGTAGTCGTTGTGGACATAAATCGGGTCGTTTTGCACCCGAGGATCGCGGAATATCCGGCCGTAATAGAGATAAGTCCCGCTGCCCGTTCCGACCCAAGGCTCGATGTGAAATTCCTCGATCGCGGCTCGCCACAGCAAAAAGCGCATGTTTTCCGGATCGTTGATTTCGCGAACACGATGCTTGAGCGTCGAGCTCTGCAGGAGCAGGACTGCCGCAAGCACTGCGGCCATCCCGAGAATCGCGAGGCCTGCCAGCGCTTTCGGCAGGAAGCGCTTCCTGTCCACACGCCGCAGCGCGGCCGCGCTGAGGATGGCGAAAACTCCCAAGCCGAACGCGAAGCTCAGATATCCGCCACGACTGCCCGAAATCGCGATTCCGAGAAGGAAAAAACACGCCGCATACACCAGCAGCACCTTGGTCGCGACGCGAAAACTTCCCCAGCAGGCGACGCTGATCGTCAATAGCGCAAGCACCTCCATCAGGCCTGCGAAATGATTTGGCGAAATGTAAAATCCGCTCGCTCTCCACAGCGTGTCGGTGCGGTGAATCCATGGCAAAAGCATAAACTGGTCGCCGCGTTTGAACTGGATGATGCCAACCACGACGTGAGCGGCTCCGAACAGCAGGAGTCCCCAGAAAATGGACAATCGCCACATTGCTCGAGGCAGGAAAAGGGCGACCGTCAGATAGACGATCAGGGATCCCGCGAGAATGATGAAGTCGGGGCGCGCGAGGTAATCGACCGGCG
>JAXDQV010000123.1:0-9865 GCA_034667645.1 Chthoniobacter sp.
AATTTCCAAACGCCGTCGGGATTGAATCGGGCCACGCGGACACCGTCGGTGACCTGTTTTACAGCTCGGATGCGGGCGTGGCGCCGGGCGTGAAGCACGTTGCAAATTTCGAGCTCTTCTTCTTTTATCAGTCGGTCGTGGCGCCGCTGATTTCCACACGGGCGCGGGTGGTAAATCAAAGCTTCACCTTCGACGGCGATCGGCCGGAAGTGAACCGCCGCTACGATGACTACATCAGCCGGTTCCGCCGGGTGATCGTTTCAGCAGTCGGAGCCGGCGGCCTCATTTACTCTCCCGCCTCGTGCTACAACGGCATCGCGGTCGGATCGCCGGATGGGAACTCGAGCAGCGGTCCGACCGTGGATGGCCGGTGCAAACCGGACCTTGTCGCGCCGGGTAGCGAAACAAGTTTTGCGGCTCCGCTGGTTTCGGGAGCGGCGGCGTTATTGGTGCAGGCAGGCGAGCGACAGGGGGTATACGCAACGCGAGCGATTGATGCGAGGACGATGAAGGCGCTGTTAATCAATGGCGCAGTGAAACCGGACGGCTGGACGCACTCGCCGACGAGCCCGCTCGATCCGCATTTCGGGGCGGGCGTGCTCAACGTGTTTAACTCCTGGCAACAGCTTGTCGGTGGCCGTCATCCACCGACGCTCACGGAAACGGCTTCGCCCGCCCCGCAGCATGCGCCCCAAAACGTCGTTCCCACTTTTTCCGCAGCGACGGGGTGGGACTTGAACGATCTCAAATCCAGCGCGCGCGCGGACGCGGTGAGTCACTATCTGTTCGACTTCGGCGGAGGAAATCTCATCGCGACGATCACGTGGAATCGCAATTTCGGACACGGGAAGATCAACAATCTCGACCTCTTTTTGTTCAACGCAGGCACGGGGGCCTTGGTCGCGCAAAGCGGGAGCGCGGTGGATAATGTGGAGCACGTTTTTTCGCAAGACCTTCCCGCGGCCCGCTACGACATTGAAGTCGTCAAACGCGGCGGAAGCGGCGTGGCGAGTGCTCTCGAGCGGTATGCGCTCGCGTGGTCCTTCGAGGCGCCGTGAGTCGCGGCAGCTAAACGCGTTTCGTTTCGCGAAGGAATTCCGAGACGCGCGCCATCTTTTTCGTGAGCGCCGGATCCCCGCGCCACTGCTTCACGGTCTGCGGCAGGCGCGTGCTCCAGTTCGATTCCGTGACCGCGCCCGGCACGTTGAATCGCTCCTCGGTGCCGAAGAGATCGGTGAGCATGCAGACCGCGATCCACGAGTTGCAGTGGAAAAGCGCGCGCAGCATTTTTTCATGCAACTCATCACTCCACGGCTGCGGCTCGCGCAGGGCGATTTTTGCGAATGCGGCAAATTTTTTCATCTCGTCCCATGCTCCCGCGCTCTCGCCCTTGCCCGCCTGAACCGTCTGGAGAAGCCGCTCCCATCTCGCTTTCAGCGGTTCGTGATCGTGCGTGGCGTAGGTCACGATCGAGAGCCGCTGATAATCTGCGCCGTCAATCAGCCAGCCGTCCGGCTTCGTTTCCCACATTGGGATTTTGAAGCCCGCAATGCCGAGCGCCGTCAGATTCGGGCGCACATATTCCGGGACGGTGCCAAGGTCTTCGCCGAGGAGTCGATGCGCTCCTGTCTCCTCGAGGAGCACCTTCAAAAACTCCTCGCCCTGCGCGCAATTCTGGTCGCAGTTCGTCTTATTTTCATCATTCCGGCCGATGAAACGCGGGAGTTCGCCGCCGGTTTTCGCGCTGGCTTCCTGCGGCGTCAGCGCGACGTATTCAGCGTTTTCCTGCGGTCGCCACGGGAACGCGTAGATGCGGTAAAAACCGAGCACGTGATCGATCCGGAAGAGTTGAAAAATCTCGCGGACGATGCGCACGCGCTGGCGCCACCACGCGAAGTTTTCCGCCCGCATTGCGTCCCAGCGGTAAAGCGGCATGCCCCAGTTTTGGCCCCACTTTTGCGTGAAGATATCGTCCTTAAAATAAGGCTCCGGTGGCGCGCCGCCGCTCCACTTCAGGTCGAACAGCTCCGGCTGCGCGAACACGTCGGCGCTGTAATACGAGATGCCAAACGGCACGTCGCCCACGAGCGCCACGTCGCGCGCATCGGCATGGCGCTGCACCTCGCGCCATTGCGCGAAGGCGATCCACTGCACGTATTTGTAGAAGCGCGTGCGCCGCTCGAACTCCTTCCGCCGGTTCGCGCTTTGCGCCGCGAGCCAGCTCTTCGCCGCCGCGTAATTTTGCTGCTCGGCCGGCCACAAGTCCCAGCGTTCATTCACCTCGTTCTGCTCCATCAAAACGCGGAAACAGGCGTAGGAATCGAGCCAGCAGGACTGCTCCTCGGCCCACTGCCGGAAACTGCGGGCGCGGGGGCTGTTGCGTTTGCTTTCTGTGGTTAAAAAGTTGTCAAACGCGCGCTCGAGGAGCCGCAGTTTCAAACCTTTGACGATCGCATACAGCACCGGACCGGCGCGCAGCTTTCCCAAGTCCAGACTGGAAAGCGTTTTCTCGAAAACTTCCTGCGTCAGGTCCGGGATCGACTCGGGGGAAATAAAGATCGTCGAAGGTTCGAGCGCGACCGAACTGACGGCCATGTAAGGACTGTTGTCCGCGCCGGTTTCGTTGATCGGCAAAAGCTGGACGACGTGGAAACCGGAGTCCGCCGCCCAATCGATGAGCTGCCGGAGACAATCGACATCACCAACACCGAGATCGCTTTCCGACCGGACCGCGAAGAGCGGGGCGAGAATTCCGGCGATCGGTTTGTCGGGGGAGAGAGTCATCCGTTAATTCAACGTGGCGTATCCAGGCTTGATAACGTCGTAAATCAAGCGGATGCGCTCATCGAATGGGATGAATGAGCTTTTGATGGAGTTGATCGTGATTTTTTCCAGGTCGGGAATCGTCAGGCCAAACTCGTTCATCGCGACCTCGAATTCCTTGGTCATGCTCGTGTTGCTCATCAGCCGGTCGTCGGTATTGAGCGTCACCCGGAAACCGCGGTCGAAGTAAATCCGGAACGGATGATTTTGCATCGAATCCACGGCGCCGGTGTGGACGTTGCTGGAAAGGCACATCTCGAGCGCGATGCGGCGGTCGAGGATGTATTGCGCCAGCGAACCGAGCGCGACGACTTTTCCATCCACGATCGTCATGTCCTCGACCAGCCGCGTCGCGTGGCCGAGCCGATGCGCGCCGCAGATTTGCAGCGCCTGCCAGATGGACGCGACGCCGAACGCTTCTCCCGCGTGAAGCGTGGAGTAAAAGTTCGCCCGCTGGATGGCCTGGAACGCCTCCACGTGCCGCTTCGGCGGGAAGCCGGCTTCCTCGCCCGCGAGGTCAAAGCCCACCACGCCGCGGTGGCGGAAGTCGATCGCGAGTTCCGCCGCCTCCAGCGAGTCCGTGCGGTCGCGCATCGCGCAAATAATCAGCCCCCACTTTACGCCGTATTTTTCTTTGCCCCGCGTGAAGCCATCGATCGCCGCCTGCACGATCGCCTCTGGCGTGAGCCCGCGCGCCGCGTGAAAACACGGCGCAAAGCGGCACTCAGCATAGACGACGCCGTCGCGATGCATGTCTTCCATGAACTCAAAGGCGACACGCTCGATCGCGGGCCGCGTCTGCATCACGGCGATCGTGTGCGAGAACCCTTCGAGATAAAGCGGCAGGCTGCCGCGATTGGCGCCCCGATGAAACCAGCCGCCGAGTTCCTCCGGGTCGCTGGTCGGCAGGCCCTTGTAGCCGATGGCCTCCGCGAGCTCGATCACCGTTTGCGGCCGCAGGCCGCCATCGAGGTGTTCGTGCAGCAGCACCTTCGGGAGTTTGGTCAAATCCATCCGCCGACTATCGGGTGCACGTTCCTGCCTTTCCACTCAAATGAATAAACGATCGCCAATGGGAAATCGGCTATGAGGCCGCTTGCCGGGGCGACGCAAATCCGTCTTGAGACGTGCCGGTGCTGGCCCAGTTTGCGTTGGAATCCCATGCAGCCTGACTATACTAGCGCGCCCCTCACGCTTCTCAAAAAGCTCATCCCTCTGTCGCGGATGCCCCCTGGGCAAGACTGGACAATCTCCCAAACGCCATGAAATCTACGCCGCCCACGTTTATCTATATCGAGCTGCTCGAAGCCCGCATCGCTCCTGCCACACTCGATGTCGCGGCTGGGGTGCTCACCTATACCGCCAGCTCTGGCGTCGCGAATTCCCTCACGATGACAGCCGACGCGACGGAATACAGTTTCAGCGACTCCGGCGAGTCGATCACGCTCACGCCGGGCGCGATTGCGGCGGGGTTTTCGGGCGGCGGCACATCGCCCGCGACGGGGGGCGAAAATGCTGCGATCAGCGACATTCACATCTCCCTCGGAGACCAGGACGACACGCTCACGATCAACGGCCTGAATGACCCGCTCGCAGCCGATGGCGAAGCGGGCGCGGATACCATCAATGTCAGCAGCACCGCGGTCGCCGTTGGCGGAGCATTGGTTCTCACTGGCGAGGCGATCAACCTCACTGCGGCAGTGAGCGATGCCACGGCAGTAACTTTGACCGGCGACACGGTGAGCATTGGCGCGTCCATCGCCACCACCGACGGCCCGATCACCATCACCGCGGATAATCTCGACATTCAGCAGGCGATCACCGCCGGCACTGGCACCGTGTCTTTTCACACTCACACCGTCGGCAGTGCCATCAATCTCGGCACCGCGACTGGCGGGCTTGATCTGACGAATGCAGAGATCGATCTCGTCACGGCGGGACTTCTCCAAATCGAGGGCGGGGCGGTGAATCTGAGTTCCGCGATCGCGCCAGCGAACGTGAGCACGCTCTCGCTCATCGCGACCGGTCTGGATGGCCCAGGCTCGATCGTCGTTTCCAAACTTCGCATCAGCGCGAGCCTGGCGGTGTCGATGAACAGCGGGGCCAACGACGTGGACGTGCTCGCCGTCTCGGCGCACGATCTCAGCCTCCACGATGCGGACGCTCTCATCATCGGCATGGTGGATGGCGTCAGCGGCATCAGCCTCGACGCTGGCAGCGGCGTGCTCTCGCTCACCGCCGGCGCCACGACGCAAGGCGCGGGCGCTGACATCGTCTGCGACAGCCTTGAACTTCACGGCGCGGGTTCCTACACCCTGACCAATACCGGCAACAATGCGAACAAACTCACCGCCGGTGCGGCCGGCGCGATGAGCTTCTTCGACAAAGACGATCTGCTCGTGCCGGCGCAGACTTTGACGGCGTCGCTCACCCTCGGAGCAGCGGGCACGGTTACCCAGACCGGCGTGCTTTCGGGTGTAAACGGGAGCCTCACGTTTACGGGCCCCGGCGTGCTCACGCTCGCTGGGTCGAATACTTACGCAGGGGACACGACATTGACCGGTGGAACGCTCAACGGCGTCGGCACGCCCGGCCCGCTCTTCGTCAATGGCGGCACGCTCGCGCCGGGTCCCGGCGCCGACACCTTCCTTGCGAAAAACACAAGCTTCGCAGCCGGCAGCATCTTCTCCGTCCAGATCGACGGCGTCACGCCTGGCACGCAGCACGATGTGCTCGATGTCACCGGCACAGTAGCCCTCGGCGGCACGCTGAAACTCACGGGCACCTTCCGCCCGCCGGAACAGACCAAACTCGTCATCCTGGTCAACGACGGCGTTGATGCAGCGACTGGCACATTTGCGGGTCTGCCGCAGGACGCGATCGTTAACAGCGACGCCGCGCATTTCAAAATCAACTACGCCGGCGGCGATGGGAATGACGTTGAGCTCATCGCGCTGGCGCCTTCCACGCAGGACGCTCTGGATGCGCTGAACGCGAAGCTCGCGCAGTATGCGGGTCAAAAAACGACGCCTCCGGCAGTCCCGAAGGTGCCCACATTAATCACCGCCAAGGCCGATGACGTGGTCTATGCCGTGTATGAACTCGCGAAGACCGCCGCTTTTGATGACGCCGTCGAACTCTCGGTCCTAGTCAAAACTGCACTGGAAGCGCAAGCCGACAGCAGAGGAGTTTTGAAGGCGCGAGCCGACAAAGACAAAATCGCGCCCCGCATTCTGAATGCGGCCCTCAGCGGCAGCGGTCTCTTCAATGATTCTGCCGCCGTGGGAGCGATCACCAGCGCCCTCGCGAATGTCAATGCCGGAACGACAAAGTCGTCCCTTACGGTTGCGGGCAAAGAGGCTTTGATCGGTCAGGCGCTGAAGTCCGCGTCCGGCAGCGACCCTGCGGTGGGACAGGCGCTAGCGGAGTTGGCGAACACCCTTTCTCCCGCCGTTTCCGGCGTCAACGTGCCCGCGGAGACCAAGCTGCGGACTTTCAGTATCGCTGCCATCAAGGCTGCGGGCACCGCGACCGGCGAGGTCCGGAGTTTTGCCAACCAACTCCTGACTCACGTGAATGCGGATGAAACGATTCAAACCGGATTCGTCAAACTCCTCGCGGAAGGCGTAGCCAAAGTGCCGACGGCGGCCGGCGGGATCTTCGGCGGATATGCGGATGCGCTGAATGACTCCGCCAAAATCAAGAATGCCACGGTGTCCGCCGTCCTTGACACCAAGCTGAGCAAGGCGATCTCGGCCGTGGTCGCCGGCACTGCCTCGGCGACTGCCGTGGGCGATGAAGGTGACTTTGCCGAGCTCGTCGTCGTTGGCCTGAACACAAAGGCGACCACGGCCACTCGCGCTTCCATCGCCTCGGGGGCGATCCAGGCGATCAACGCCACCGGCAGCACTGCGACGGTCGGCGAGGTCATTACCAAGGTGCTCGCGTTCCTGGAAAAAAAGCTGACTAAAGCAGAGCTCTCCACTTTCGCCGGAGGCGCTGCCGTCGGCACCGGCGATCTCGCGCCGGATGTGGTTTTTCAAATTGCCGGACTCTCCTTCGACTCGGGTGGGGACGATGTGACGACGCTCACCAACGTCGGCAAAGCAGTCCTGAAAGCCATCGCCACGACGTCCGGTGCCGCTGATGCGAAGAGTGTCGGGGCAGCGGTGGTGGACTCCAGCACGGTCTTCGGCCTGGACGTTGCCTCGCTGACGAACGTCGCGAAAAACCTCGCGAAAGCCGTCCCGACCAACGGCCAGATCACTGGCGGCGCCGTCGCCGGCGTCGGCACCAAGCTCAATTCCAGCCACCCGAATGCCGCGCTCTTATCCGCCTTCGCCGCCGCGGTGATCCCGACAGCCACGAAGGCGACCCTAAATATCGCCGAGGAAGTCGCCGGCATCCTTCCCAAGCCCGTGGACGGTGGGAAAAACTACGCGAATTTCGCGCAGAATATCGTGACGACGAGCGGCTTCAGCACCGTCAATGCGCCATCGGTCGCGGCGGGAGTGGCGCTCGCGTCGTTGACTGCCGCCGGCGGACACCCGTCGCCCGGTTCCGGGCAGACCGCGGGCGACATCGCCGCCGCCGTGGCTCAAGCCAGCACGGCCCTCCAGGCGAAACTAGCGACCATCGCTGGCTCCGTCGCGTTGGCGATCGATATCGAGAGCATTTCGGGCCTCGCCGCCAAAGTCGCGTCGCTTTACCAAAACACCGGTTCAAGCAGCAAGCTGCCGAAGTTGACCTCGATCGGGACACTCGCGACCTCCCTCGCCAAGGCCATCAACACCAAGCCGCTCACCGGCACAGCCAACCGCGTCGATGAGCTTGGGGAGCTTGCGGCCGAACTCACCCGCGCTGCCGTCACCGATCTGGGTCCAAATGCCACCGATGCGCAACTCGCCTCGATCCTCGGCACCATCGGCACCTCCGTCATGAAAGGCCTCTCGGCCGCGCTCCTCATCAATGGCGGCGCCTTTGCCGCAGACCTGAAGGACGCCACTCGCGACCTTGCCGGCGCCATCGCTCAAACCATCTCGGTCATGGGAATCGATGGAAACGTGATCTCAGAGACCAAAGTCAACGCGCTCTTGAGCGACACGGGCCCGCTGGCCAAAGCCATTGCCAAGGCCGCCAAGAAGTTCGCCGATGAGGTCGCCGCTCCCGGCGTCTTGACCGGCGCCTTCCGCGAAGTCCGGCAGGCCATGACGAACAGCGACCGGCTCGTCGCCGGCAGCGAAACGCTCGGTGTCGGCGAAGCCGCCCTCGTCCCCAGTGCGACGGGCAAATATGAGGTCGGCTCTCTCATCGACCCAGCAGCGCAGGTAGCTACCCCGTGACTTATAACCGCTGTTGCTTTTTTGACAGTGTGCGGTGGCGGAAGCAGGTGCCGTGACGCACGGAGCGGTTAGCTGAGGGAATGTGGTTGGAGCGCAAGTTGCGCTGGACGGGAGGCGGGGTCGGAGTCTCCAGTTTCCCTGATGGAATTGGGCAACAACGACCAAGCCAGCAGGAAGATGACAGGCCGGCAGGGACTCGTGCGATGCAGTGGGGCTAACATCCTGTTTGTGAGCTGAGTGAGTCCTGACGGATGAACCCTCGTGGGGTGAAATGAGCCCAAAGCTCGTTCAGCCCCGGATGTCTGCGTGTGAGAGGCATCTGTCGGAGCCCGGCCCCGCCTTCAATCCAGCGCAATAGCAGCAGCAAACCAAGACATGATGAAAGGAGCAATTACCATGAAAGAAAACAACAGCCGAGTCATTGGGCTCGACGTTCACCCTGACAGCTTTGCAGGAGCGATCCTGCGGGGCCTCGATCCAGCCACGGCCCGGGTTGAGAGCACTTCAACTCAAGTGGCGCTGCCACAGCTCGAAGTTTGGGCAGCTCGCCACACCACCAAAGAAGATGTGTTGGTCTTGGAAGCCAGCGGCAACGCCTTTGCGGTAGCCGAACGGCTGCGAAAGGCGGGAAGAAAAGTGGTGATTCTCGACAGCCATCAGGCCGGAAAAGTCGGAAAAGTCTATTGCGCCAATGATCGAGTGGACGCAGTAAAGATCCCCCGCATTTACCTCAGCGGCTTATCGGCTGTCCTCTGGCAGCCGGACCAGAAGACCCTGGAGCGATTGGAAGTCTTTAGCGCCTATCAAGCCGTGGTGAAGGAAAGCACCCGGCTAAAGCAACAGATCCGCGCGATGCTCAACGAGCACTGCGTGCGGCTGGAAGCAGGGTTCCGGCTCAGTCATCCAACGGCGATGATGCGGGCTGCGCAAAGTGCACGATTGGAGTCCGGTGCAAGTTATGCTCCTGGAGCAGATGCATGCCGGGCTGGTGGCAGCCAGGGCACGGCGGAAGAAGCTGCGGCACTACATGGCCAAAGAGGTATTCAGTGATGAAAAGCTCCTTCGGCTCTCGCGCCTGTGCGGCATCAGCCTGATTACGCTCTATGGGCTTGTCGCTGCCATTGGCGATGTCACCCGCTTTACCCACAGCCGCAAGCTGGTGACTTATCTGGGCTTAAATCGGAGTGTTTGCGCGAGCGGCAACTGGGAGGGAGGCGGAGCCCTAAAGCGTCATCGCAAAGGACCTTTGCGGGCATTGCTCATCCAGTCAGCCAAGAAACTGCTGCTTATCAGCCATCCTTTGCAGAAGTGGGGACTTGCAGTGGCAGCGCGGCGCGGACGCAACAAAGCGGCAGTGGCCGTGGCTCGAAAACTCGCAGTCGCTGTATGGCATGTCCTGCAAGGCCATACAATCGGCGCAATCGAGCGCTTTGAGAGTCTGCACGTAAAGCTCTTCAAGCTGGCCACCGAGCTGGGGCTAAAAGAAATCAAATCCCAAGGATATGAAAGCAAGAAAGCCTTTGTGCAAAAGAAACTCTATGTCTTATAAACTTACCCTTGACCTAACCACATGCCTGCATCGCATGGATAGGTGTCATGTTTCAACACGTTGTCCGCAGAGTGGCGGTCGTGCAGGCTGGTGGTGGATGAATACCAAACCCAACGCCACACCCCACGGACAACATGCACGCTAATGCCAG
>JAXDQV010000124.1:0-3542 GCA_034667645.1 Chthoniobacter sp.
CTGTCCTCGATGACGATTGGTTTCCCGGCATCGCCCGCAGCGCGCGTGGCGATGTCGATGGGGACCTGTCCCAGCAACGGCACGCCGAGCCGGCGGGCTTCGGTTTCTCCTCCGCCGCTGCCAAAAATGTCGTAGCGCGTCTGATCCTTCGGACAAACGAAGTAGCTCATGTTCTCGATCAAGCCGAGCACCGGCACGTTCACTTTCGAGAACATCGTCGCCGCCTTTCGGGCGTCGATGAGGGCGACTTCCTGCGGCGTGGTGACGATGATCGCGCCCGCGAGTGCGACCGTCTGCACGATCGTCAGCTGAATGTCTCCCGTGCCGGGCGGCAGATCGAGCACGAGGAAATCTAGTTCGCCCCATTCCACCTGCCGCAGAAACTGCTGCGTGTAGCGCGTCACCATCGGTCCGCGCAAAATCGCGGGCGCCGCATCATCGAGCAAAAAGCCCATCGACATGAGCTTGAGGCGATAGCGTTCGATCGGAACGATGAGATTGTCCTCGGTCGCATACGGCTTTTCATTCGAGCCGAACATGAGCGAAATGCTCGGGCCGTAGATGTCGCAGTCGCAGAGTCCGACGTTCGCGCCGGTCTGCTCTAGCGCCAGCGCGAGATTGGCCGCGACGGTCGATTTTCCAACGCCGCCTTTTCCGCTGGCAATCGCGACGACGTGTTTGATGCCGGGAATGTCCGTGGCACCCGCCGTCTGCGCGGGAGCCTGAATGTCGATGAGCACCCGCGCGTTTTGAACGCCGGGAATCGAGTGGAGGGCAGCTTCGCTGTCGTCTTTCAGCGACTGCGGGATCTTGGGATCATTGGTCGCGACGGAGAGCTGGACGGTGACGTTCGATCCGTCGAGCCGGATTTCTTTTACAATTCCGAACGACACGATGTCGCGGCTGAAGCCGGGGTATTTGACGGAGGCGAGGCGCTCCCGGATTTGCGCTTCTGTGACGGCGGACATGGGGCGGCAACTTCGGGCGTGCCGTGCCGTGAAGTCAATACTGCTTGCGCATGTTGCTCGGCAGAATGCCAAGCTCGGTGCGGTATTTTGCCACGGTCCGCCGCGCGATTGGAATCCCGCGCTTGCCGAGGATCTCAACGATCTCCTTGTCACTGAGCGGCGTTTTCGTGTCTTCGACTTTCACCAAGTCGGCAATCGCTTCCTTCACGCTCGTGTTGCTCATCGAGGCTCCGGCAGAGGTTTGATAGCCGGGAGTGAAGAAGTATTTCATGTCAAAGACGCCCTGTGGCGTGGACATGTATTTGCCGGAAATCGCGCGGCTGACGGTCGTCTCGTGAACACCGACAACGTCGGCGATTTGCACCATCGTCAGCGGCTTCAGGGCCGATGATCCTTTTTCCAAAAACTCCTTCTGCCGCGCCACGATTTCATGCGCGATATTCGAGATCGTCTGCTGGCGCTGGTGGATGCTCTTGATTAGAAATTTTCCGCTGCGGATTTTGTCGCGGATATAATCTTTGACTTCGGTTCCACTGCCGTCCTGGGCCATCAAGTCCTTGTAGGTATTGCTGATCCGGAGATGCGGAATCTGCTCGCCGTTTAGCGTGATCTGGTAATCGCCGTCGCCGATTCTTTCCACGTTCACGTCTGGCAGGACGTAGTTGTTCGGATCCGGGGTGAAAACCTGTCCTGGGCGCGGGTCAAGCGTTCCGATGAAGTTCGCGCTGCGCTGGATCTGATCCACGGTCGTTCCCAGCCGGCGCGCAATCTCGGGGAAGCGCCGCTTGCCGAGGTCGTCGAGATGTTTATCGACGATCCGGTATTCGAGGCTGCCTTCCTTCCCGATCCGGCGAAGCTGGATCAGCAGGCAGTCCCGCAGGTCCCGTGCGCCGACGCCGACGGGATGGAATGACTGGATGATTGTGAGAACCCGCTCGATGTCTGCCTCGTCCACGCCGGTGTTTTGCGCAATCTCCGCCGGCTGCGATTGCAGAAAACCGATGTCGTCCATGTTCCCGATGATCAGCTCGGCGATTTTCCGATCCTCTCCGTTCAGGTCGCCCGTGCTGAGCTGCTCGAAGAGGTGTTGCTGAAGGGTTTCATTGGAAATGATCGAGTCGAAAAAAAACTGGCGGCGCTCTTCTTCCTCCTGCGATTTCGCGGAGTAGGAGCTGCTCTGCGCCATGTAGTCGCGCCATTCGTCGTCGAGTTTTGCGAGGCGCTCGAATTCCTCCTTGAACTCTTCCTGCTCCTGTTGCCGATCCTCGATCGAGGGCTCGGTGATATCCTCTTCCAGGACGGGGTTGGTCTGAATCTCCTGTTGCACCAGGTTGCGCAGCTCAAGCATCGGCACCTGCAGAATCTGGAGACTTTGCTGGAGCTGAGGCGCCAGCGTTTGCTGCATCGAGACGCTGAGATTTTGCTGCATTCCTGCCATGATTAAGGGGAGTTTAAAAACTGAGACAAAACAAGCAAGCAGCTTCCGCGCCAGCTTCGGAGGCGCATCCCGGGCGCGGGATTTGCTTTTCATCTGTCGTCTTCTTTCTGCACAACGAGAGAGATCCAAATGAAAACCACGTCCTGTTTCTCACTCCTGGCGGGGCTCGCGATTTGCATCGCGGCGCTCCTGCCGGCCAACTCAAACGGCGAAGCGACCTCCGAGGCGCACTCGATCGCCATTGCCATCCAGGAACTCAGCGCGCAGCAAAAAGTGCTCGTCGAAAATCAGGCGCAAATTGATTTGAAAATCGCCGGGATCGCCGAAGACATGCGGGTCGCGCGAATCTTCATCTCACGTTCCGGAGGGAAAAAATGAAAAAGCAGATCATTTTCACCACCATCAGCCTTGTTCTTCTCGCGACTGGAGCGAAGTCGCAGGCTCCGCAGATCGAGGTTCCAGTCGTGTCCCGCCTCGAGGCGATGAAAGCCACAAACAAGGCGCTGCTTGAGCAGCAGCAGAAAACGCTGCAAGTGCTGGATGAGTTGAAGGCAGCTTCCGAGCAAATCAAGACGCTCGGCAAGCGCGGCTGAGGCTCCTACGCGCTCGCCCGTTCGCGCGGCGCCTTGACGTCGAGCTTGCGGTAAAGCGTCGCCATGCTGATGCCCAGCATCTTGGCGCCTTTTTCGCGCGAGCCGCCGTTGAATTTGATCGTCTCCTCGATGTAACGGCGCTCGTGGTCCCGGATGTATTCATCGAGCGATTGTCCCACCGGCAGTGACCCGCTTTCCTCCGGCAGCGGCGAATTCGCCTGACGCACGACGTGCGGCGGGAGATCGGAGACCTTGATCACTCCATCCTCGCAAAGCGCGCACGCCCGCTCGATGGCATTTTCCAGTTCACGCACGTTGCCAGGCCAGTTGTAGCGCGCGAGGACTTCCAGCGCCTTCACGTCGATCTTCTTTGGCTCGGAGCCGCTCTGCGTGGAGTTTTTGTGAATGAAATGATGAACCAGCAATGGGATGTCCTCGATCCGCTCGCGCATCGCCGGCATCTCGAGCGGGATCACCGCGAGCCGGTAATACAAGTCCTCGCGAAACGCGCCTTCCTTCGTTTTGTTTAAAAGCGATTCATTC
>JAXDQV010000125.1:0-4746 GCA_034667645.1 Chthoniobacter sp.
TGGGGCCGATCACTCGCAATGCGGGTGGGACCGTCAACTTTACGCTGCCGAGCAATGGAGCGATCTCGACTTCCCAGACCAACACTAACGGAATCTTGGGCGGCTATGCCACGGTCGGCGGCAACACGTGGGCCACAGTTCCGAACGGAACCATCCTTGGCTTGTCCGGCACTTTCTACAGCAACAGCTTCACCAGTCCGAACGTGAATCTCGACGTTCCAAACGGCGGCGGGAGCCTTTCGGTAAATCCGAACTCAATTCGTTTCAACGATCCGCACGCGAACCCGGTAACCATTGCCACCGAGCAGGCAATCACCTCGGGCGGGATTCTCGTCACCAGCACGGTCGGCAGCAACCTCTCGAGCATTGATGGCGGCACGCTCAAAGGTGCGTCAGGCGTCGATCTGGTGATCATCCAAAACAACAGCAACGCGCGCTTAAAAATCGGATCCGCCATCGCCGACAACGGCGCTGCGACGGGCCTGACCAAAGCAGGTCCCGGGGTCCTGACGCTCACCGGCAACAACACCTACACTGGCGCGACCGCGATTACCGCGGGAACCTTGACGGTCGACGGAACCATTTCCACCTCTGCATCGGTGCTAGTGGGAAGCGGCGCCACCGTTGCCGGTTCGGGAGCAGTCAGCACGCTGACCGGGAGCGGGATGGTGGCGCCAGGGACTAACGGAGCGGGAATTTTGAGGGCCCAATCGCTGGATGGTTCCGCGGGAACGGACTTCGCCTTTGAGTTTACGCAGTTATCCCCGACCTACTCCAGCGCCACCGCAAGCGGCAACGACTTGCTTCGCTTGTCTGGCGCCGCGCCTTTCGTGATGCGACTCGGCGGCGCAAATCTCGTTGCGATCAACTTCCTGGGTGGCACCGGCCCGGCGCTTGGACAAACCTTCACCGGCGGTTTCTTCACTGACTTGCCCACGGATTTTTCCAGCATGGTCATCGGCGCGAACTTCATTGGAACGTTCAACGGCGGTGCGCTGCCAAACGGCTACACCATCCGCTTTGATGGAATGGTAAACGCCACCGCCAACTTCGCCTCGGGCTCTCCCGTCTCTGGCCGCGTGGCGCAGGTCACGGTTGTTCCGGAGCCGGAAACCTGGGCCATGCTCTTTGGCGGCGCCTGTCTGACCTTCGGTCTGCGCCGCCTCCGGCGATAAACGCGCGCGTCAGATGAGACGAAGCGCGTGCGCCATCCTTGGTCGCGCCGGGCTTTTCCTGCTTTGCAGCGCGTCGGCGCTCCACGCGGGAATCGTCGCGGATGGATCACTCGGACCGGGCAGTTCGTTGAGCGGGCCGAACTTCTCCATTCCCGCGAGCCTCGGTAAAAAAGCCGGCCCAAATCTCTTTCACAGTTTCAGCACCTTCAACATCGCGATGGGAGAATCGGCGACGTTTTCCGGCCCGGCGGATGTGCAAAATGTTCTGGCGCGTGTCACCGGCGGCAGCGCTTCCTCGATCGACGGACTGCTGCGTTCGACGATTGCGAACGCGAATTTTTTCCTAATCAATCCGCGCGGCGTGATGTTTGGGCCGAACGCGTCGGTGGATGTCGGCGGAGCCTTCGTCGTCACCACCGGCGACCACGTTGCATTCGCTGACGGCTCGCGTTTCAACGCCTCGCCGGGAGCGACTGACGCAATCCTCACGATGGCTCCGCCGGCCGCGTTTGGTTTTCTCTCCGCGCACTCTGGCGTGATCTCGATGCAGGGCAGCCACCTTACAAGTGCGGCGGGTAAAACTTTGGCGATGGCTGGCGGCGAAGTGCAAATGAAAGACGCCACGCTGAACGCGAGTGCGATCGTGATTCGCGGAGGCAAGCTGACGATGGATCACTCGAAAATCACCGTGGCTGCGACAACTGCGGGCGATGGTGCGAACATTCAAATGGAGAGTTCGGTGGCGCTGACGAATCTGAGCTCGATAGAAACCACCGCGTTCGCCGACTTCGCGCACGTCACGGTGACGAGCGTCTCGGCGCCTGCCGTTTCGCTGACGGGAGGCTCCACGATTACAAGCCTGGGAAGCGGCGACGCGAATGTCGGAAACCTCGAGATCACTGCCGAGAGTGTGGAAATCATCGAAGGCAGCCGGCTCGACGCCAACACTTCCGACGCGGGGACCGGCGGCGACATTCGCGTGCAGTCACATGACATTTCAGTGCGCGATTTGGGTTCGGGGATCGGCGCCTCGACCGCGGACATCGGAGCCGGTGGCAACATTCATCTCATCACCCGCAATCTGAAGATCGGGGCCGGTGGCATCGTGCAAACTTCCACGGTCGGTCCGGGCCCCGGAGGTAACGTGCACGTGAACGCGGTAAACGTTTCCATCATTGGCGGCTCCTCGTTTCAAACCGGCATCAGCGCCGATACGCTCGGTGGAGACGGCGCCGCGGGCACGGTGCGTTTGACCCTCAGCGGGCAGCTTGTGGTCGCAGGCGGCGCGCAGGTCAGTTCGGACACGTTTGGCGCGGGGACCGGCGGCGATGTCATCATCGCGGCGCAAAGCGCCGTCGTCGATGGGCGAGGCCTCCCAGCCTTCACAGCCATCAGCACCGAGACGCAAAACGCGGATTTCGGGGGACCGGGTGGAAACATTCTGTTAAACATCCGCGACACTCTCCGGCTCATCGGCGGCGGGCAGGTCACCGCCTCCACCTTTGGCCCCGGCACCGGCGGCAGCATCGGTCTCCGTGCGGCGCATGTGTTCATCTCCGGCCAGGGCGCGGCGTCTTTTCCCGGCATCAATGCCAGCACGACAAACCAGACCGCCGGCGGACGCGGGGGTGACGTGCGGCTGAATCTCAGCGGCCGGCTCGAAATCGTGCAGGGCGGGAAAATCGCCGTGAGCACATCCGGCCTCGGCGCTGGCGGCAGCGTCAACATTTCCGCGCCGGCCGTTCTTATTTCCGGCATAGACTCGAGCATCAGCGCGAAGACCCTCTACGGATTGCATGGCGGGCGCGGCGGCAACATCGTGATCGCCACGGACTTGCTGCAAGGGCGCGAAGGCGGCGAGATTTCCGCCTCCACCGCCGGATCGGGAGCAGGCGGCTCGATTCAAATCAATGCGACGCGCCTCGCGCTCGACAATTTCCGAATCAGCGCCGACACCTCTTCTCCGAGCACCTTTGCGCTGCCGGTCACCGTGACCCAACTCAACGTTTCGCTCGATATCAATCATACGTCGGACCAGAACCTCGACGTGGCGCTGTTTGGGCCGGACGGCACGCTGATTGATCTTTTCAACGGTGTCGGCGGCACCGGCCAGAATTTTCGAAACACCGTGCTCGCAGACGACGCGCCGACTCCGATTGGGTCCGGTGCCGCGCCCTTTACCGGCCGCTTTCAACCGCAGACACCGCTCGCTGCATTCGACGGAAAAGTTTTCAACGGCCTCTGGATTCTCATTCTTTTCGACCCCGATCTCAGCGACGTCGCCACGTTGAATAGCTGGTCGCTGACCACTGGCGGAATCACGATCAGCTCTCCCGACGTTCCGAAAACCCTGCCAAACCCCGATGGCTCCAGCAACAATCTCTCCTTCCTCCCGGTCAACGTTCCGCCCGCGGCGATCGTGCCGATCACGCCCGGCAAAGGCGGCGACGTGCGTATTCACGCAGGCTCGGTCAGCCTGCTGGGCGGCGCGCGCATTTCCTCGGAAAGTTTGAACACTGGCGCAGGCGGACCCGGCGGCGGCATCCTGGTGACTGCAGGCGACATGAACATCATCGGCCGCAAAGGAATTGAAACCGGCATCTCGGCAAAATCGTTCGGGGCGGGAGCGAGCGGTTCCGTGCAGTTGAAACTCGGCAATCTCACGCTCGACTCGCACGCCTTCGTCGGCAGTTCAAACATCGGCAGCGGCGACGCCGGAAGCGTCCAGATTCACGCCGACGATGGAGTCGTGCTGCACGGCGCGAGTTTGATCACCACTTCCGCGGCAAAAGCAAACGCGGGAGTCATCGAGATCGAATCCGGCGCTGCCATCGAGCTGCGGGAACGCAGCAGCATCACCGCCTCAGCCGGGGCAAATGGCGGCAGCATTCGCGTGACTGCGCCAGACCTCGTTTATCTAGCCGACAGCTCCATCACCGCCACTGCGGGCAGTCAGCAAGTCGTTACCGGCGCGGCGGTCGGAACCGGCGGCAATATTTTCATCGACCCGCAATTCATCGTGCTCGACAGCAGCCTCATCAGCGCTAATGCGGCAGTCGGGCAGGGCGGGAATATCAATTTGTTTTCCGGGTTTTTTCTCAATTCCGACAGCCTGATCACCGCGACTGGAGCGCAGGCGGGAACGGTGAACATTGCCGCGCCCGAACTCGATTTGAGCGCCTCGCTCATCACGCTCCCGGGATCGCTGCTCAGCGCTGAGACCCAGTTGCGCGAGCGTTGCACGACGAAATTACGAGGTGACTTCAGCAGCTTCATCAGCCTCGGTCGCGGTGGCGCTGCTGAAGGGCCGGACGAGCTCGCGCCGTCGTTCTAGTCGGCTTTCGACAACACCAAACACTCAGTGTTGAGGAAGCTTTGCGTGGAATTCGCTTAGGTGTTTGGCGAAAGCATCGGAGTCAAAATCCGAGGGAGATTTAACATCGCGACCCAATGCCAACACCGCGGTTTGGGCGGTCTTCCATTGCGCCTGCGCTTCGATGGACGCTCCGGCCGTTGTCGCGATTTCGGCGGTTAGAGCCTGAAGCGCCCCGGCCACCACCTGTGCCCGATG
>JAXDQV010000126.1:0-19442 GCA_034667645.1 Chthoniobacter sp.
ATCTCCTGCAGGCACACGACGTCGGGCTGCTCGCTCAGCAACCACGCGCTTACCTGCTCATGCCTGGCACGGATCCCATTCACATTCCATGTTGCGACCTTCATCGAAATACTCTCCCCATTTCGTCTGCGTCTGGCAACCGCGGGAAGGGCGCGCGCTTCTCTTCCGTGCTCCAGCGGCAAAGTTGCACTGGCATCGCGCGCGGCGCCAGACATAGTGACGCCATGAGAATCTTCGTTTTCCTTTTTGTTCTCGTCCTCTCCGTTCCCGCCATTCGCGCGGACGAGCAGGCGAGGCGAATTCAAGAGGAGCTTCGAAAACGGCAATTGTATTTTGGGGATATTGATGGACGGCTTACCCCGCAAACCTGTTCTGCCTTGCGTGCGTATCAGCAGCGAAAAGCCTTCAGGGCCAGCGGGGATCCGGACGCAGCGACTTTGCAATCACTCGGACTCGAGCCAACTCCTTCCCTGCCCGATCAACCGGTGTTGCGCAGCGATGTCGCTCTCCCCCCGGGCACGGCAGAAGCGACGTCCGCGCCCGCGGCAGCCTTGTCCGTGAGTTCCACTGCTTCAGCCGCCACCGATGGCGACGTCCCGCCGCCGGAACCAACCCAGCCCATTGCGGAATATGTTCGCACTCCGCCTCCCGGCGCAAAACCTCTTTCGCCGAAAGCAAAGCCGCAGGTGCAACGATTCGTGCAGGACTACCTGAAAGACAGTTCCTCGGGCGATCCACGGCTGGAACTCAGGTATTACGCGGACCAGGTAAACTATCTTCACCATGGCGTGGTGGATAAAAGAACCATTCATAGAAGGGCACGCCAATACCAGAAGCTATGGCCCAAGCGTAACCTGGAAATGGTGAATGCCGGATACTACTTCATCAAACAACGACCGGGTGAAATCATCGTGAAATTCCAGACGGACTTTGATTTGGAAAATGACCGACGTCAGCATGCGCGCGGTCAGACGTTGAATGTCCTCACGCTGCGCATTTCCGGCAACCAGATGAGAATCGTTTCTGTCCAGGAAGAACGTGTCGCCGGTCATCCAGCACGCCGCCCTCCGTTCCTTTGCCGCCTTCTGCGTTGCGAGTAACTTCGTTGCCTATCGCTCACGTCCGTCGCGGTGAGCAAATGCGATAGCCACCTGAATTCGCATTTAAAAACACGATGAAGGCTGGCGACGTAATCGGACTACTGAAGCAAAGCGCAACCGAATGGGCAGAAGACAAGGCTTCCACTCTTGGTGCGGCCTTGGCGTATTACACGGCATTCTCTCTCGCTCCTTTGCTGATCCTGCCCATAGGAATCGCGGGGCTGGCGCTGGGGGAAGAAGCCGCGCGTGGGCAGATCCTCGAGCAAATGCGCGGCCTGGTCGGAGAACAAGGTGGAAAAGCGGTGGAAGGCATGATTCAAAGTGCGAGTAAGCCGAGTCAGGGCATCCTCGCGACCATTGTAGGCGTAGTGACGCTTCTTTTCGGCGCATCCGGTGTCTTTGGGCAGTTTCAGGCTTCACTGAATGCAATCTGGGGAGTAGAGCCCAAAACCGGCCGTGGTGTTGCTGGCATATTGAAGGATCGCTTTCTCTCTTTCGGCATGATTTTGGTCATCGGGTTTCTGTTGTTAGTATCGCTCGTGCTCACCGCAGGTCTGGCGGCAGCGGGAAAATGGGTGGGCAACCTGATGCCCGGGACAGAAGCGATCGGTCATCTCGTTAACTTTGTGGTTTCCTTCGGCGTGATTACTTTGCTCTTTGCCATGATTTTTAAAGTCCTGCCGGATGTGAAGATGTCCTGGAGCGACGTCTGGCTCGGAGCTGGCGTCACGGCGCTTTTATTCACCATCGGTAAGTTTGCGCTCGGCGTCTATCTCGGTAAAAGTGCGACGGAGTCCAGTCCCGGGGCGGCAGGATCGCTGATCGTCCTTCTTCTCTGGGTTTACTACTCCGCCCAGATAGTTTTCTTTGGAGCGGAATTCACGCAGATCTATGTCAATCGCTTTGGCTCTCATGTTGAGCCGGCAGATGATGCGGCAAGGATATCCAAGACAGCCGGGCAGGCTTCGGCCACGACCCCGGCTTAAAAGGCACAACTACCGGGTTGCACACCTAGTCTGGTGCCCTTTAACGGCGAGCAGAGCGCCTCTTCTTCGGCGCCTTGCTTGAGCTTGCGATAAGCTGCTTCAGTTTGCGTGAGTAAGCGTATCCATCCAGCGGCAGACTAATTGTTTTCTTCTGAAGTGAAGAAAAGAGAATGGCATTGGCCAGCTCCACGGAGTGAATGCCTTCTACGGCGGGAGCGATGAGCGGCGATCCATCCAAGACAGCTTCCACGAAGTTTGTGAGAATCTCATGGTGTTGTCCGCCATGTCCGCTGAGAGAAATAGGAACGGTCCGCGTTTTGGGTGCGGCAAAACCGTCAGTTGAAGACCGACTGAATGCCGTCATCTCCATTTCGTTTCGCGTAAAAAGGAGCTCATCGTTTTCATAGACGAGCCGACCGCTTTCTCCGGCAATTTCCAGCCGGTTGCTGCCCGGCGCTTCACCGGTCGAGGTGATCAAGACTGCGGTCGCGCCATTCGCAAACTCCATGTAGGCCGTCACGTCGTCTTCGGCCTCGATATCGTGGTAATGCCCGAGCCCGCAAAAGGCGCGAATGTGGCGCGGCATGCCGAAAATCCATTGGAAGAGGTCGAGATTGTGCGCGCACTGGTTCAGGAGCACCCCTCCTCCTTCCCCAGCCCACGTCGCGCGCCAGCCGCCGTAATACGCTTCCGTCCGGAACCAATTCGTCACTACCCAGTTGATTCGCCTGATCTGGCCAAGGTCGCCATCACGAACGAGTTGCCGGATTTTTTTAAAGAATGGATCGGTGCGCTGATTGAACATCGCGGCGAAAACCTGCCGTTCGTCCGTGTGTGCGGCCAGCAGCCGCTCGCAATCGAGTTTGTGAACGGAAATCGGTTTTTCCACGAGCACGTGTAGCCCGTGTTCCAAAGCGTCAATCCCGATGGCGGTATGGGAGAAATGCGGCGTCGCGATGAGCACCGCGTCCACCGCACCCGAGCGGATGAGCTCCTCACTCTTGGTGTAGCTTTTGACCGATGGATGCGCGGCAAAGCCGGAAACATCGCGACTGCAAACCGCCGTCAACTCCGCGCGGGGTATCTTTCCTTCCAGAAGATCACGGGCATGCGTGGTGCCCATGTTACCGAGCCCGATCACCCCCATTCGCACGCAGTTGCGGCGCGGCGAAGCGGCGACCGGCTCGCGCAAATTCCCACTGGTGCGTCGCGCCATACGAAATGCGAAGCTGGCGATCGGCGCCCCTGCCCGCAAGCGCTTTTGCGTTTGACGTGAAAACGAAAACCGCGAACATCGCAACCCCTTTATGCGTCACACGATCTCGGTGCTGGTCGAAAATAAATTCGGCGTCCTCACCCGCATCGCGGGGATGTTCAGCGGCCGTGGTTTCAACATCGACACCCTCAATGTCGGCCCGACGCTCGACGCCTCCACCTCCCGCATGACCATCGTCGTGCGCGGCGACGACAATGTGCTCGATCAAGTCGTCAAACAGCTCAACAAACTGGTGGACGTGATCGAGATCCAGGACTTCCGCGAGGGCGAATACGTGGATCGCGAGCTCGTGATGCTGCGCGTGAACGTGGACTCCAAAACGCGGGCTGAGCTCATGCAGATCTGCGACATTTTCCGCGCAAAAATCATCGACGTGCAGCACAAGAACGTCTCGATCGAGGTCACGGGCAACGAGAGCAAGATCGACAAGTTTTTGCTCCTGATGCGCTCCTTCGGCATCAACGATCTCACGCGCACCGGGCGCGTCGCGCTCGCGCGCAAAGAATAACCGGCGCCGCGCCGCAGCGGCTCACCACTCTTCGCCCGGCTCAGCGTCTTCGCGGCGTGCCTCCTCGTCCGCATCGGCTTTGCGCTCCAGGGCTTCGAGGTCCACGAGATCCTCGATGTAAACGTAAACCTTCTCCGCGCGTTCCGACGTGAGAGATTGCAACTGCGCGCACGCAGCCTGGAAGCGGTCGAGCTTCACGTAGTTCAAATCCGCGTTGCGCACGTCCGCCGCGTCGAGGTGCGTGTAACCTTTCCGGCGCGCATATTCCTCGTCGGTCAGCAACTCCGCGCAGTCTTCGCGCACGTTTTCCTCGAGCTCGTCGCGCGTCTTCCCCTGGCTGAGCACTTCCGGAATTTCGCGCAGCCGCCCTTCCACCCATTTGTTCACCGGCCAATACTCCAGCGTGAGCTCCTTTTTGATCAGTTCCATTTCGGAAAATTTAACAACCCCGGCAGAAGCGACAAGATGATGTTGACGCCCGGCGCTTCACGACCGGCTTCGAATGGATGTCATCAAGCCCCGCCGAGGTAGCTTTCCCGCACCTTGTCGTTGGCACGGAGGGCGGCCGAGGTGTCTTCCATGATGACGTTGCCGGTTTCCAGAACGTAGCCGTAATGCGAAATCTCGAGCGCGAGATTTGCGTTTTGTTCGACGAGCAAAACCGTGATCCCGAGCTGCTGGTTGATCTCCACGATTTTCTCGAAAATCGTCTTCACCAAAATCGGCGCGATGCCGAGCGAAGGCTCATCGAGCATGAGCAATCGCGGCTGGCTCATCAGCGCGCGGCCGATCGCGAGCATCTGCTGCTCGCCGCCGGAGAGCGTGCCGGCGGTTTGTTTTTCCCGTTCTTTCAAGCGCGGAAAAATCGAGAACACATAGTCGAAATCCTTCGCGAAATTTTGCCGGTCACGGCGACGATACGCGCCCATTCGCAGGTTCTCTCGCACCGTGAGATTTGAAAAAATCATGCGTCCTTCCGGTACGTGCGAGATGCCGCGCCCGACGATCTTGTGCGCCGGTTCGTCGGTGATTTCCTCGTTCAAAAAATGCACGGAACCTGCGCTCGCGTGTGCAATGCCGGAGATCGCGCGCAACGTGGTGGATTTGCCCGCGCCATTGGCACCGATCAGCGTGACGATGCTCTTTTCCGCGACTTTGAGGGACAGCGCGTGGAGGCCGACGATCGAGCCGTAGCAGACTTGCAGCTCTTTTAGTTCAAGCATTCACGTCCTTCCCGAGATATGCCTCGATCACTTTCATGTTTTTTTGGATTTCAGCCGGGGTTCCTTCCGCAATTTTCTTGCCGTAATCGAGCACGGCAATCCGCTCGCAAATGCCCATGACCACGCGCATATCGTGCTCCACGAGCAGCACGGCGATCTGAAACTTCTCCTGCACAAAACGGATCAGTTTCATCAGTTCGACCTTTTCCGTCGGGTTCATCCCGGCGGCCGGCTCGTCGAGCAGCAGCAGCCTCGGTTTAGTGGCCAGCGCGCGCACGATTTCCAGCCGCCGTTGATCGCCGTAAGGCAGGTTGCGCGCACACTCCTCGCGCTGATCCTGCAGCCCGAAAATCTCGAGGATTTCCATCACGCCGGTCTCGACTTCGCGCTCCTCGCGCACGAAGCCGGAACCGCGCACGAGCGCGTGCAGGATCCCGTGGCGCAGGTGCATGTTGAAAGCTGCTCGGACGTTGTCGAATACCGACAGGGAATGGAAGAGCCGGATGTTTTGGAAAGTCCGCGCAATGCCGAGTTTGGTAATCTTGTAAGGCTTGGCGCCCGCGCTGCGTTTGCCGCGAAAGGTGATCTCGCCCTCGGTTGGACGATAAACACCCGTGATCATGTTGAACACGGTCGTCTTGCCGGCGCCGTTCGGGCCGATCAGCCCGATCAGATCGCGCTCGCCGATTGTGAGATTAAAATCCGACACCGCCGTCAATCCGCCAAAGCGAATCGTGCAGTGGTCGAGTTGCAGCAACGTCCCGTTGGCGCTCATGCTTTTCTTCGCAATCGTCCGGGCACCGCGCGGCGCGTTGCGTTGACATCGCCGAAGAGCCCTTGCGGCCGCGTCAGCATCAGCACGATGAGCAGCAGCGAATAGAGGATCATGCGATTTTTCGCGATCTCGCGCAGCCATGGCGGCAGCCACGCATAACCGGCAACACTGCGGAGCCATTCGGGCAACATTGTCAGAATCGCCGCCGCGAGGATGACGCCGGCGGTGCTGCCCATTCCGCCAAGAATCACCATCACCACCGCGCTCACCGAGAGCATGAAATCGAATCCGCTCGGGTTCAGATACTGTTTGAAATGCGCATACAAACCGCCGGCGATTCCCGCGAAAAACGCGCCAACGACAAAGGCGGTCACTTTGAAACGTGTCGTATTGATTCCCATTGCCTCGGCCGCGACTTCATCATCGCGCACGGTCAGAAAGCCGCGCCCGTAAGTGGAGCTGACGAGGCTCGTGACGACATAGACGGTGATCGCCGCGAGGGCGAAGGTCCACGCGAGGTTCGTGTAGGGAACGATCGTCGCGTAGCCGTTCACGGTTTTTGCGTAGCCGGAGGCGATGCTCCAGCCGCGCGATGCGCCGACGACTTCCGTGTTTTGTAAAACAACCCGGATGATTTCGCCGAAGCCGAGCGTCACGATCGCGAGGTAATCGCCTTTTAAGCGGAGCGAGGGAACGCCGACCAGAAGCCCGGCCAGTGCGGCGCCGAATCCGCCCGCGAGGAGTGCGCTGAGGAACGCGAGCGAATGCAGGACGGCGCTCGTCGAAGAGCCGAGGAAATGCGGCGCAACGAGATTGGTGATGGCTGCCGATGAATACCCGCCGACCGCCATGAACCCGGCGTGACCGAGCGAAAACTGGCCGGTGTGTCCGTTCACCAGATTGAGACTCACTGCGAGGATGATGCTGATGCCGATGCCGACGGCGATGTCGTAGAGATAAGGATTGAGCGGCGCCCACGAGAGCCCGATGGCGAACGCGATTCCGGCGAGCAGAGCGAGGCGCGGATACGGGATCATACCTTTTCGCGCTCGGATTTGCCGAAAAGCCCCGTCGGTTTCACCAGCAGGATCAAGATCAAAATCGCAAACGCCACGCCGTCGCGGTAGCTCGACGCGATTCCGATGTGCTCGCCGTAGCCGACGACCATGGTTTCCACCACGCCGATCAGCATTCCGCCGAGCGCCGCGCCGGGAATGTTGCCGATCCCGCCGAGCACCGCGGCGACGAATGCTTTCAGCCCGACGAGGACTCCCATCAGCGGATCGATGGACGGATACATCAGCGCGTAGAGAATGCCGCCAGCCGCGGCCAGTGCGGAGCCGAGCCCGAAGGTAAACGACACCACCACGTCGTTGTTCACCCCCATCAGCGAACACGCGGTCGGGTTCGAGGAAAGTGCACGCATCGCCATTCCCATCCTGGTGTTCAGCACCACGATCCGTAGCGCGAAGAGCAGAAGCAACGTCACCACGAAGACGATCAACTGCACGTTCGTCACCGCGAGACCGAGGTCATCGAGGTTGAGAAAGTGCCAGCGCTCCGTCGGAAAATTGCCGACCGTGTGGGTTTCGAGGATTTCGGGGAAATATCTCGGATCGACGCCAAAAACGAACTGGCCGGTGTATTCGAGAAAGATCGACACGCCGATCGCGGTAATCAGCACGGTAAGCCGCGGACGGCTGCGCAACGGGCGATACGCGAGCTTTTCAATGATGATCCCAAGCGCCGCGCAGATAAGCATCGCGGCGACCAGCACGCAGATCGCTCCGGCGAGCGAGTTTTTCGCAAACGGCGGCGTCCACGGCGGCTTGGCTGCACCTTCCGCGGCGAGCCCGGCGATCAGCAGAGGCGCGAGGTAAAACCCGGCATACGATCCGACCATGAACACATCGCCATGGGCGAAATTCACGAAGCGCAGCACGCCGTAAATCATCGTGTAGCCGAGCGCGATCAGCGCGTAGATCGCGCCGAGCGAGAGGCCGTTGATGACTTGCTGGAGAAACTCGATCACCCGGAGCGGGTCAGACCCTTCGTGCCCGCATCACGGTGCGACGGATTCGACGAATTTGAATTTGCCGCTTTCAATCCCGAGAATCACCGCGGACTTCGTCGCGTTGCGCTGTTCGTTCAGCGTGATTTTTCCCGTGACCGCCGGATAGTCCTTGGTCGCCGCAATCGCGTCGCGAAGCTTCGCTGAATCCGTGCCGTCGGCGCGCTTGATCGCATCGGCTAAAATCATCGCGCTATCGTAGCCGAGCGCGGCCATGTCATCGGGCGTGCCATTGTATTTGGCGCGGAATTTTTTCACGAAATCCTGCACGACGGGCGCCTCGTCATCCGCGGAAAAATGACACGAGAAAAAGCAGCCATCGAGGGCAGCGCCGCCGACGGGAAGGAGCGATTCGCCGACCCAGCCGTCGCCACCGAGCAGCGGCGCTTTGATGCCGAGCTGGCGTGCCTGGCGCGCGATGAGCGCGACCTCGGCGTAGTAGCCGGGAACGAAAATCGCCTCGGGCTTGGTCGCTTTGATCGAGGTGAGCTGCGCCTTGAAGTCCTTGTCGCCAGTGCTGTAGCTCTGCTCTTTCACGATTTCACCGCCGCCCTTGCTCACGCCTTCCTTGAAAAACTGCGCGAGACCGACGCTGTAGTCCTGTTTCACGTCGGTCAGAACGGCGACCTTTTTCCAGCCTTTGCCCGCCGCAAATTTCGCCATCACCGTTCCCTGAAACGGATCGATGAAACAGACGCGGAAAACGTAGTCGCCGACTTCGGTGACCTTCGGATTGGTGGAGGCCGGCGAGATCATTGGGATTTTGTTCTGCTGGCAGATCGGCGCGGCTTCGAGGGACTTTGACGAAGCGACTTCGCCGAGCACGGCGACGACTTTGTCGCCGGAAATCAGCTTTCGCACGATGGTCGCGGGCTGGCCGGCCTGTGATTGATCGTCCTCGGTAATCAATTTCACCTTTTTGCCCAGCAGCCCGCCGGCGTTGTTGATCTCGTCAATCGCGAGGGCGGTGCCTTTGTGCGACGACTGGCCGAAACTGGCGCTGCCGCCAGTGAGCGATGCAAACTCGCCGACTTTGAGTTCCTCCTGCGCCATCAAGTTCCAAGTGGATAATGACGCGCAGACCGTCGCCGCGATAAGTGTGATGATGTTTCGGGCCATGATTTAAAAGGCTGGAGGCTAGGAAAAGCCGCGCGTGTTATCAACAGCCAAACCGGACGCGCAATCTTTTCAATTTCGCGCTGTTTTTGCAGCAGCACTTCTGTCAACAACACGCCTGATGGCAGAACGAGTCGCAGTGATCGGCGCTTCGGCAGACCGGCGAAAATTTGGCAACAAAGCCGTGCGCGCATACTGCGAGTGCGGCTTCGAGGTTTTCCCGGTGAATCCAGCTGGAGGGTCGATTGAAGGGCTGGATGCGGTTCCTTCGATTGACGCAGTTCCGGAGCCGCTCGATTTCGTGAGCATGTATGTGCCGCCGGCGGTTGGCCTCAGGCTGCTGCCCGCCATCGCCAAAAAAAAACCACGGGAGCTCTGGCTCAATCCGGGCTCCGAAAGCGACGAACTCATCGAGGCCGCCGCCGACCTGCATCTGCGCGCGATCGTCGCGTGTTCGATCGTGGCGCTCGGACTCTCGCCGGGCCAATTCCCGGATCGGTAGCGCCGCACGACGAAAAAAGAAGGAATGCATTTTCAAATCTTCGCGACGCGCTAGGTTTCTGCTGACCGATGGCTCCCCTCACGGCCTTTTACCAATCCTCGATCGGCAAAAAGTGGATCGTGGCGTTGACCGGCCTCGTCCTGATCGCCTACGTGCTGGGCCATTTGGTGGGCAACCTGCAGATTTTCCTGCCGGCCAACGAAAACGTCAGGCAGATCAATCAATACGGACACTTTTTGCACAGCCTCGGGCTCGGACTTTGGGCGGTGCGTATTTTCCTGATTGCCTGCTTCGTGCTGCATATTTTCACCACGGTGCAGCTCGCGATGCAAAACCGCGCCGCGCGGCCTGAACGCTATGCCGTAACGAAGCAGCAGCGGGCATCGCTCGCCGGTCGCACGATGATTATCAGCGGCTTGATCGTGCTCGCCTTCGTCATTTTCCACGTGCTGCATTTCACGACGCACACGGTTGCCTCCGCGGGGTTCAAAGACCTGCAACCGGTGCCGGTATCGACCGCGCAAAGCGAGAGCGGCTGGGATGTTTACCACATGGTCATCCGCGGATTTCAAAATCCGTTCGTCGCCGGTTTTTACATCCTCGGGATGTTCCTGCTCTGCTCGCATTTGAGCCACGGCTTCGGCAGCTTTTTCCAGACACTCGGCCTGAACACGAAAAGCACCGCGCCGTTGCTGGTGAATGGCGGACGCATTCTGGCGTGGCTGATTTTCGTCGGCTACGTCTCGATCCCGATTGCGGTGATGCTCGGTTTTTTGAAATGACCAACGGCCTCGACTCAAAGGTTCCGGCGGGCCCGCTCGAGAAAAAGTGGGAGCAGCACAAGTTCGACTCAAAGTTGATCAATCCGGCGAACCGGCGGAAATTCGAGATCATCATCGTCGGTTCCGGTCTCGCCGGCGGCGCGGCGGCAGCCACGCTCGGCGAGCTCGGCTACAAGGTGAAATGCTTTTGCTACCAGGATTCGCCGCGCCGTGCGCATTCGATTGCCGCGCAGGGCGGAATCAACGCGGCAAAGAATTATCAAAACGACGGCGACAGTGTTTACCGTTTGTTTTACGACACGATCAAAGGCGGCGACTTCCGCTCGCGCGAGGCGAATGTCTACCGGCTCGCCGAAGTCAGCGCCAACATCATTGATCAATGCGTGGCGCAGGGCGTGCCGTTCGCGCGAGAATATGGCGGGCTGCTGGCAAACCGCTCTTTCGGCGGCGCGCAGGTATCGCGCACTTTTTACGCGCGCGGCCAGACCGGCCAGCAACTTTTGCTCGGTGCCTATTCAGCTCTTTGCAAACAGATCGCAGCCGGCACGGTCGAGATGTTTCCGCGCACGGAAATGCTCGATGTCGTCATCGTGGATGGACACGCAAAGGGGATCGTCGTGCGCGACATGGTGACGGGGCGCATTTCCTCGCACGCCGGCGACACCGTGGTGCTCGCCACCGGCGGCTACGGCAACGTGTTTTATCTTTCGACGAACGCGAAGGGCTGCAACGTCACTGCGGCGTATCGCGCGCACAAACGCGGCGCGTTTTTCGCGAATCCCTGCTACACGCAAATCCACCCGACGTGCATTCCCGTCACCGGCGAATATCAATCGAAGCTCACGCTGATGAGCGAGTCGCTGCGCAATGACGGCCGCGTCTGGGCGCCGAAAAAGCAGGGGGACAAGCGGCCTCCGCGCGAGATTCCGGATGCTGAGCGCGACTATTATCTGGAGCGCAAATACCCGAGTTTCGGTAATCTCGCGCCGCGTGACATTTCCTCGCGCGCGGCGAAGGAAGCGTGCGATGACGGCCGCGGCGTCGGCGAGACGGGTCTCGGCGTCTATCTCGATTTCCGCGATGCCATCGCGCGGCTCGGCGAACCAGTCGTGCGCGAGCGCTACGGCAATTTGTTCGACATGTATCACAAGATCACAAACGAGGATGCGTATCACCAGCCGATGCGGATTTACCCGGCGGTGCATTACACGATGGGCGGCTTGTGGGTGGACTATAATTTGATGTCAAACGTCCCCGGCCTGCACGTGCTCGGCGAAGCGAATTTTTCCGATCACGGCGCAAACCGACTCGGCGCCAGCGCGCTGATGCAGGGGCTGGCCGACGGGTATTTCGTTTTGCCGAACACGATCGGCGGCTATCTCGCGACGCAGGTCAACAAGCGGCCGCCGCTCGATCATCCGGAGTTCAAAAAGACCGAGGAAGATGTGCGGAATCGCACCGCGCAACTGCTCGGCATCAAAGGCAAACGCAGCGTGGATTCATTCCATCGCGAGCTCGGCTTGCTCATGTGGGACAAGTGCGGGATGGCGCGCAACGACACCGGCCTGCGCGAGGCGCTCAAACGCATCCCGCAACTCCGCGAGGAGTTTTGGAAAAACGTGCGCGTGCTCGGCGAAAACGAGGAGCTGAACCAATCGCTCGAGAAGGCGGGGCGCGTGGCCGACTTTTTGGAATTTGGCGAACTGATGTGCTACGACGCGCTGCATCGCCGCGAGTCGTGCGGCGGGCATTTTCGCGAGGAATTTCAAACCGCCGATGGCGAGGCAAAACGCGACGATGAGAACTTCACCTACGTCGCAGCGTGGCAATTCGTCAACGAGTCGAGTCCGCCGCTCCTGCACAAGGAGGCGCTGAATTTCGAAAACGTCCACCTCGCAACGAGGAGTTACAAATGAGCACTGCCGGCCCGGCGAAACGAAATTTCAAAGTGCGAGTCTGGCGCCAGAAAAGCGGCGCAGCTGCAGGCAAGTTTGTGGATTACGATGCGCCGAATATTCCCGCCGACGCGTCGTTTTTGGAGATGCTCGACATCGTGAATGAAGCGCTGATCGCGCGGAGCGAAGATCCGATCGCGTTCGATCACGACTGCCGCGAAGGGATTTGCGGCATGTGCTCGCTGGTCATTGACGGCGTGGCGCATGGACCGAACCGCGCGACGACGACCTGCCAGCTTTACATGCGGCATTTTGCCGATGGCGAGACGATCCACATCGAGCCGTTCCGCGCGAAGTCGTTCCCCGTTTTAAAAGATCTCGTCACCGATCGCCGCGCGCTCGATCGGATTCAACAGGCGGGCGGTTTCATCACCGCGCGCACGGGCTCGGCGCCCGATGGTAATTCGGTTGCCGTCCCAAAAGTCCACGCGGACGCCGCGATGGATGCCGCCGCTTGCATCGGCTGCGGCGCGTGTGCGGCAGCCTGTCCAAATGCCAGCGCGATGCTTTTTCTCGGAGCGAAAGTCTCGCACCTCGCGCTGCTCCCCCAAGGCCAGCCGGAGCGCACTTCGCGCGTTTTAAAAATGCTCCGCCAGCACGACGCGGAAGGTTTTGGAAATTGCACGAACCACTACGAATGCGAAGCGGTTTGTCCGGCGGAAATCAGCGTCAGCTTCATTGCGAAACTGAATCGCGAATACGCTTTTGCCTCGGCGAAAGAGAGTGTCGGCGTGGAGTAGCCGGGACATCGTTCCAGCGGTTCGCTAAATACTCCTGCGCGTTTCGGGAAGGACGCGCTCCTCGCGCCAGCGAGTCGAAGGCACTGATTCTGCTCCATCGGGGTCACTCCGATGAACCATCAGCCCGCCTCTTTCCCACAAGCCATTGTCGAACCTCTCGAGCAGCGCATCGCCCCCGCGCTGCTCATTAATGGCGCCAACCTGCTTGGCGGCTCGGGCAATCCGTCCACCGGCGAAACCTCCATCGGCGACAACTCAGTCACGCTGGTCAAGGTGCTCTCGGGCAACGCCATCGTCTGGTATGATCACGGATCAATCACCGCCATTTCGGTCGGCCCAAACACCAGCCTGGATCTCACGGGCAACGTCGGGGACATCATCAGCAACCTCACGTCGGGCGGGCGTCTCTCGGATTTAAACAATAATCCCTCGGACGGCGAGGACGGCAATGTGCTGCTCGCCAATAATCTCATTGGGCTCAAGACCCATGCCCTCGGCGCGCAGAATGGCGACGTGAACGACATCATCAGCGGCGGCTCGATTTCCAATCTCTCGATCAACGGAAAAATCCACGGCGTGTTCGCGGGCGACGGGGTGTTTCGCGCCGGTTCGCATGCGCTGACCGGCTCCACCGTCAACATCGCAATCGGCACGGATGTGAATCCGATCGAGCCGGGCGATCAGACCGGTTTTCACCTCACCCAAAACAACGGCCTGCTCTCCGGCGCTTCGATCAGCAACACGTTGTTGCAAACGGCGAAAGAGCTGCAACTTTACGCCGGCAACGGCGTCAACGGCGCGCCGGGCAAAACCGGAAGCGTGGGCGGGACGATCAAAAACGTGACGATCGTCAGCGCGTTTATTGACGAAGCCAGTCCAGCCAACACGCCGAGCTACGACATCCAGTCCGGCGACGGCGGCAACGGCACCGTGGGTGGCGCGGGAGGAACGATCACCAAAGTCATCGAAAAGAGTTCTGCCGGAGTCGTCAACGTGGCCGCAGGAGATGGCGGAGACGGGAGTTCCGGCGCAGGAGGCGCTGGCGGCTCCGTCAAATCGCTCGATATGCAGAGCGACAGCAGCAGCTACACGGTGGTGGCCGGCAAAGGCGGCAAGGGCGCGCCCGGCGGCGCAGGCGGGACGCTGACTGGCAACAACTTTTCCGGAAAAGCTCCCAGCACCGGCATCATCGTGGGTGCGGATTTCACCGGCGACGGCATCGACGACATCCTCGTGGTGGACGCGGGCACGGGCAAAATGATCATCGAGAAAAACAGCGGAGACGGCTCCAGTTTTACCCAGGTCGTGCAGGACGACCGCACCACCCCGCAGACGGGCGATGACTTGATCCAGATCGAGTCGAAAGGGACGACACCGGATGACGCCATCGCCGTGGACGTGGATAACGACGGGCTGCTGGACATCGTGGTGAGCTACAAAAACAGCAACAACCTCGGCGTTTACATCAACCGCGGCGGCGGCGTTTTTTATGACCAGGTTTTTGATCTTGGCGTTTACACCGGGAGCGTGCTGAGCGGGACGACGGTGGATCTCGGCGGCAGTCCGTCGAAGATTGTGGCTGGCAATTTTACCGGCAGCGATGCCGTGGATATCGCCGTGCTCACGACGAGCAAGGAGGCGAGCCTGATCTCCGTTGCGGCCGGCACCGGCACCGGAGCGTTTGCCTCCATTGATTCCACGATCAAACTCGGCGGGCTGGCCACGGATCTCGTGGAAGCGCCGATCAAAGGCGGCAGCTTTGGCGACCTTTATGTCGGGTTCAAATCGGGCCTGATCACTCCGCTCCTCTCGACGGGCGCCGCCACGGGTGATGCCTTCACGATCGGGGTGGCCGGGCTGACCATGCCCGGCGGGGTGGCGAATCTCGACGTGGATGTGGAGTCGCATCGTTTGCTGGCTTTGAGCGCATCGCTCGTGGAGCTGGATCTCTTCAGTTTTGATTCCAACGGCGCATTGAGCCTGCTTCTCGGTCCCGACCTTTCATTGCAAACCGGCAGGCCGCTTGTGGCGCATTTCGTTCCGGACGGCATCAACGCCGAGATGCCGATCGAGGTGCTTTCGACCCTGACCTCGGGTTCGCGGCTCGACGAATACAGCGCGCTCCTCGGGAGTTTCATCGTGGACGCCTCGGTCCAGTCCCAGTCCATCTTGAAAAACTTTGTGCCGGTGATCGAAGGCTCCTCCAACGGCGTCGCGGCGCTCGGCGGCTCGCTTGGGCACTACGCGTTCAGCCAGAGCTTCGCGTCGTTCGTGGATTTCGCGCTCCCTTTCACGGGTAAAAAAGTGTCCCTCTTCGGGGGCGACGGCGGCGATGGACTAGACCTCGCGGCGAAGCTTACCGGAAAAGGCGGACTCGGCGGCGCAATCGTCGGCGTGAACATCGAGGCCGGCGACATTTTCCTCAAAGCGGGGGACGGCGGCGACAGCGGCAAAGGCGCAGCCGGGGCCGGCGGGGCGATCTCCAACGGCCCGATTCTCGCAACGGCGAGCGGATTCGTCGCCCCGGCGCTCGATGGCGACACGTCGCTCGTGGTGATTGCCGGCGAGGGCGGCGCGCCCGGTGCGAATGCGGCGACCGCAACCGGCGGCAGCGGGGGCCTCGTCTCCGGATTGCACCTGCAGCTGGCGAGCGGCGACATCCAAATCAATGCCGGGAATGGTGGCGACGGGCGTGGCGGCATCGCCGGAGCAGGCGGAGCGATTTTAAATCTCACCACGCTCGCGGGTGACGGCAGCTTGCTCGCGACCGCAGGCAACGGCGGCAATGCGCTGGCCGGCGCGACGAACGGCGGGGCAGGCGGGGTGATTACAACCGTTAAACACGTTCTAAACCTCATCGATTCCGTCGAGACGCTCGAAAAAGCCTACCAGGTCACCTTGACCTCAGGCCAGGGCGGGACCTCCGCCGGTGGCACCGGCGGGGCGGGTGGTGCGATCAGCGGCATCGATCTCACGCTTGATCCAGCCGACGAATCGCTCGACGATCCCTCCACCCCGGTTAACGAACATGCGTTGGTGGACAGCACCTTGTCGGTGGCCATTCAAACCGGCGACGGTGGCGCCGGCGCCACGGGCAGTGCCGGCGGCGCGATCAAGGACGTGAAAACGACGAGCATTTTTGACCAGATCGCGACCGATCCGGTAACTCACGGACGCAGTGTTCAGCTCAACCCTGTCGTGATGAGCATCGTCGCGGGCGATGGCGGCATCGGCGTGACGGGGGCGGGCGGCGGCGGCGGAAGTATCACGGTGGGCAACCGGATCCATGGCCTTACCATTTCCGATTTTGATTTCGCGAGTCCGGATGCGCCGCTGACGATCAAATCGGGCACCGGCGGCGCGGGCGCGACAAAGGGCGGCAACGGCGGCTTTATCACCAACGTAATCACCGGGAATTCGCCGGCTTCGACTGGCGATTCCATCGCGGGCAACGAGCTGCTCGGCGCAAACCTGGTCGCCGGCAACGGCGGAGACGGCGGCTCCTCTGATGGCGGAAGCGGCGGCGGCATCTCGACGCTCTCCATCGGAGTTGATTTCGGACCGATCGTCGTTCAATCGGGAAGCGGCGGCGCGGGCGGCATTTCGGCTGGCGCAACGACAGGCAAAGGGGGGGCGGCCGGCAGCGTCGGTGGCGCACTTCTCGGATCGGCCAACTCGGGCTTGTTCGTTTTCGCCGGCCTCGGCGGAGACGGAATCACCGGCGGCGGCGCGGGAGGAAGCATCGCCTCCATCAATATCAACGCCCCGCAGGACGCGGCGGCCGACAGCGCGGTTTTTGCCGCAGGCGACGGCGGCAAGGCGACCGGCAACGGCCCGCTCGCAGGCAAAGGTTATCTCGGCGGCAAGGGCGGCGACGTGACCGGCATCACCCAGCAAAAAGATTTGAACAGCGCGATCAATCTCATCGAAGCGGGAAATGGCGGCGCGAGCCCGGGCACCTTCGGGGTCGGCGGCGCGGGTGGCAGTGTGAGCAAAGTGCAAACCGTCGGATTGATCGGAATCGCGTCGGATAGCTCGACCCGCTTTGGTGTCTTCGACGCGAATGGCAACGGGCAGGGAATATTCTCCGGACGTGGCGGCGCGGGTCCGGCGCAGGACGGCACCGCCGGTGCGGTCTCCGCGGTCACGGCCCGCCAAATCGCAGCGATTAGCGCCACAGCCGATGCCAATGGCGTTTTCGCACTTGCCTCGAAGGTCTTCGGTATCAAAGCCGATCTGATCGGCTACGACGTGAATGGCAACGGCAGCTTTAACAGCAGCAGCGGCACGGCGTCGCCGAGCGGTGCGAAACCGGTGGACGGGTTCATTCTTGCGAGCGCGATCGCCAGCATCAACACCCTGAACGACGCCCGCACGATCCTGTTCGAGTTCACGTCGTAGGCAGTGCGGTTTTAAAGAGCCGCCAGGATCGCGTCGCCCATCTCGCGGGTGTTCACGCGCTTGCCGCCTTCGGTAAAAATATCGCCGGTGCGGTAACCGTTCGCGATCACGGCGTGAACTGCGTTTTCCAGCACGGCCGCCGCCTCGATCTGCCCGAAGGAATGCCGCAGCATCATGCCGGCGGAAAGGATCTGCGCGATCGGGTTCGCGATGCCCTTCCCCGCAATGTCGGGCGCGGTGCCGCCGCTTGGCTCATACATTCCGAAGCGACCATCGGCGGTTTCCTTGAGCCCCAGGCTGGCGCTTGGGAGCATGCCGAGCGAGCCGGCGATCATCGCCATTTCATCCGACAGGATGTCGCCGAAGAGGTTCTCGGCGAGGATGACGTCGAAGCTGCGCGGGTTCTTCACCAACTGCATCGCGGCGTTGTCGACGTAGAGATGGCTGAGCTGCACGTCGGGATACTCGGCGGCCAGCGCGGTGACGGTTTTGCGCCAGAGCACACCGTTTTCGAGCACGTTGGCTTTGTCGATCGAAGTCAGCTTCCTGCTCCGGCCCTGCGCTGCTTTGAAGGCGACGTGGGCGATGCGCTCGATCTCGCTTTTCTTGTAGACCATCGTGTCGATGGCGATGGTGTCGCCGTCGTTCTCCAGCGTGTGTTTCGGCTGGCCGAAGTAGAGGCCGCCCGTCAGCTCGCGCACGCAGAGCACGTCGAAGCCGCCGGCGATGATCGATTCCTTGACCGGCGAAGCGTGTGTCAGCTTGGGCAGGCAGACGGCGGGGCGCAGGTTCGCAAACAGGCCGAAGTGTTTGCGCAACGGCAGCAGCGCGGCGCGCTCGGGCTGCTGATTCGGCGGGAGCTTTTCCCACTTCGGACCGCCGACGGAGCCAAACAGAATCGCGTCCGCCTCGCCGCAGATGCGGAGCGTCTCGGGCGGGAGCGCTTCGCCGTCGACATCGATGGCCGCGCCGCCGACACGGGCTTCGGTCAGGTCGAGCGTGAAGCCGAATTTGCGCTGGACCGCGGCGAGCACGCGGCGCGCTTCCACCATGACTTCAGGGCCGATGCCATCGCCCGGGAGGACTGCGATTTTGAAGGTCTGCATAAGGGTGGGGGAGAGTAGGCGGTGCGTGCGAGTTGCCAAGCCCCGAGGTGTTCAAGAACGCTCGTCGGCCCAGACGAACACGCGCGCCGCCGCTACTTCGGCGCGTCGGCTTTCACGAACCCGTGCTCCTTCAGGAAGTACAGGCAATCCGCGGCCCAGGGATGATAGAGGCCCTTGTCGCGCTGCGGGCCGAGGCCCATGCCGTGGCCGCCTTTTTCGTAGATGTGCAGGTCGAAGGGGACCTTGTTCTTGCGCAGCGCCTCGGCGAAGAGCAGCGCGTTTTCCACAGGGACGCCGTTGTCGGCGTAGGTGTGGAAGATGAAGGTCGGCGGGGTCTCCCTGGTCACTTGCTTCTCGTTGGAGAGAAGGTCGACCAGCTCCGGCGAAGGGTTCTCGCCGAGGAGGTTTTTCTTCGACCCGCCGTGCGTGAACTCGCCCATGGTGATGACGGGATAACAAAGCACGCCGAGGTCCGGCCGCGAGCTGAGGCGGTCGATCGGGTCCGCCGCGTCGGCCTGGCCGGGGTCGAAGTGCGTGAGGATGGTCGAGGCCAGATGCCCGCCGGCGCTCGAGCCCATCACGCCGATGCGCTTGGGATCGACCTTCCACTCGGCGGCGCGGCTGCGCACGAGGCGGATGGCGCGGGCCGCGTCATTCAGCATCACGGGGTGATGATAGCCGCCGGAGCCGAGGCGGTACTTCAGCACGAAGCCGGCGACGCCATTCTTCGCGAGCCACTCGGCGTAGCCCGCTCCCTCGTGCGACGCGAGCCCGCCGTATCCGCCGCCGGGGCAGATGACCATCGCGGCTCCCGTGCCCTCGCCTTCGGCGGGGAGGAAGACGGTGAGCGTTGGGATGTCCTTCGGCTCCGTGCCAATGGCGCCGGGGGCTTTGTCGGGCC
>JAXDQV010000127.1:0-4985 GCA_034667645.1 Chthoniobacter sp.
AACCATTTCTGGCCGTCGATCTCGTCGAACATCACATCGTGGCCGGTGAGATTGGTGATCGAGACCGTCGCGATCACCGGCTCGTAGGCCATGTAAAGGCGGCGCGTCAGCTTGAGACTGACCTGGATCTGCGCCTGCGCCGCGGCGGCGGTTAAAATAAGCGTTAAACAAATGAACAACCGGCGGGAAAACATTTGCGTGACGCTACGCAAAACGCGGGAAGTTGCGAGCGCGCTTATTTCGGCGGCGAGTCGCTGACCGTGCGAAACCCGAGATACTCACTGAAGGTGCCGGGATAAGCCTGCGTGACCCGCTTGGTCGTTTTCCATTCCGGCGAATGAAAGTTCCCGCCACGAATGACCACGTATTTATCCTGCAGCCAGGTGTCGGTCCATTCGCTGACATTCCCCGCCATGCCGATGACACCGTAGGGACTCTTGTCGCCCGGCTTCGCATCGACCGGAGACCACCACCAATAGCCGTCGCTTTCCGCCTTGGTTTCCGGCGTCGGTGTTTCGACATAATCCGCGTTTCCGTTGAGTCGCTTCGGGTCAAGATCGTTGCCCCACGGGTAAAGCCGCGCGTCGCTGCCTCGTGCAGCTTTCTCCCACTCCTGCTCGGTCGGCAGCCGCTGCCCCTTCCATTTGGCGTAGGCGTAGGCGTCCCAGTAATCCACGTTGAAGATCGGGCAATTCATGTCGATCGGGGTGTTTTTCGTGGGCCGGTTCAGCCGCGCGTGCTCGTAGTAAATTCCCCAAGTGTAATCGTCTTTCGGCACGTGCGATTTCCCGACCGGCTGTTTCGGATGATCGAATTCCGCAGTCGGATTCTTTTTGAGGAAATCGAGAAACTTTGCGTATTGCCCGATCGTCACTTCGTATTGGCTGATCCAAAACGCGCCCGTGCCGGCGGCCTGTCCTTCCTGGTAAACGAAATCGCCGGCGGGGATTTTCACCATGTTCTCCAGCTCGGTGCGTTCGTTGGAGCGAAAGTAAGTCCGGTAAACCAGCGCTCCCGCGACACCGACGAGCACCACCGCCGTCACGACGCTGTAAATCATGGAGCGCTTCTGGCGTCGTCGCGCCTGTTCGACCGCGCGGATCGCCGCCTCGTCCTGCGCATTGAGTTTGAAGGCGTCCGCCGGATTCACTTTCGGCTCGAGCGCTTTGACCGCCTGCAACAAAGCAGTCCACGACAGGAATCCGTTCGTGCCGCCCGTTTGCATCCGCCGCAACATCGCCTGTAGTCCCGCCGAAGTTCCGTTTTTAGTCGGCAGCACCGCGGCGATCGAGCGCCCGAGGGTTTGAATCTCCTCCTGCGTGTGCGGCGGCTCGCCGTGCATCGTGGCCAGATTCGCCAGCCGTGGCCGATTGTCTTCGCCAATATAAACACTGTTCGCTTCGAGCGAGCCGTGCGTCACCTTTTCGTGATTCAATGCATGCAACGCCTCGCCCACGACTTTGATCGCGTGCAGCGCCGTCGGCTCATCAATATTGCGACCTTGCGCCACATACGTCGCGAGGTTGTCGCCCTCCACATACTCGTGGGTAAAATAACAGTGCCCCTCCGTCTCGCCCGCTTCGTAAACGGATAGAATGAACGGGTGCTGCACATTCGCCTTCGCGCTCGCATTGCCGATGAACTGGGATTTCGCCTCCGGCTGTTTTTGCAAATCCGGCGCAAGAACTTTCAGCGCCACCAGCCGCCCCATCGAAGTCTGCTCCGCCTCGTAAACCGGCCCCCATTTTCCATCGCCCAGCTTTCGAATAATTTTGTAGTTGCCCAAAACTCCACCAACAAGCGAGGCATCGCTTTTCGGTGGCGCGTCCGCTTGCACGGGAACCGGGGTCGTCGCTGGCTTGGCGGCCGTCGGAGGAGCGGTGTCCGCTTTGGGAGCGACAGGAACCGCGCGCGCGGTGGGAATATTCGGAACCGCTGCCGGGGTCGGACTCGCAGGCTTCGCGACCGGCTGCGCAACCTTCGGTTGCTGAGCCTTCGCGGATGCGCTGGGAGAAATTGCGGGGGTCGCGGCGATCGGAACCGGACTAATCGGCTCCACCGCAGTCCCCGCGATCACCGGTGCCGCTTCTGTTTTGATCGGTGGAACTGGAGTCACCGGCACTTCCTCGACGACCGGAGGCAGCGGCGTTTCCGGTGCTGCGGCCGGAGTCGGGCTCGCAGGCGCGATGGCCGACTGCGTAACCGTTGGTTCTGGGACTTTCGCGGACACGACGGGAGAAATTGTGGGCGAGGCAGCGATCGGAACCGGATTGATTGGCTCGACTGCAGCCGTCGCGACCGTCGGTGCCGCTTCTGCTTCGACCGGTGGAACTGAAGTCGCAGACACTTCCTTTACAACCGAAGACGGCCGCGTTTCCGGCGCGGGGGCGGGCTGCGCAACCGTTGGTTGCGGGACTGTCGCAGATGTCACTGGAGGGACTGCGAGCGCCGTGCCGATCGGAACCGGACTGAGTGGCTCGACCGCAGCCGTCGCGACCACCGGTGCCGCTTCTGCTTCAATCGGCGAAACTGGAGTTGCCGGCACTTCCTCTTCCAACGGAAGCAGCGGCGTTTCCGGTGCGGCAGCCGCCATTGTCTTGGCGATTGCTACGAACATTTCGTGCGCCTGCACGGGTTTCGCGACCGTCTCCTCGCTTGCGACATGTTCCGCGTAATCCGCCAGATCGTATTCGCTAATGAAAATTGCCTTCGCTGCCGGATACCGATTCTCCAGTTTATTCCGCAGCGTGAAGCCGTTCATCGGCTCCATGAAAACTTCCGTGATCAGCAAGTCCACGCCGCGCCATTCCTCCGCCGTTTTCAGCGCCTGATCGCCGTCGCGCGCCGCGCGCACTTCGTTTCCCGGCGTCTCTTTTAAGAACGAGAGCAGCGTCTGGATCGTCGCCGTATCGGAATCAACGATCAGGATTTTCATTGTGCCTGATCAGTCGAAAGGGTCAGCGGCGGCGGATATTTCGCGCGCAGCTTGTCCTGATCGGCGCGCCAATCCTGCAGCTCGCCGCGATAATAAACGCGCACGACGTAGCCGAAGTAAGCGCGGTTTTCCGATACTTTCGCGAGCTTCGCGGCCGGTAGCGGCTGCGAATATTCGACTTCCAGCACCTCGACATCGTCGTCCTTCCAATCCGCCGGCAGCGTGCTCCAGCGCGACGAAACGTTCGCGCTCGTCTGCACGATGCTCGTCGCATCGATGATATCGTAAAAGAACACCTGAATCGTCACGTCCTTGACTTCGATGTTCGCGTTCGGACGCGCTTTCAGCGGAATTTTTAGGACGAACTTCTTCGAGGCGTTCGGGTCCGTTTGCTCGGTGACCGCGATGGCTCCGAGACCGAGCACCGAGCCGGGCTGAATGCCACTGATGTCAGCCGCCTCGCGCTTTGCCACCGGCTGAGCTGCCGCTTCACTCGCTTTGAGCTTCGCGTCGGCCGCCTGATAATAGATGCCCGCCGATTCGCCCATGTCGAAAATCCGCCGCCACTGCTCGAGCGCCTTGTCGGTCTGGCCCATCTTTTCAAATGTCGTGGCGAGTTCCGAAATAATGAGCGCGCTGTCCGGCGAGATCGCCTGCGCCTCGTGCAATCGCGTCAGCGCCGTGCTCGTATCGCCCTTATCGCGCAATGCGCGGGCCTGCTCCACCAGCTCCGTGAGGCGGGACTCGGTGGTCGGTTTTTGCAGCGGCACCGGCGTCGGCTTTGGCAGGCTCGCCACCTGCTGGTCTCCCACCTCGGGAAGCGGCGTCGCGCGGTGCTGCGGCGCTGGCGTTTCCATCGTGGCGAAAGGATCGACGAGCGTCAGCTTCTCGGGCACCGCGGACTTCACCGGCAGTGCGAGATCGCCCGGCGTGGCAGCGTGAAAGCGTGAAATGAACGCCCACGCCACCGCGCCGATCTGGGCGAGGGCAACAAATCCAAGCAGGCTGATCGCCACCACAAAGGTGCGGCCGACGTGCTGGCGCGGAATGGGAGGCGTAACTTCCACAGGTTCGGCAGGGTAATTTTGCGCCTCCGGAGTGTCAACCGCGCGGCGGATTTCAACCTGCGCGAAAATGCAGTCGGCTTGCCCGCGCTTTGAATTGCGCTTTAGTCAGGCTCCCCAAATGCGCGCGCTCCTCGGCTTCTTCTTGATCCTGTGGCCACTCGCCGGGCGAGCAGGACCGGATGCCGGGCCTGGGAAAACGCTGCACCTGACATTGGAAAGCGCGATTCGGCTGGCGCTGGAAAAAAATTATCTCATCCAGGTGCAGACATTCGCGCCGCAAATCTCCCACGAAAACATCGCGCGCGAGCTCGGCATCTTCGACCCGGCGTTTAACGCGAGTTACGAGCGAGATGAATCAACCAACCGTCTCGCGCTCCCGCAGGATCGGATTACGCAGAGCGACGCGGTGAGCACGGGCATTGACGGGCTCACGCCATGGGGCATGCGTTACCGACTCGGTCTCGACGCCAGCAACGCCCGCGGCACGCGCAACGGTTTCGCAAACAGTTTCAACGTCACCCCAGCCTTTTCCCTTTCGCAGCCCTTGCTGCGTGGCTTCGGACCGGCGGAAACGCTTTATGGCGTGCGTCTCGCGCGGAGCGACGAAAAGATTTCCGTGTGGGCTTTGCGCGCCCAGGTCATCAACGTCGTCTCGCGCATCGCCGGCGCTTACAACGAACTTTTTTACTCGCGGGAAAATCGCCGCGTGTCCGAGCAGGCAGAGTCGCTCGCGCAACAACTGCTGGGCGACAACCAGCGCCGCACGGAGATCGGCACCATGTCGCCGCTCGATGTGACGACAGCTCGGGCCGAGGTCGCGAAGCGCCACAAAACGGTCATTCTCGCCGCCGCCACCGCGCGCGATAACGAAATGCTTCTGGCGCAACTGGTCACCGACCGCCTCGAAAATCTCCTCAACACCCTGGTCGAAATCGAGGCTCCGCCGACTCCTGTGCTGCAGGTCGATTCACTCGCCGGCTGCC
>JAXDQV010000128.1:0-6079 GCA_034667645.1 Chthoniobacter sp.
AAGGAACCGCCCCAACGGTGCAGCGTGATCGCACAGAAGCCGCAGCCGATCAGTCCGACCCAGATCAAGCCGCGGAAAAGATCGACCTGCAACAAGGTTAGCAGCGCGTTGAACAAATCCATCCCAATCGGATAGTGCAGCGGAGTATCCGAGAAGATCGGGTTGGCAGGCCAGAACCGAGCGCCGTTCGCCAGGTAACGAATATAGGTAAGGTGGAGCGACATGTCGCCCAGGTTGTTCGGCGATAACACCTTGATCGCTTCGTCGGATGGATAAACCAACCAGCAGAAAGCTCTTAGCGCAAAAAGAGCGAAGACGATTGCCAATAACCCTTCCACGAGCTTCCAGTCCTTGCGCGGAGTCCGCCGAAAAGTCGCCACTCCACACCAGGCTCCGCCGATCATTCCAATCAGAATCGAGCAGACTGCGCCGCTCTGGGTAAGGCTCCCCTGCCCCAACGCCAAGAAGACCGCGCCCACCACCGCGCAACAAACCGCCACCAGGCACGCCGCGATCATTCGCCTTCAGGCTCGCCGGTCGAATGGTCGGGAACAAACTCCGGGGTCCGGCCTGGAAACACGGAGCGAAACTTCTCCACGCTCAGATACAATTTCGAAACATCCTGCGAGCCGCGAATCTGCAGCGGCGTGGTAAAGTAGTCCTTCTGGAGCGCCTTCTCCACGTCGTCAACCCGGTCCGGCTCGACCAGGAGAAAGTCTCCATCGAGATCGTCCGGTGTGCGCTCTTGGTCGTAATAGCCGATCCCGGTGAAATCTCCCAGCATCCACGGCAGAGGATGATAACTTGAAACCATGACGTGCCCGGTGACATGCCGGTTGGCGGGGTTTTGCCGCGCGATTTCTTCCAACGGAGTCACGAGCTTGTAAACATCATTGAGTGTCTGCACGTAAACATAAGGCTCCCCCTCATCCACGCAGTGCAGGAAGTTGAGCCAGATGGTCCATCCGCCCGAAACCGCCAGCAGACTTAGCAGAAAAGAAGTCGCGGTCCTCGGATATTTCCCACTTAGCTGGACGATGCCATATCCAAACAACAGGGAGAACGGCCAGAGGAGCGAAATGATGCACCAGGGAGTCTTGTAGTGCACAATGCTGTAACCCGCGATGGCTCCGCATCCATAAATCGCCACATAACGCATCAGGCGGTCTTGTCGTGGCAGGAGCAGGTAGCCGGCCGTGATGATCCCGGCGAGCGCGGTCCACTCGTAGCGAAGCATGAGTGGGTGAAACCAGTAATAGAACGGCTTCTCGTGTCCGTGTCCTTCTTTCCCGGTCTGGAACCACGCCGCGTAGCACTGATAAAGCCCATGGAGCGACTTAAAGTCGAGGAAGGTGCCGGAGTAGAAAAACACGATGAGTCCGATCCCTGCCACGACACAAAGCAGCAGATCGCGGCGGCGCCAGGATTGCCTTGCCGCAGGAGCCGCTTCGGCCGAGGGGGAAACCTTCTCCAGCAACCAAAGACATCCGGCGGCGAGGATGAAGCACCCGAGATGGATGATGTAGGTCTCCTTGGTCAGGACCATCCCCGTCAGGCCCAGGGTCAATGCCCAGAGATACTTCACCGTTCCCTCACGCCAGAGCCCAATCATGCCAAACAGTGTGAGCACCAGAAAGAGCACGAGCTCGGATTCGTGAATGGCATAGCGTCCGTAAAAGACCGCGCCCGGCGAAAGCGCCAGCGCTAGCGCGGCCACCTTGCTGACGCGTGAGCCGAGAAAACGGTCAAATTTCAGCACCAGCCACACCGTCCCGATGCTCGCGAGCACGGCGGGCAATCGCAGCACCCAAATGCTGCGCCCGAGCAGAGTCTGGAAAAGGAAGAGGAGATAGAAATGCAGCGGGCCATGGTAGTTGGTCGGATCATAGTGGAAGCGTCCCGTCTTCGTGATCTGGTCCACAAACCAGCCGTTGACTCCCTCGTCGAAATGCGGCGGCTTCATTCCCAGCAGGACCAGCCGCAGCACAGCTGCGAGCAGGATGATCCAGGCGCCGTTCCAGCGGCTTTTTGGAATGGACATGTGCGCGTTTTCCTAAAACATCCCGCGACCGTGACCGGAGCTCCGCGCCCCCACCTTAGCGTTGTCGTTCCCGCCTACCATGAGGCCCGCCGTCTGCCGGCCAGCCTCGCCGCGATGTTCACCCACTTTGGGCGCTGCACGCTTCCGCATGAGGTTTTGATCGTGGTCGAGCATGGCACGGATGGGACGCTGGAATTAGCGATGGAGGCTGCGGCGAAACAAGCGAATTTTCGGGTAATCGACAGCGGCCCGCAGCGCGGCAAAGGGCACGCCGTCCGCAGCGGCATGCGGCAGGCGCAGGGCGACCTCGTCTTCTACATGGACGCCGACCTGAGCGTGCCGCTGGAGGAGGTGGACCGCTTCCTCGCCTATTTCGAAAACCATCCCGAGGTGGATGTTCTCGTCGGCAACCGGCAGCACGCGCTCAGCCGCATCGAGCCTCGGCAGACGCCGGTGCGGCAGATGATGGGTCAAATCTTCAACCGCATCCTGCGCTCGCTCGCTCCCTTGGACCTGCGCGATACGCAGTGCGGCTTCAAGGCCTTCCGGCGCGAAGCCGCCGAGGCGATCTTTGCGCGCCAGCGCCTCGATGGATTTGCCTTCGATGTCGAAGTCCTCCTCCTCGCGCAGTCACTCGGCCATCGGATCGCGGACCTCCCCGTGCGCTGGATCAATTCGCCCGAAAGCAAAGTGCACATCATCCGCGACAGCGCCCGCATGCTCTGGGATACCCTGCGCCTGCGCCGGCTGGTCGCGCGCTCGGAAAACGCCGCCCGCCTGGCGAAACGCGATCTGTCGAAAATTTAGACCAGCCTGCCCGCCTCGCGACAGAAGCCGCAACTCCGCTACTATTGGATTTTATATGCGAAGGTGCAGGACATCACTGTTGGATTGGCAGCCAGCGTTCCGCTGGCGATGAAATGACCGCTGACGCTGGTGTTACTTGATACCTCATATTGCGTGCCCTTGAGCGCCCCGTTCATGGAAGTCTGCACCTGCGCGTAGGCGCTCCAGATCGTCGCGCCTTCATCGCCCGCATTCTTCAACTCGATCAGCCCCAGCGGCAGCCCGTTGACGAAGACCTCGATGTCCGGTCGCCGGTTGTGCTGCCCCTCGATCACCGTGAACTGGTTCACCGCCAGCCAGTCGTTTAGCGGCGGTTCGGCACAAAAGAGATGACGGACTCTGTCCGCATCCTTGTCCCCAATGGATTATCGCCTGCTAGAGGCAACGGAAGGTAACGACTCCTGATTGGCAACTCCCGCTCTACTTCGCTTTTCACACGCAGACCCACCATTTCACCCGCTCGAACAACGCCAGCCGAATTCCGGACGAAAGTTCCTTTTAGGCAGGAATTCCCGACCACCAAAATCGCACGTCCCTCACGTTTGAGGACGCGGGATATCTCCGACATCATTCGATAAACGTCTTCGGCATACCGCGCTACCATTCCAGCGTGCCGCGGAAGAAGCTTTGAATCCGAACACATCGCTTCCTGTATCTCCTCGAATGGATCTGAATGGTCGTTCCTGTCTCGTCCACGTTCAGCACCGATACTGCAGGATCGGATCGCCCGAAGATCCGCGAGTCGATGACCAAGCCACACTAGGGAAAGACGATGACCACGAAGGTAATCTATTGCATTGAGATACGGCGGAGAAGTGAGGACAGCGTCAATCGTGGCATTTCCTACAGTCGTTAACGAACGCGCATCGCCAAGCGTCACCTCCACATTCCCTCGAGGAGGGTTAGTCGTCAGCAGGCGTCGAACTTGATTAACCGAGCGCTCGAAGGCGGGAATAACTTCGAAATCCGACGCATCTGACACCTTGTGTGGTCGACTGTGAGAGACATCGCGTGCGAGTGAAGCCCCCCGATCCTTGGTGATTATGATTCGACTAAAAGCTACCCGCAATACATCTGCTGCTACACGCGTCGCCGGAGACGAGCGTTTGGTTGTTAAATGGAAAAGCGAATGAGCTAAGCGGCGCAGATCAGCGCTCTGTGGGGCAGCGAACCAATAAGCAACAAACTCACGGGTTTCGGGATCGTCGTCGATCCATGGGAGCTTCAACTCACCTTCATTACCAGCGCCGATCTCGTATCTGACTTTGGACAGCAGGCGATCAATCTGCACTTCAGAAACCGCCGTTGTTGAGACGCTGCTCATCAGCACGGCCAACGGATCCATGTCGAAGCCGATTGCGTTATGCCCGAGCTCAGAGGCGTGCCGGAGCACTGTGCCAGACCCCGCCATAGGATCGAGAACCACACTCCCAAGAGCCAAGTTTGTTAGCTCACTGATGGCCAGTTCCGGAGCCATGCGTGCCGGGAACGGGTGAATTGGTTTGATCACTCTTCCCCTCCCGGGGGACTCTCGACGCCCCCCTTATTGTGAAGACGCTCCAACTGGCTTCCGACGGCAGCAGCGACCCGCGCCGCGCTTGCGTTTACGACAATCTTGTCCCCATCAACCCCAACGATATCGGGAATTAAGATAGAAAGACCTGTGGCTAGCGCGACAACGTCTGCTCCTTTCGTGCTCACCGCCTTCAGCTCCTCCCGGCAAATGAACGCAATCGTCTCGGCCGGCAATGCGTCCGGAATTTTTCCTTTCAACTTCGCGAGAGCGGTCAAAAAGATATCAATCGTCAGCGGACGCTTTTCGGTGAGCCAGCTTTCTAACCTTGTTACCCACAGCGAGACCTTCTCAGGGTCGAAGAGTTCGAATAGTTCTCTGAGCTTTGTTACAGGTATGGCCCCATGCTCTACGGTATATTCGAGCAGCTTCCCGAGGTCGGAAGCTTTCATAGGAGTGACCTTTTGTTGTTCGCAACGGATTGCGAGCGCGCCCTCGTTGAAGCCGGGCGCAATCACCAGTGCATGGTTTGCTTTGTATCGATCGCGATGCTCAACAATCCCGTCGAGCTTGATGTTGCCCGTTGCAGCGGCATCGTGTTTTGATGATTTGGCGTCGAACGAGAAACTGTAAAGAGGAGGGTGTGGGTTCTCTTTCGTGGGGATACTCGAAGTGGGGGTCGGATATGCGCTCGCGATTCCTTCGGGCTCACCTGGCTTGGCAAGATCTCTCACTTGGAATCCTAAATAGCGCAAAGCGTCGGAAATCACCGCCTCTAGCCGCTTGCTATTTCCGCTATCGTGCTGAGTCTGGAGGAGCAGGTTAGCAATGTAGGTGCCCGATTTCCGCTGTTGCATTGCGCGAAAGCGCATTAGGCGGTCTCGGTAGTCGCGCACACTTTTAAGCGTCGCCGGCTCGATTCCGATGTCCAATGCGTAAACATCAGACAAAAGATTAACCATGGCCATAGTTCTCAAGAGTTCCTTCTCCGCTTTTGTTCGGGAATACTCAGCAACAAATGGATGATCCTTATTCACGACAATAGCATTGTCGGAAATTCGGAACTTCACGAAGCTGTCATCCCCAGCCTTCTCATATTTAACCTCTGTGAGAGCGGTTTTGATATTCTCCGCTGTGTTCTCCCGCCAGGACCGCCGTTTCTCCTCACGGTCAACGACTCCAGTTTCATCCAGCAGACCCGGCAGCGGAGGCTCAGTTCGGAGGGATTCCGAAACAACGTTTCGAAGTGGATTGAGTGATAGGACTCCGAGAGACCGAACTAACAGGTCGCCTCCGTCGGGCATCCCGGCGTTCACATCACTGTCGTATTCACTCCGCGCCTTATTGAATACCCGACGGAGGAATGCGCGGAAGACTTTGAGTTCCCGCCGTTCGCCAAATTTCTCACGGTCAATCGTGAGGAATGGGTTCAAGCCGTCGGCGCGCACCGTCATGCGGAAGCGTCCCCAAGCAGAATGGCTGAGATTCTTTTCACCAAAACTGGGATCATTCTGATTCACAACCCGCCCGAGCACATTGACGAAGAATCCGTTTGAAGTGACCCGCTCTTCGGATTTGCCGCTAAATGGGTCCACGAACAGAACGACGCGCCCGGTGATCGTTCCCAGCCCCGGGATTTCAACATGCGGCACCGGCGTATTGCTGGACTTGATCGGATT
>JAXDQV010000129.1:0-3334 GCA_034667645.1 Chthoniobacter sp.
CTTGGAACTGTCGAGGCTTATGATCTTAGTAGCGGGTCGCCGGTCAGACTTGCGAACATTGCGACAAGAGGTTTGGTGCAGGCCGGCGACAAACTGATGATTGCCAGCTTCATCGTGCAGAACGCACCGATAAAAGTCGTTGTACGCGCGATCGGTCCGTCCTTGTCGGCGTTTGGTATTTCCAATGCGCTCCAAGATACAACTCTCCAGCTTAAAAATGGGAGCGGTGCCATCGTCGTCGAAAATGACAACTGGAAAATTCGTACCGACGGCAGCAGTCAGGAGGCTGAGCTGGAGGCTACCAGCCTCCAACCTACCAACGACTTAGAGGCTGCATTTGTGGTCACTCTTCCGCCCGGCCAATACTCGGCCTTAGTGCGGGGCAACCCGGAGACAACCGGCGTCGCCGTTGTCCAGGTTTACTTCCTCCAATAGCCGCTATCCGATGCTCTGCGCGAAATCGCTCAGCGGTACGCGCAGTTTCGCCTCGGCGTCGAAGAAGGTTGGGCCAGGGAGCTGGAAGGCCTCCTGGCTGATCAGATCGTCCACGATTCGTTCGGCGACCATCTGCCAGTCGACCGTAACGAGATCCACCTTCACGTCGGGCACTTTGGCGAAAGGCATGCTCACCGGCCCATTGAGCAAAGCCACCCGCTGCGTTTTCAGCAACTCCACCACCGCATCCGGAGCGCGAAAGCAAAACTTCGACACCAGAGCGGAGGAGGGAAAAATGATCCCGCCGGTTTTCTTCCGTTGCAGCTCGCGCACGAAAGCTTCGCTTCGCTGCTTCTGATAAGTTGCGACCGACCAGGGAATCTCCAATTCGTCGAGGATGGCATGGGCCGTTTCGTCAAGAGCCGCTGAGCGTTGCTCCTTCGACTCGACAACGGTAACGCGATCCGGTTTTTGCGTTTTCCAATTCTCCAGCAACGTTCTGATGGCGGATTCCCGGCTAACCTGATAGCGGCAGGGAATGTGGCAATAGGTATCATTCGCCACGCCCAATAACCGGATGCCCATATCGGCCAGATGTAAGGCGGTGACGGCGGCTTCCTTGCCGGGCTGAAACCAGATCACGGTGTCGACTTCGTAAGCCTTGAAGCGCTTGCTCAACGCGCCGGTGGTGGCTTCGGCGGGTTCGAAGAAGGCCGTCGCGGCCGCGAACCCACGCAGGCGCAGCTCGCGCCGGATCCGGATGAGGAAGGTCCGGTAATCCTGGAGCGTGACAAAACGCGAAACCGAGGCTGGGAAACCGACAAAAGCGCGGACTTTCAATTGCCGATCGAAGTTCAGCCCTTGCAACAGGGTCTTCGATCCCCGAACCCGGCTGATGAGACCTTCCTGTTCGAGGACGCGGTAAGCTCGTGAGACGGTGGAAACCGGCACGTGAAAATGCGCGGCCACCTCCCGCACGGCGTGGAACGCGCGCGGTTGCTCCTGCTGATTTTTGACGGCCACGTCGCGCAAGATCGCGGTCAGCTCTTCCGTCTTATGATGCGCTTTGTCGAGCGCGCGCCGGCTGGGTAGAGGCGCCAGCGCCCGCGATACTTTTTTTCGGGCCATGTTCCGGAAGTCAGTGCCGCTCTAACAGCGGCCAATTCTGTTCTCAAAGTGTACCTAACTGTTCTCAAACTGTTTGTCTAGCAGGGGCAGAACAGAAAAGGGGGTCAGCATGGGGTTGCCCTGATTTGACGGACAGTGGGCCTGCGGTCAAAACCCAAAGGAAGCCCACATGAAAACACAGTTAAGAAGGTCAACGCTTGTGGCCTGGCTGACGGACAATCCGCGCGGGAACCACAACAAATCTATTTACAGAAGAGACTGATTCAGTGACGGTGCGACGCGCGTAAAGTACGTTAGGCGACCCGACCCAAGCACCTGTCATTCTTCGCGCAGAAGAGGGGCCGCGCTTTTTCGCCTATGAACATTCCATTCTTTCGTTGGGTCAGAAACTCGTTGGTCGCGCTGATTCTGGTCGCATCAGCTGACGCGGCGACGTTGACGGTTAACAGCTCTGCCGACGGGGGAGGCACGTGTCCGGGCGTTGATTGTACGCTGCGCCAGGCGTTGGCCACGGCCGTGTCGGGCGATACGATCAACTTCGGGGCCGGCATTGCGACGATTACCCTGACGAGCGGCGAGCTCCTGATTAACAAGGCGGTGACGATCAGCGGACCCGGAGCAAATCTGCTGACAGTTCGGCGCGATCCCGCGGCGACGAATTTTCGCATCTTCGAGACCGCTTTCGTTGCCCTCTTCACCAACATCACCATCTCCGGCCTGACGATTTCAAATGGATCGAGCACCACGGGCGGCGCCATTTACGCCTCTCGCGAGTTGCTGTCGATCACCAACTGCGTCATCTCCGGTAACACGGCAACCAGCGGCGGCGGAATCTACACCGACCCGAATGCGCAGGTCACGATTACCAATAGCACCTTAACCGGCAACACGGCAGTGTATGGCGGCGCAATTTACAACGTTGCCAACGGCGGAGTGACTCTCATCAACAGCACTGTCTTCGGCAACTCCGTGACCGGCGCGGCCGACAGTGCCGGCGGCGGCATTTACACCCTTGGCTCGGCCACTGTCACCAACAGCACGATCTCCGGCAACTCGGCCCGGAGATCCGGCGGCGGAATTTTCAACAATGGCATAGTGACTATCACTAATAGCACCATCTGGGGGAATATGGCGCCCGGCACATCCGCCGGCGGCGGTGGCATTTATAACCTCAAGACAGTGAATTTGAGTAATACCATCATTGCCAAGAACACGGCCACGACCGTAGGCCCCGACATCAGTGGCACATTCACCTCGCAGGGCTATAACTTTATCGGCGATTCCTCCGGCAGCAGCGGCTTCACTAATGGCACGAACAGCGACCAGGTCGGCACTTTCCCGGGGGTCATTGATCCCCAGCTCGATGCTTTGGGTGACACCGGTGGGCCGACCTTGACCCACGCGCCCCAGGCAGGCAGCCCTGCAATCAATAAGGGTAAGTCGAGTAACTCGACCACCGATCAGCGCGGTTTGGCGCGTCCGGTTTATGCCCCGGGCACTTCCTTTCCCAGCGGAGGCGATGGGAGCGATATTGGCGCCTACGAAGTGCAGGCGGACCAGCTGGCCGGCTGTAGCGAGATTAATCGAGTGGTTAACACTACGAATGATAGTGTGGCAGGGTCACTGCGCAGCGTAATAACAAGCGCCTGCGTCGGCAGCACGATCACGTTTGCGCCGAACGTCAGAGGCGCCATTTCGTTAACGGCGGCCGGGCAGATAATCATCGACAAGAATCTTACCATTAGCGGCCCCGGTGCGAATCTGCTCGCGG
>JAXDQV010000130.1:0-24043 GCA_034667645.1 Chthoniobacter sp.
GATCTTTTGAAAATGGCGATGACGGAACTCAACTTCAGCGCGCGCGCCTACGATCGCATTCTGAAAGTCGCACGCACCGTCGCCGATCTCGACGCCTCGGATAGCATCCAGCCGCAGCACATCAGCGAAGCCATTCAGTATCGCACGCTGGACCGGAATCTTTGGTCGTGAGGCTGGTCAGCCGAGCTTTTCGCGGCGCTCGCGTTTCGTCAATCCGCTGACCAGAAGCACGAACTCGCCACGCGGCGCAGTCGCCGTGAAATGCGCGAGCAATGCCTCCGCGATGCCCCGGCGAAATTCCTCGAATTGTTTGGTCAACTCGCGCGCGACGCAGAGTTCTCGCTGGGGAAGATGCTGCACGCAGACGGCGAGCGTTTTCAAAATCCGGTGCGGCGACTCGAAGAAAACCGAGGTCTCACCTCGCTCTGCAGCGGCGGCAATTTCCCGCTCGCGTCCTCCACTTTTCACAGGCAAAAAGCCGCCGAAGAAAAACTGCTCGCTCGGAAACCCCGACCCGACCAGTGCGGTGAGCACGGCGGACGGGCCGGGGATGACGGTGTGTGCGATGCCGTTTTCAATGCAGGCCCGAAGCAGGCGCGCGCCGGGGTCCGAGATTCCCGGAAGACCGGCATCGGTGATGACCGCCACGTTTTCGCCGCGCTCGAGCCGGAGCAACAGCTCGGCCGTGCGCATCGCTTCGTTGTGCTCATGATAGCTCACGAGCGGCTTCGAGATTTCGTATCGCTGCAAAAGATGCGCGGAATGCCGCGTGTCTTCGCACGCAATCACGTCCGCATTTTTCAAAACCTCAAGCGCGCGCAGCGTGATATCGCCGAGATTCCCGATCGGCGTCGCGACGAGATAAAGCACGGGCGCCGCTACCAGCCTTCGCTGATCTGGCTCACCAGCCGCACCGCCGCGTCCTGCGCCGCGAGCGGAATCGCCTGCCGCTCATCCTGGTTCACGTCGCCACCGACGAAAAAGCTCGTGTGGCCATCGATGGATTGCGATCGGATCCTCGTGCCATCGCGGCGCTTCATGCTGAAGGTCAATTCAAGGTCCAGCGTGAACTCGCTCGTCGCCAGCACATTTCCCCGCACCGACCGCGAGGCGCGTCGTTTGATGTTGGTGATCGTGCCTTCCAAAATGGCGTCCGCCTTGTCCGGAGTGGTGATGCGATAGGTCCCATCCTGCTGGATTTGCTTAATGACGGTGTCGGCCACGAGCACTTCGATGCGCGGCTCGAGCGTGTCATTTTTGAAATTCGACACGGCCAGCGTGTTCACGTCGTGCATGAACTGCGGCTTGATCGGCCCGATGTGGTAGCCGGCGCATCCGGCGAAAAGCAGCGCGGAAGCCGCGGCGAAAAGAAGCCTCATTGGTCTGGCAAAGCGGGCTCCACCGCAGGCACGGGCCCGACGCTTTCCGGCGAAGTTCGCATCCGCGGTTTCGCGGGCGCGACTTCATCCGGCACCACGACGGGCGGCCCGAGGTAATCAGGACGTGCGGCGGTATCGACCTGCGCCTGCAGTTTGCGGCGGCTCTGCGCGCGGGCGCCGGTCTCGGTCTTTTCCGGGCCGGCGCGCAACGCATCTTCTCCGACCAGGCTCTTCAACTCGTCCACGCGCTTCTTGGCCGCATCGGCATCGGCGGATCCCGGCTGCTGTTTGATCACGTCCTGATAGTAAATCACCGCGGCCCGGTAGTTTTTCTGCTTGTCGTAAAACCGCGCGATGTTGATCGCGCCACTCGTATCGCGCGTTTCGAGCGATTTTAGATTCTCCTTCGCCTGCGGCGCTTTTTCGCTCGAGGGATAATGGGCGATGAAGTCTTCGAAAGACTCGCGCGCCTTGTTTGCGGCGGCTTTGTCGTAAGCAGAACGCGCCTGTGAAAAGTAGACGTAGCCGATCTGGTATTGCGCGTCCGCAGCAACCGGATCGCCCGGATATTTCGCGAGCACCACCTGATAAGCGGCAATCGCCTCCAGCGTTTTCTCCTGCTTCTCCAGCGACTGGCCGACGTAAAATTGCGCCAGCGCCGCATACTTGCTGAAGGGCGCGTCCCGCACGATGGACTCGAAGATCTGCTGAGCACGCGCCATGGAGGCGAAGGTCTTGACGCCAAAAACGCGCTTGCGTTCCCCCTCGAGAAAACGCCGGCCGATGTTGAATTCCGCCTCGACGGCCTTGTCGAAATCCTCGCCCTTCGGATACTTCGTGATGTAGGCGTGATACGCATCGTAGGCGTGATCGTAATCGCCGAGTTTCTCCGCGAGCTCGCCGATTTTCAGCTGCGATTTCGAAGCGACGCCGGACGTGGGAAACTTCCGCAGCAGCCCGCGATAGGCCCCGAGCGCATGTTTGTTGTCGCCGGCGGCCTCCGCTTCTTCCGCTTTGTGAAGCTGCGCGCTGGCGGTTTTTTCGACCGCATCCTCCTCGCTCGAGCTCTGGGTGCTCCAACCCTCGTCGGCACGATAAACCACCACCGCTCCGGCCCGCGGCGCAGAGGCGACACAGGCAGTCAGCAGAAGGGCGGCGAAGGTTTTTCGCATAGAGCCGCGCACGTTAATCAACGCTCTTGAGGGCGTCAAATTCAGAATCGGCCGGAGCAGACGCGGGTTATTCGTAGCGCAAGGCGTCGATCGGATCGAGCGCTGCGGCTTTGCGCGCGGGGTAAAATCCAAAGAAGATTCCGACGGCTGCGCTGAATAAAAACGCAGCGATAATCGCCGTCGCAGAAATCATCGTGGGCCAGTGCGCGAGATAGGAGAGCAGCTTGGAAGTCGCGACGCCGATCAAGATGCCGATCACGCCGCCCAATGACGAGAGCGTGATCGCCTCGATCAGAAACTGCAGCAGAATGTCGCTCCCGTGCGCGCCGACCGCCATCCGAATGCCGATCTCGCGGGTGCGCTCCGTCACGCTCACCAGCATGATATTCATGATGCCGATCCCGCCGACGACGAGCGAGACGCTGGCAATCGCACCGAGCAACAATCCCATCACGCGCGAGGTGGCCGTCGCCATTTCCGCGATCTCCTGCTGGTTGCGGACCGTGAAATCGTCGTCCTTTCCCTCGACCACGCGATGGCGCTGCCGGAGGAGCTGCGTGATCTGCTGCTGCGCCTTGGCGAGCGATTCCGCGCTGTTCGTCTGCACATTCATCCCACGCAACATCGTCGCGCCCATCAGCCGTTTCATCGCGCTGGTGTAGGGCACGATCACCACGTCGTCCTGGTCGCTGCCCATGACCGACAGGCCCTTTGGCTGAAGCACGCCGGTGATAATGAAGGGCACGTTCTTGATCCGTAAAATCTGACCGACTGGATCGGCGCTGCCGAAGAGCTGGGTCGCGACCGTCTTGCCGATCACCGCCACCTTGTTCGAGCTGCGGACATCCTGATCGGTGAAAGTTCCCCCGCCCGCGAAGGGCCATTTGCGGATGTCGAAATAGTCTGCGGACTCGCCGAGCACCTGCGTGCCCCAGTTTTGATTTCCCGCAGCGACCTGCATCCCGCCGCGCACCTCTGGGCTCACGGCCACGACGTCCGGCACCTCACGCGAGATCGCGAGCGCGTCCTCGATCTTCAAAGTGCCCGCTCCGCCCCATCCGCTTTTCACACCGCCAGCCGTCGAGTTTCCGGAGAAAATCAAAATCACATTCTCGCCCAGGCTGGCAATTTGCGATTCGACCTGCGACTTCGCGCCGTTGCCGATGCCGACCATCGCGATGACCGCGCCTACGCCGATGATGATCCCGAGCATTGTCAGCACGGTGCGCATCTTGTTCCGCCGCAAGGCGCGCAGGGCGATGGTGAAAGTGGCGCCGGTTTTCATGACGAAGTAAGCTGCACCGCCTGCCGCGCGGCCTCCAGTTCCCGCATCACTTCCTTCGCAAACAGACGGCGCGAGACCGCAGCATCGCTCAGGATCTCGCCGTCGCGCATGACGATGTTGCGCTTGGTGTAACTCGCGATATCCAGCTCGTGTGTGACCATCGCGATCGTGATTCCGCGATCGTTCAGCTTTTGAAAAACATCCATGATCTCGATGCTCATTTGCGAATCCAGATTGCCCGTCGGTTCATCGGCGAGGAGCAGCGCCGGTTCGTTGCAGAGCGCGCGCGCAATCGCCACCCGCTGCTGTTGCCCGCCCGAAAGCTGATTTGGGAAATGTCCGGCTCGTTTTGCCAAACCGACCGTCTCGAGCGCAGCCATCGCCCGGTAACGCAACTCCCGCGGCGTTTGATGCCGGTGCGAATAGAGCATCGGGAGCTCCACGTTTTCCAATGCCGAGGTGCGGGAAAGCAGATTGAAGCCCTGGAAAATGAAGCCGATTTTCTGGTTCCGGATGTCGGCGAGCTCGTCGCGGTTCAGCTTCGAGACGTCGGTTCCGTCGAGCAGGTATTCGCCGCCGGTCGGTCGGTCGAGACAGCCGATGATGTTCATCATCGTCGATTTTCCCGAGCCGCTCGCTCCCATGATCGCGACGAATTCGCCCGGCTCAATCCGCAGCGAAACGCCGCGCACGGCCCGCACTTCCACGTCGCCGCTTTGATAAGTCTTCTCGATTTTATCGAGCGCGATGACGGCCTTCATGACGCGCTAGCGCATCCGCATTCCGCCGCCGAATGGATTGGTCGTGGCCGCGGCCGGGGCGGCATCCGGGGAAGTTGCCGCCGTGATGACCTGCTGGTTTTCGCTGAGCCCCTCGACCACTTCGGTGTAAACGCCGTCGCTGATCCCCAGCTTTACTTCCACGCCTTTCGGCTCGCTCCCGGACAAAACATAGACCGTCCGACTCGCGGGTGCGGAGCGTTGCCGGCCACCGCCGCCGCCACGACCGCCTCTCGCGCCAGGAGGAGCAGGCGGGGCACTCGCCGCCGGTTTCGCAGTTTTGTCCTGCTTTTCCGGGGGACGAAAACGAAGCGCGGCGTTCGGAATTCGCAAAGCGTTTTCACGTTCCGCGACGACGACGGAAACGTTTGCCGTCATCCCCGGCTTCAATTTGAGATCGTCGTTATTGACGGCGATCACCGTGTCGTAAGTGACCACGTTTTGCACCGTGATCGGCGCGTTGCGCACCTGCACAACCTTGCCGTGGAAGGTGCGATACGGAAACGCATCGACCGTGAAATTCACCGTCTGATCCGTCTCCACATTGCCGACATCGGCCTCCGCGACATTCGAGTCGATCTGCATGTTGCGCAGGTCGTTCGCGATCGTGAAAATCACCGGCGCGCTCAAACTCGCGGCGACCGTCTGGCCGACGTCCACACTGCGCGAAATGACGATGCCGTTGATCGGTGCATAGATCGTGCAGTGATCGAGATCGACTTTTGATTTCTCCAGATTCGCCTGTTTGATTTTCACCGTCGATTCCGCCTGGTGCAGCGCCGCCGTCGCGGCATCGAGGTCGGCCTGCGGAGCTGCGTGGAGCGTCACCAGTTCCTCTTTTCGTTTCGACGTCAGCTTCGCGAGTTCAAAAGTGGATTGCGCATTGGCGAGATCGCCTTCGGCCTGATGAACGATCGCCTGATAAACCGCCGGATCGAGCTGCGCAATGATCTGCCCCTCGGTCACCGGCGAGTTATAATCGGCAAACAGTTTTTGAATGTTCCCGGAGATTTGGCTGCCGACCTGCACATTCAGCACCGGATTCAGGGTGCCGGTCGCCGTGACCATTTGCGTCAGATCAGCGCGCGTAACGGGCGCCGTTTGATATTCCGTCTGCGCGGTTTTGCGGCTTTTCCAAAACCACCACCCGCCCGCGACGAGGAGTGCAACGACAAGAATCAGGATCAGTTTTTTCATCGGGGACTTGCACGCTCGACGCGCGCCTGCTGGAAAACACCGCTCACCTGTTCGAGGTTTCGCAGCGCCACCTGATAATCATACGTTTGCGTGGCGAGGTCGCGCCGTGCCGAGTTCAAATCATTCAGCGCCGTCAGCACGTCCACGCTCGTCGCGGTGCCGGCGCGGTATTGGGCCTGGAGGTCCTCATAGCCCTGTGCCGCCGCTTCGACCTGCACCTTCAGCGCCGTCAGCGTCCCCTCCAGCGTGCGCACGGTCAGCCACGCTTGTTTAACATCCTGCTGAATCTGCTTCGCCGTTTTGTCCCGATTCAGCCGCGTCTCCATGATTTGCCGGTTCGCGCTCAGCAGATCGATCTCGCGCTGGCCACCGGTGAGGAAAGGCAATTGCACGGCCAGATTCGATCCCCACTGGTTCACGTGCGAGCTGGCGGTGCCGGAATTGGCGCTCAGGCTTCCATTCCACTGCGCCACGAGCCTCGGCCCATAGCTGCCGATCACCTCGCCGCGCCGCGCAATGTCTTCGTCAATCGCCAGCTCCGCGACGCGCAAATCCTCGCGGCAGGCGTAGGCGCGTCCCACGAGCTCATCGAACGGCAGCCGGGTCGTCGGGTAGTTCGGCGGTTCCACGAGTTCAAAACGGGAGTCGTCGTGCAGATTCAAAATGTTCGCAAGCGTGTTCCGGTCGAGCAGGAGCAGGTTCTCGGATTCAATCAACGCCCGGCGCGCCGTCTCGACCACGACATGCGCCCGAAGCACGTCGGCGCGCGTCACTTCGCCGACGTCGGCGCGCACTTGCGAAATATCCAGTTGCTTGCCGGCGAGCTCGAGGGTGTCACGATTCACCAGGACGATGCGCTGCTGTTTGAGCACTTCGTAATAAGCCTGCGCCAGCCCGAAGAGAATCCCGCGAATCGTGAAGCGATGTTCCAGCCAGGCGGAGCGCGCGGAAAGCTTTCCGAGGCGATAGGCCGGAAAAACGGTGAGATCGATCAGTGGCTGTTCGACCGTCAGACTCCCGCTGCTGCCGAGATCCGTGCGCGAGTTTTGCACATGCCCTCCACTGAAGCTCGACTGGTCGCTGGAGGTTAGCGTCGAGCGACCGTTGACCGAGGGACCGACCCGCGTCAGCGCGCTCCACGGCAGCAGGTTCGCCTTCCGCAATTCCCAATAGGCAATCCCGATGCTCTGGTCCGTCGCCAGGGCTCGTTCATAAGCCGCCTCCAATGTGATCGTCCGCGTCTCCAGTTCCTGCGAAAAAATTGGCCGCATCGAAAGGGTCACGCCAACGAGTGCCACGAAAAGCATTCGGATTCGCCGGGGGGAAACCATCACACGATGAGAGTGGCGCAACGCGCGCGGGGCGCAACTTTTTACCCGCCGACCGCGGTCGCGACGCGCACGCGGCGCGGAACGAGCACGTCGAGCCGAACCTGCGCGGTGCCGGCATCGAGGATCCCGACGTCGCGCGCGCCCGTTTTGCTCAAATCAATGATCCGTCCGCGCACGAACGGACCGCGGTCGGTGATCCGCGCAATGGTGTGGTGACCGTTCGAGAGATTCGTGACGCGAACGAAGGTGCCCATCGGCAGTGTCTTGTGCGCCGCCGTCATGTCGTATTGGCGAAAGCGCTCGCCGCTCGCCGTCTGCTCGCCGATGCCGAACCAGCCGGCGGTGTAAAACGACGCGATGCCGAATTGCGTCCCCGCAATTTCCGGCTCGAACATTTCATCCGTGTAGCGAATCGACGGGCCGGTGGCGCAGGCCGCAATGAGCAGCGCCGCGGCAAGGAGGAGGCAAATGCGCTTGGGCATGGGGCGAGGTTCGATTCTGCTAAAGAACTTGAACCGGAAAATCAAGATCGGAACCTGCGCGTGGAGTTTTGACGACTGGCGCGGGAATTTTTATCCCGAAAAACTTCCGCAGAATCAATGGCTCGCCTGGTATGCCCGCGCGCTCCCGGCGGTGGAAATCGACTCCACGTTTTACGCGACGCCGAGTCCGCAGACGATCGGACACTGGCTCGACGCCACACCGGACGATTTCTACTTCACCTGCAAAATGCCGCGCGAGATCACGCATGAACGGCGGCTGCGCGATTGCGGGGAGCCGCTGCGCGCTTTCCTCGACGGCATCGCCCCGCTGCGCGCGAAGCTCGGGCCGATCCTAATCCAACTGCCGCCGACCTTCACGCCGCCGCACGACGAAGCCGCGCTCAAGGATTTCCTGTTCAACCTGCCGCGCGATTTTTCCTTCGCCGTGGAGTTCCGCGATCCGGCGTGGCATCTGCCGCGCATCGTGAAGCTGTTCGAGGAAGAGCGCATTTGCTGGGTCTGGGCCGACACGAGCCCGCTCGCGGAGCAAAACCGCGCGCCGTTCGAGTTTCTGCCGCAGACTGCTGACTGTCTTTACGTCAGGCTCCTCGGCGACCTGAGAACGAGAAGCCGGAGCGACGGCGGGAGCGAACATCGCTACGGAAAACTGATGTGGCCGCGCGATTCGGCGCTGGAAAGCTGGGCGATCAAAATCGAAAAACACCTCGCCGACACCGGCTGCGTTTACATTTACGCGAACAACCACTACGAGGGGTTTTCGCCGCTCACCTGCCAGCGGATCGCGAAGCGGTTTCGCATCGACATCACGCTGCCCGAACCCGAGCTTCCGGTCGAAGAATCTGCCGGCGCGCAGTTGGATTTGCTCTGAAATAGGAGCGCAGCCTGTTCCCAAGCCCCGGCTTGCCAGTCGCGTGCATTTTTCCTAAAACGCGCCGATGCCGCGCGACATCGTTTATTTCGACCTCGAAACGCAACGCACGGCGAATGACGCGGGCGGCTGGGACAAAAAACGCGACATGGGAATGAGCGTGGGCGTGACCTACAGCACGCGCACCGGCGAGTATCGCGTCTTTGGCGAGAAGCGCGTCAACGACCTGATTGATCAGCTTTGCCGCGCCGATCTCGTGGTCGGTTTCAACACCGTGAATTTTGATTACGAGGTGTTGATGGGCTACACGATCCTCGATTTAAAAGAGCAAATCCGGAGCTTCGACATTCTGTCCGATCTCGAGGCGCGGCTCGGACACCGGCTTGCGCTCGACGCGCTCGCGCAGGCGACGCTCGGCGCGGGGAAGACGGCCGGCGGCATGGACGCGATCAAGTGGTGGCGCGACGGGCGCGTGCTCGAGATCGCGGAGTATTGCTGCTTCGACGTCAAGGTCACGAAGCTGCTCCACGAATACGGCTGCCTGCATCGGCAGGTCTTTTACCACGACCGCTTTCAGCAAAAACGCAGCGTTGCTGCGGAATGGAATTAGCGCTTTTTCGCGCCAGACTTTTTCGCTGCTGCCGGGCGTTTCTTTGCAGCAGACGGCGCTTTATTTGACGCCGCTGGTTTCCGCGCGGCTGGTTTCGCGGAGCTCGCTTTGCCGCCGCTCGCCTTCGCAGGTTTCTTCGGGGCGGACTTTGCCTTCTTGGGCGACGGGCGAGTGGCCTTCGCGACCGCTTTTTTCACCGTGGCGAGGCTTGGGCTTTTCTTCGCCACTGTCGTTGCGCCTTTCGCCACCGCCTTTTTGATCTGGCTGGTGTTGCCGGCGACCATGGAGCCGACGACGCCCCCGACAACCGCGCCCATCGGGCCGGCCACCATTCCGCCGACCACAGCGCCCGCCGCCGCGCCAGCCGCCTTGTCGCGGGGAATCGAGACGTTGATGTCGTTGCCGGATTTGCCTGAGGATTTGGACTGGGAGCTTGGTTTTTTAGTCATGGTGTTACCTTGTTAAACAGTTCGCACACCGTTGCGCAAGTGGCCGCTTGTCACTCGCCGCCGTGGCAGGCGGCGGCGAAAGTCTTTGACGGCGCTCCGCGCAGGCGCGCATCTTTTTTCCCATCATGAACTACGACCTCATCGTCATTGGCGGCGGACCCGCGGGCTACGTCGGCGCGATTCGCGCGGCGCAGCTCGGCAAAAAAGTGGCGTGTGTGGAGAAGGAGCGCGCCGGCGGCACGTGCCTGAACTGGGGCTGCATTCCGACGAAATCCCTGCTCCGCAACGCCGAGCTTTTTCACATCATGAAGCATCGCGCCGGGGAGTTCGGGTTCAACATTGAGGAACTCAGTTTCGACTGGAGCAAAATCATCAAGCGCTCGCGTGACGTGTCGGACAAAAACGCGACGGGCATCGAGTTTTTGTTCAAGAAAAACAAGGTCGATTACATCCGCGGCGAGGCTTCGCTCGACAAGGCCGGCGAGGTCATGGTGAAGTTTCCCGACGGCAAAACCGAGACACATAATGCGCCGAAGACCCTGATCAGCACAGGCGTGGTAACCCGCGCACTACCGGGACTGCCTTTCAACGGCACGAGCGTAATCGGCTCGCGCGAAGCGATGGTTTTGGAAAAGCAACCGGCGAGCATGATCATCATCGGCGCCGGCGCGATCGGGATCGAGTTTGCGTATTTTTACAACGCCTTCGGCACGAAAGTGACCGTCGTGGAAATGATGCCGAATGTGCTGCCGGTCGAGGACACCGAGGTTTCGCAGACGCTCGAGAAAGCGCTGGTGAAACAGGGAATGAAGATTTTGACGAACACCAAAACGACGAAAACGGAAGTGACCGATTCCGGCGTAAAGGTAACGGTGGAAGGCAAGACGACGGAGACGCTCGAGGCCGATGTTTGCCTCGTCGCGATCGGCGTCGCGCCCCTGCTCCCGGGCGGAAATTTAAAAATCGAGCTGACCGATCGCGGCTACATCAAGACCGGGGACGATTACCAAACGAACCTGCCCGGAGTTTACGCGGCGGGCGACATCATCGGTCCGCCATGGCTGGCGCATGTGGCGAGCTACGAAGCGATCCAGGCGGTCGAGGGCATGTTCGGAAAAACGAAACCGAAGAAAGTGACGACGTTTCCCGGCTGCACCTATTGCCAGCCGCAGGTCGCGAGCGTCGGCCTCACCGAACGCGCGGCGAAGGAGGCGGGGAAGAAATTCAAGATCGGCAAGTTCCCGTTCATGGCGAGCGGCAAAGCACGCGCAATCGGTGAGATTGACGGCTTCGTAAAACTGCTCATCGGCGAACCGCACGGTGAGATCCTCGGCGCGCATATCATCGGGCCGGAAGCGACCGAGATCATCGCCGAGCTCGGCCTCGCGATCACGCTCGAAGCAACCTACGAAGACATCGAGGCGACAATCCATGCGCATCCGACCTTGAGCGAAGCGGTGCACGAGGCCGTCGGGACGGCGTTCGGCCACGCGATCCACATTTAGCGCGGCGGCGCTTCCTCGAGCGGTCGCTCCGTTTTTGCGAGCAGCTTCACGAGCCTTTCGTTTACAAAAAGCATCTCCTTTCCGACTCGGCGTCGCTCGACGAGGCCGGCGTCCGCAAGGTCGTGGAGATAACGCGACGCGGCGACGCGCTTGGCGATGCCGCTTTCCTCGAGGAACTGGATTTTGCAATAAGGCCGCACGAAGAGCTGCTCGATCAGCTCCTTGGAAAAAGTTCGCTTCGGCAATTTCGCGCGTCCTTCCGCCACCATTGCGGCGAGCAGGTCCGCGATCGCCTCGATCTTGCGGGTGGTGATCTGCGCGGTCTTTTCGACCGCGCGCAGCATGAATAGAATCCACGGTTCCCACGCGCCTTTTTCCGTCACCTCACGCAACCGCCGGTAGTAATCGCTTTTGTTTTCGATGATGTAGCGGCTCAAGAAGAGGATCGGCTCATCGAGCAGTTTTTCCATGAGCAAATACAGGATCAGCAGAATGCGTCCGGTGCGGCCGTTGCCGTCGTAAAAGGGGTGAATAGCCTCGAACTGGTAATGGATCATCGCCATCTTCACGAGCGGATCGAGGCTTGCGGTTTCTTCATTCGCGAACTCCTCGAGGTTTTGCAAAAGCGCCCGGATTTGTTTCTCGCCGTCCGGCGGCGTGTAAATCACCTCGCGCGTGCTCGGGTTGATCAATGCCGTTCCGGGCGTGCGCCGAAGGCCCGCATCGTTTTTTTTGATCGTGTTGACGATCTCGATGGCGAGGTTCGTCGTCAGGAGTGGCCGGCGGCGGAGACGCCCGGCGGCTTGCCACAGCGCGTCGTTGTAATGCAGCACTTCTTTGGCGTGTCCGGACACCGCCGACTCGGTGCTGAGTCCCTGGTAAAGTTCGTCGTTGGTGGTGAAAATGTTTTCGATTTCCGAGCTGACCTTCGCCTCCTGCAGCGCGATCGTGTTCAGCAGCAGTGCCGGATTCGGCAAGGTGTGCATGCGCCCTTTCAACTCCGCCAGGCTGCGGGTGGCCGGGATGATCGCGCGCAAGACGGGATTGGTTTCGACCTCCGTTTTGGGGGGTAAAGGCGGGAGCGCATTGTAAGGCTGGGCACGATGATAGGTGTTCACGTCGTGAACATGTTCTCCGTCATATGTTCACAAAACAAGGAAACGTGAACATATGACGGAGAACATGTTCACAACGTGAACACGTCGATTTCCCGGCAAAAACCCCTTTTCTGCGATGCCCAATCGCGGCTAGATTCGCACTTATGAGCACCGCCACCGCCGCATCCCCCACGAAACTCAGCCAACTCGATCAGCTGAAGCAGTTCACCAGAGTTGTCGCCGACACCGGCGATTTCGAGACGATGCGCGAGTTCAAGCCGCAGGACGCGACCACCAACCCGAGCCTGATTTACGCCGCCGCGCAAAAGCCCGAATACGCGCATCTGCTCGACAAAGCGATCGCCGACAACAAGAACACCCGCGTCGTCGGCGCGGAAAAAGTGGAGTGCGTCATCGACGATCTACTCGTCAATTTCGGCCTCGAGATTCTGAAGATCGTGCCGGGCCGCGTCTCGACCGAGGTGGATGCGCGGCTTTCTTTCGACAAGGAAGGCACCAAGCGCAAGGCGCACCAGCTCATCGCGAGCTACGAGGAAAATGGCATTCCGCGCGAGCGCATCCTGATCAAGATCGCCTCGACGTGGGAAGGCATCCGCGCCGCGGAGCTGCTGCAAAAAGAAGGCATCAACTGCAACCTCACGCTCCTTTTCTCGCTGCCGCAAGCCGTCGCCTGCGCCGATGCGAAGATCAAGCTCATCTCGCCGTTCGTCGGCCGGATTTACGATTGGTTCAAAGCCGCGAATAAAAAGGATTACACCGGCGCGGAAGATCCGGGCGTGCAGTCGGTGACGACGATTTTTAATTACTACAAAAAATTTGGCTACGAGACCGAAGTGATGGGAGCGAGCTTCCGCAATGTCAGCCAGATCACGGAACTCTCCGGGAGCGATCTGCTCACGATCAGCCCGGACTTGCTGGCGAAACTCGCCGAATCGAACGAACCGCTCACGAAAAAACTCGATGCTGCAAATGCGCAGTCCCAAAACATTCAGCGCCTGCCGCTCGACGAGAAAACGTTCCGCTGGCTGCTGAACGAAGACGCGATGGCGACGGAAAAAACCGCGGAAGGCATTCGTAAGTTTGCCGCCGACATCGTGAAGCTCGAGAAGTTCATCGCGGCGAAACTGTAGCCGGCTGTCATCCCGGGCGAAGTCGAGGGATCCCGCAAAGCAGCTTTCGCGGAATCAACGCGTCATTTTGTAACAGCGACAAACTTCCCGGGATTCAGAATCCCGTTCGGATCAAGAGCGCGTTTCAACGCCATATGAACCTGGCGACTGACGGGCGTGGTCGCGTGTTTCCACCAGCGTTGCTTCGCAATCCCAATGCCGTGCTCGCCCGTGATCACGCCGCCCCAGGCGAGCACTTGTTTAAACAACTCATCGAGCGCTTTCCCCACCCTGGCATGAACCGCTCGATCGCCGTGATAGTTCGCGGCCATGATGTTCACATGGATATTCCCATCGCCGGCGTGACCGAAGCACGCGACGGGATAGCCGTATTTCTTTCGCAACCGTGCGGCGAATTCCGCGAGGTCCAGCAGCCGGCCGCGCGGCACGACAATGTCCTCATTGAGCTTCGTCAATCCGGTTGATTTCAGGGACTCGGAGAACTTCCGGCGCAACTCCCACAACTCCTCGCACGCCGCTTCACCGGTCGCCTTCCGCAGATGCACCGCTCCGATTTTTTTCATCAACCCAGCCAGCGACCCGGCTTCCGACTTCACCGACGCCGGCTGGCCGTCGAGGTCGATGAGCAAATGTCCCTCACCCGCCGGCACGATCGCCTTTCCTAAAAACTCGCGCGCGGACTGCAGCGTGAACGCGTCGGCAATCTCCAAGGCAGCGGGCAGGAACCCGGCCCGGAAAGTCTCCTGAACCGCGCCGGCCGCTTCACGGAACGTGCGGAAACTCGCGGAAATCGAAGCGCGCGCAGGTGGCAGCGGCAGCAGGCGCAGGGTCGCCTCCGTGACGACGCCGAGCAGCCCTTCCGACCCCACGAACATCCCGATCAGATCGAAACCGGTCTTGTTCTTGTGCGTCCGCCCGCCGGTGCGCAGCACATCGCCATTTGCGAGGACGACTTCGAGCCCGAGCACGTAGTTGCGTGTGACGCCGTATTTCAGACAGCGCGGGCCGCCGGCATTCGTCGCGATGTTTCCACCGAGGCTGCATTCCTTCAGGCTCGCCGGGTCGGGCGGATAAAACAGCCGCTGCTCCCGCGCTTTCGCTTGTAACACACCGGTGATCACGCCTGGCTCCACGATGGCGACCCCGTCGGCAAAGTTGATCTCCTTGATCTGCCGCATGCGGGCGAGCGAAAGCGCGATGCCGCCGCCCAGCGGCACGCAACCGCCGACGTAGCCGACTCCTGCGCCGCGGGGCGTCACCGGAATCTTTCGCCCGTTCGCAAATTTCATCAGCCGGCTCACCTGATCGGCGTTCGTGGCAAAAACGACGACGTCCGGCGGGTGCGCGGCAAACCACCGGTCGCCGCTGTGCTGCGCCAGAATCTCCGCCTCGTCGGTGACGGCTTCGGCACCGAGCAGCGCAACGAGCCTGCGCTTGAGTGAAGTCAAAACGGCAGAAATTTGCGAATGCTGCGGCCGACGTTTTTCATCGTATCGCCCACCGGATGGCCCCGGTCATCCACCTCGCGCCTGCGCCGTTGCTCAGTCTCGGGATATTCCTCCGCCGGTGGCGGCGCACTCGGATCCGCCTTTGCCACCTCTGGCTCCGCGTAAACTGCAAACTTTGCCGGCTTTTTTGGCGTGCCGGCTCGTGGCAGCGGCGCAAACCCATCATGCGAAATCACGTTTCCCTTTCCGGCGGTGACGACGAGCTCGCCCACGCGCTTGTCCGTGTCGTCGAAGCAAACGACCTTCCAGACCGGTGCGGCGTCGGCGCCCTCTTTTTTCAATTCATAGCTGATCCTGCTGATTGTCGCGTTGCTCGCCTGCGCATATTGCCGGGCGAGTTTCGCCAGTTGATCGGAATCAATTTTGATCGCCGCAACCCCGATCACATCCTGCGGTTGCAGCTTCTCCGCGAATTGCGAGATCGGGCGCGAGGAAACGATCTCTCCGTTCGCGACGACAAATTCGTGAACGCCGTTTTCATCGTTGGGATCCTGCACGAGCAAATACCAGCGATCGGCCTCGGGCGTTCCGTCGCGAGCCTCGATGCGCGCGAGCCGCGCCGCGCGTTCCTGCGGGATGAGCTTCACCGCGGCGAGTGCCGTCAGCTCCGCAGCCGGGAGTGAACCGGCAAACGTGAGAGCCATGAGCGCAACCGCAATTCGCATGCGCGAACAGTAGATGCCGTTGTCGAAAATTAAAGTGCTGCTTTTTTAAGGTGATGGAAATGCGCGGGTCGTCGAAGCGAATTGCCACGTCCCGAGCGACATCTCATCCTTGTGCCATGGGTAAGCTTCCTCGCTGGCTGAGCGTTGCACTGCTCGTTCTGTCGGCTCTGCCCGTGCCGCTTCCTGCCCGTGCAGCGGAAGAATTGATCGTTCATGAATGGGGCACGTTCACCTCTTTGCAAGACGAGTGGGGAAACACGATTGGCGGAATCAACACCGATGACGAGCCGGTGCCGGACTTTGTCAAAGATGTGGCGCGGATGCTCCTGATAAAACCCGGAGACGCGCCGCCCAACTTTTTCCAAGGCGCACCGAGCTGTCATCCCGACGTGACGATGCGCCTGGAGACGCCGGTGCTTTATTTCCATTCGGCGACAAGGTTCAACAAACCGGTAACTGTGCAGGTGGCATTTCAAGGGGGCTGGCTGACGCAGTTCTTCCCGGGTGCAATGAGCCAGAATCCGGGCATCAATCCGGATGCGGCGCGCTATGGATCGCTGGGTGACAAAACGAAGAGCACGCTGGAGTGGAAAGATTTGCGTTTGAGCGACCATGGCACCGCCGTGGCCACCGACATGCCGGTATGGCTCAAGCCGCGCATGGTGAATGCCTCGTTTGTCCAGACCACCGATGACGAGGCGGAGAAATTTCTATTTTATCGCGGAGTCGCTCATCTCGATGCCCCGGTCGTGGTGAAACAAAGGGACGGAAAAGTGGAGATCGCGATGCGTGATCGCGTATCAGCCCGACTGACCGGCATCGGCGGTTTCTGGTATGTGGATATTCGTCAGGACCAGACGGCGGCTTTTCGCTGGATTGCTGCTTCTGATGCGAAAATGGTGACGACGGAGGCGGCGTTTGCCGAAAACGACTATGGTGAAATCGCGAAACTAAAATCGGAGATGCACACGGCGCTCAAGGCGGACGGCCTTTTTGCCGATGAAGCAACCGCCCTGCTCGACACGTGGGAACTTTCTTATTTCAAGAGCGCGGGACGACGGCTCTTTTTCCTGGTGCCGGAGGCGTGGACCAACGAAGTCCTGCCCCTCTCGATCACTCCGCAGTGCCAGATCAAACGGGTGATGGTGGGCCGCGTGGAAATGGTCACCCCGGAGCAACGCCGATTTCTGGCGAAGATCGCCGCCGGCCCCATTCCGAACAGTTGGGACGACGTCCGGCAGCCCTTGGAAAAACTCACGTTGACCCGCAAAGACACCGAGCTCTGGAACAACGTGTTGGGCGGCAAAACGCATTTGGCCGACGTGCCGGGCTACAAGTTGCATCCTACCTATGCCTCTTATCTCGACCTCGGCCGCTTTCGCAACGCGCTGATCCTCGAGGAGCAGAAGCGACATCCGTCCGAAAACGTCGATCAGTTCATCAAAAACTTCGGGCTCAACGGCTATGCGCCGACTCCGTAACCTCTGCGCATGCCCCGGCCTTGTTCCCTGCTCGGGAAAATCCTCGACCGGTTGTCAGTCGTTGCGGAGATTTAATACATGGTCATCAAACCGAAAGTCCGTGGTTTCGTCTGCGTCACCGCCCACCCCGCGGGCTGCGCGGCGCATGTGCAGGAGCAAATCGAATATGTGCAAAAAAAGGGCGCGCTTCTGGACATGCCGCGGCGTGTGCTCGTGATCGGAGCTTCGACCGGCTACGGCCTCGCGTCGCGGATCGTCACGGCCTTTGGGGGTGATGCCGGCACGCTCGGGATTTTTTTTGAGCGGCCCTCAGAAAATGACAAACCCGCATCCGCCGGCTGGTATAATTCGGCGGCTTTCGAGCACGCCGCACACGGCGCGGGATTGTATGCCAAGAGCATCAACGGCGACGCATTTTCCAATGCGGTCAAAGAGCAGGCGATCGAGATGATCAAAGCCGATCTCGGTCAAATAGATTGCATCGTTTACAGCCTCGCCTCACCGCGCCGGACCCACCCAACAACGGGCGTGACGGCAAAGTCCGTGTTGAAGCCGGTCGGCGGGCCGTTCACCGCGAAGACCGTCGATACCGACAAGGGACTGGTGACTGACATTACGATCGAACCGGCCAACGAGCAGGACATCGCCGACACGGTCGCAGTGATGGGCGGCGAGGACTGGGAAATGTGGATCGATGCGCTCAATGGGGCGGGCGTGCTCGCGGAAGGCGTGACTACAATCGCCTATTCCTACATCGGGCCGCAGCTCACGTGGGCGATTTATCGCAATGGCACCATCGGACGCGCGAAAGCGGATCTGGAAGCAACCGCGAAACGGCTTGCCGACAAGCTTCGCGACAAAAACGGACGCGCCTTTGTCTCGATCAACAAGGCGCTCGTCACGCAGGCGAGTTCCGCCATTCCCGTGGTGCCGCTCTACATTTCGTTGCTTTACAAGGTGATGAAAGAGCGCGGCCTGCACGAAGGCTGCATCGAACAGGTCTACCGGCTGTTTGCCGAGCGGCTTTACAATGGCACGCTGCCGCAACCGGACGCCGAGGGCCGCATCCGGATCGACGACTGGGAAATGCGTGAGGACGTGCAGGCCGCCGTCGCGGAATTGTGGCCGCAGGCCACGACGCAAACTCTGCCGGAAATCTCCGACATCGCCGGTTACCGCGCGGAATTCCTGAAGCTGTTCGGCTTCGGCTTACCGGCCGTTGATTACGAAGCCGAGACTGATCCGGAAGTGCCTATTCCGTCGATTTCCGCGTAGAGCTTCGGGCGGCACGCTTGATTTCTGAGGCTGTGCGATCGCGAAGGGCGCGAGTCTGATCGCGCAGCCGACGCCGGTCCTGAAGTTTCGCTGGTGCATCCACGGCCGGCTTCGCGCCACCCACCTTGAAAGCGCTCGGACAAAGCTTCTGCACTTCGCAGCCGGCGCAATCTGGATTCCGGGCCGTGCAGCGGCGGCGCCCGTGCCAGATCAGCCAGTGCGAAAAGATCGTCCAGTGATCGCGCGGAATCAGCTTTATCAAATCGCGCTCGATCTTCTCAGGATCGGTTTGCCGGCTGAGCCCGAGCCGCGCGGAAAGCCGCGCGACGTGCGTATCCACCACGACGCCCTCGTTTTTCCCAAACGCATTGCCGAGGACGACGTTCGCCGTTTTCCGGCCCACTCCGCGCAACGCCGTCAGGTCCTCCATCGTCTCCGGCACGTAGCCGCCATGCTTCGCTGCAATGTCCGCGGCGGCCGCGCGAATCGACTTTGATTTGCTGCGGAAAAAGCCGGTGGATTGAATCTGCTTTTCGAGAACGTCCTGCGGTGCAGCGGCGAATTCCCGCGCCGTTCGGTATTGTTTAAACAACGTTGGCGTCACGAGATTGACACGTTTGTCGGTGCATTGCGCCGAGAGGATGGTCGCGACCAGCAGCTCGAGCGGAGTGGAAAAATTCAGCTCGCAGTGCGCCTCCGGATAAACCTGCGCGAATGCTTCGACCAGCGCGTCGGCGCACTCCTGCCGGGTCATTTCCCCGGCGCGAGCTGGGCGAGCCGCTCCCGGGCCTTGGGCGCGAATTCAGAGTTCGGATATTTATCCGCGAGATCCTTGTAGGCTTTCACTGCTTTCGCGAGCTGGCCCGGCTTGGTCGGTTTATTTTTCTCGGCCGCCGAAATCGGCAGTATGCTCGCCTGCGCTTCGAGCAGCTGCCCGCCGCGCCACAAACCTTCCGCGGACGCAGGCGCGACCGATTCATAAAACGTGGCGATTTTCAAATAATAATCGATCGCCGCTTCCACGGCGTTTTTCTGTTCCTGAATCTGGCCGCCGAGCAGCATCGAATTCGCCCGCAGCTCGGCCGTCGCCGCCGGCGCGCGAATGATCTGCACGAGGAGCACCATCGCCTCGTCGAGTTTCTTCTCCTTCACCATCCCCTGCGCGATGCCGAAATTCGCCTCCAGGATTTTCGGCGACCAAGGATAAAGCTTTTTGAGCTGGTCGAATCTTTTCGCCGCCTCGGCGACATCACCCTGTTTTTGCAACGCCTTCCCGACACCATAAAACGACATCGCCTGTGCCTCCGCGATTTGCAGCGGCGCTTTCTCAGGCGGAATTCCCGCTGGATTCGGGAAGTCTTTCCCGAGCTTTTCGTAAACGGCGAGCGCCTCCGCGGTCTTGCCATTCTCGAGCAGCGCCGTGCCGTAAAGATCAATGTCCGCCGGCGCATACACGAGCTTCGGATCGTAAGCGGACTGCATCTGCGCGAGCGCCTTCACCTTATCCCTCTCGTAAATAAACGATGCGAGGGTGAATAAAATCTTGCTCCGTGTCGCCGGCTTGCCCGCCGCTTTTTCGGCCAGGGTTTGAAAATACTTTTCGACCTCCTCCGGCGTTTTAAGCTTCGCCTGGGCGAGAAGCCTTTGGTCCTGCAACAGCGTCTGCAAGGCGAGCGCGACCTGCGACGATTCCGGAAACTGCTGCAGCAGTTTTTCCGCGGTTTCCACGCTTCCCTCAATGCCTTTGTTCCATTGTGCCCGCTGCTCTTCATTGAGTGCGATGTAGCGGCCTTGAGCCTCGGCGTATTTTCGCCAGAGCTCGGCCGCCTGATACAACGCCGCTGGCGCCTGCGGGTTTTGCGGATGTTTCTCCGACATTTCCACGTAGGTCCCGATCGCCTCCATCGGCTTCTGCGCGTTGGTCAAATTCTGCCCGATCGAGTCGTAGGCGAAATAGATTTTGTCGCTGTCGGGATAGGCTTCGATGAAATCCCGCATCTCTTTGACCATCTCGTCCGCCTTTTGATCCGCCGCCAAAAGCGTGGCGCGCGCGAAATAGGCAAAGGGCACGGCCTCGCTTTTCGGAAACTTCGTTTTTAAATCCTGATACGTCTGCATCGCGCCGGCCTTGTCGCCCGTGAGCGCCTGTGCCTGGGCGAGGCCGAACATCGCGGCGGGAGCCATTTCACCGTCGGGAAAAGTGGAGAGGTAGCGCTTGAACTCGGGCACCGCGCCTTTCGCGTCGCCTTTCGTCACCAGAATCTGTCCGACCCAAAAGGCCGCCTGCCCAGCCTGCGGAGTGCCGCTGTATTTCTCGCGGATCGTTTTGAAATCCGCCACCGCCTCGTCCGTCTTGTTCGTGTCTTTCTTGATCGAGGCAATGCCGAATTCCGCTGCGGCCGCGAGTTCCTTCGATGGGTTCGTGGCGAGAAACTGTTTGAAGGTATTGAGCGCCTCGTCGTAGCGCTTGAGCTGCAGGAGCGCATTCGCCTGCTGGGTCAGAGACTCATTCACGAAGCGGCCCTTGGGGTAAAGTTGCACCGATTCCTTGAAATAGCGGATCGCTTTCTCCGGATCGTTGATCTTTGGATCGGCGTTCAGGAACACTCCTCCGATCGCCAGGGGCATGTTGTCCGCGATGGGATCGGCTTTGTATTTTTGTTGAAATTCGTCGTAGCCAGCCACTGCGCTCTTCGCGAGTTGCACCCGCGTTTCCGGCGTGAGCGGAGGCGCTTCGGCGCCGGTCTGCGCGGCCTCGGCGGCATAGCTCATCGTGGTGAAATAACTGATCTGCTTTTTCTGATCCTCGTCCTGCGCGAACTGCGCGAGGTGATGAAACATCACGCGCGCTGCGTCGTATTTTAGCTGCAGATAAAAGCATGACGCGATCTTGAGGCGCGCCGAGATGGTGTTGTCGGCCGTGCCCTGCACCACCGGCAGCTTGGAAGTCTCGCGCTCCTGCAGACGTTGCAGCCGCTTCACCTCGTTCAAGTTCTTGGCCATCGTCGCCGCGCGAATCCGTTGCACGATTGCTACCGCGCGCTGCTCCTGCGCCTTGATCATGATTTCCTTGGGCTCGACCGCGCGATACGCGGACATCGCCGATTCAAAGAGCGCGGGCCGTTTTGACTCCTCCACGAAAGCCGCGCGGTTAAAGAGCACCTCGCCGATTTGAAACTGCGCGTCATTGGCCAGCACGACGTCGGATTTTCGCTGCACGATGTCGCCCAGCAGCTTCAGCGCTTCGTCAAACTCCGCCCCGCCCTGCGTCCGCGCTTCAGCGCTCGCAGTCGGCGCTCGCAACGCCACGTTCGCCCGAGTGGCCAGCGTGAGTGCGAGAAGGTATTGGCTGTCGAGGATCGTTTCGCTTTTCCCGAATCGCTGCAAATTCGCCCGCAGCGTCTTGATCGCCTCGTCGTAATTCTCGATCTGGTAAGCCGCGAGCGCGTGTCCGTAGTTCGCGGATTCCACGTCGTCGCTGTTTGCAAATTTTTGCCCGAATGAGTCGAACTGCTTGATCGCCTCTTCAAACGCTGCTTTTCGTTTCGGATCCCCCGGCGCCATTTTCGAGGCTTTGGCGGCGAGCACTTGCGGCAAAAGATTGGAGGCAAGTTCCTGGATTTCCGGCAGAGCAGGCGGGCCGAGGATCTTTTTTAAACCCTCGATACTGCGGTCGTAGTCGCCCTCGAGGTAACGGAGGTAGCTGAGTTTGAACTGGGCATCGAAGACCGAGCCGGCCGTCGGATATTTTTTAATGAGATCCTCGTAAACGGCGGCCGCTTCCTTGTTTTTACCGGCATTGAAAAGTTCCAATGCCTGCACGGAGGCCGTGTCAGCCGGACTCGCCGGCGCAGGCGTTTGGGCAAAGGTGCGCATCGTCCCGCAAAGAAGGAGGCACAAAAAGAATCCAAAAAAGCGGGGGAAACGGCTCATCAGGGAGTGCGAAAATACAGAACGTGCACGGTGCTTGCCACTTCAATCTTGGTGCCAATAATCAGCTGTGGATGAAGAGATTTTCCGTGGTGGCTTTGGCCGTCGTGCTTGCATTCGCCTGCGGGCTCTTCCTCACTCCGTTCCTCCGGCAGGCCGGGAAAAAGCCGCTGCCGAATGTGGACGGACTCGCGCAAGTTTTGAAAACGACCGCCGACGAAAAACTCTCATCGCCCGCGCTCACGAACGAGCAAATCGCCCTTCACTCCCCGTCGGCAGAAATGGAAACCCGCACCAAGGAAGTGATCGACGCCGCTATCCAGTCGGGTGGCACCGCATTTAAAACAACAGGAGCGGGCGGATCGGCGATCGTGCTCGCAAAAATTCCCGGGCAAAACGTCGAAGCTTTCCGCGCGATGGTGAAAAAAGAATCCGCTGCGTCCGGCGCTCCCGTGCGCGAGGGCGAGGCGCATCTGATCGAGATCACGATCAGCCCGCAATGATTGCGGTCACCTTCGCGCTGCCCCAGGAGAGCAAGGGCCTCGCGCGATACTTGGTGCGCGACCGCACGACGAAAGCACGCGGCTCCTTTCTCACGGGCACGATCGGCCAACGCGAAGTTGCGATCTGCCACACCGGCATCGGCGTGGAGCCGGCTCGCCGCGCCTTGCGCGAGCTGATGAAACTTCATCGCCCGCGGGCTTTGATCAGCGCAGGCTTTGCCGGTGGTCTCGATCCGCGGCTTCAGATTGCTGATCTGCTCGTCGCGACGAATTTTTCCGATCCGGACCTGCTGGATGCGACACGCCATCTCTGCATGGAGGGGCGCCATTGTTACTTCGGGACGATGACCACGCAGCCGCAGGCCGCGGAGACCACGGAAAGCAAGTTCCTGCTGGCGTGGCAGACTGGCGCGTCAGTCGTGGATATGGAAACCGCGGCGATCGTCGAGGCGTGCCGGGGTTTTGGACTTCCGATGCTCTCGATCCGCAGCGTTAGCGACATCGCCGGCGAGTCGCTGCCGATTCCGTTTCCGGTTTGGTTCGATATCAAAAAGCAAAAACCGCGCGTGCTTCCGTTGCTGCACTATCTGGTGCGTCATCCGCGCCAGATCGCGCCCTTCGCGCATTTTGTTCTCGGCGTTAATCGGGCGCGCGCTCGGCTCACGGATTATTTGCTGGAGCTGATTCCCTCCCTCTAATCTAGTCGCGCCGTCATGCCAGCCACGCCGCGCATTTTGTCTGGAATCAAGCCGACCGGGAAACTGCACATCGGGAATTATTTCGGCATGATCCGGCCCGCAATCGAATGGCAGGATCGCGGAGAAGCGCTCTATTTCATTGCCGATTATCACGCGCTCACCACCGTCCGGGACCCGCACGCGCTCCAGGAGCATTCGCAAGGCGTCGCGCTGGATTTCCTGGCCTGCGGCCTCGACCCGGAGCGGGCCACGTTATTCCGGCAGTCCGACGTGCCGCAAGTATGCGAGCTGGCGTGGATTCTGAGCACGCTCACGCCCATGCCGATGCTGGAAAATGCGCACGCCTACAAGGCGCACCTGGCTCGCAACGTCACGCCGAACGTCGGTCTCTTCGCGTATCCGGTGCTGATGGCGGTCGATATTTTGATCTACGAAAGCGACATCGTCCCAGTCGGGCGCGATCAAAAACAGCACGTCGAAATCACCCGCGATCTGGCCACCAAATTCAACCAGACCTTTGGCGATACCTTCAAGATCCCCGAACCGAGCATTCTGCCTGATGTTGCGACGATTCCCGGACTCGACGGCCAAAAAATGAGCAAGAGCTACGGCAATACGATCGAACTTTTTCTCGAGGAAAAACCGCTCCGCAAAAAA
>JAXDQV010000131.1:0-5661 GCA_034667645.1 Chthoniobacter sp.
TCTTCTTCACCGCGATCTCGAATTCTTCGGCCCGGTTCACCGCCTTCTCCGCCGGCTCGGTGAACCAATCCGCAAGCATGCCTTGATAGATCGCATATTGCCGAAGTTTCTCCGTCAGTCCCGCACCGCTTTCCTCGCCTTTGAGATCCGACGCCGACGGCTTGTAGGAGGTCACGATGGCGCATTTCCCGTGGAGGTCCGTCTTGTCGAACAGCTCGTAGAATTTGCACGCCTGGTAGATGCTACCCGACACTAGAAGCGCGTTCCCGCGTCCGCTCTTCAACCGGTCGCGGGTTTCCATATCCAGCAGGATGTCCGCGACGATCTGCTCCAGCCGCGACTGACTGGAGAGCACCTTCTGCATCGTGCCCCACCGTTGTTTGAGCTGCGCCTTCGCGAGATCAGTCAGCCCCTTCGTCTTCGCCTCAAACCATTGGTCGATCTTCGCTTGCGAGGTGATGCGCTGGTCGATGTCCCGAGCCTCGTAGCGCAGATCGAGCACCACCTTGTCCTTCACCGCTTCGTCAAATTTGTAGGTGTGAATGTAGCCGCCGAAAACCTCGATGCTTCGCTGCTTGTCTGCCTTCAGCAGCGGCGTGCCGGTGAAGCCGATGAACATTGCGTTTGGCAGGATCGCCTTCATCGCCTTGTTCAGTTCGCCCGACTGCGTGCGATGGCACTCGTCCACGAGACGAAGAGATTGCCCTTCGCCGCAAAACCCGGCGGCAGCGCCTTTTTCACTTCCTCGATGTAGGCCGCGATGTCGCCCACTTCCTCGCCATCCTCCTTGCCGCCAAATTTGTGAATGAGTGAGCAGATCAGCCACGGCGACGTCCCGTTCAGCTTCGCGATCAAATCCGCGCCGCTCTTCGTGCGGTAGATGTCCTCGTTCACACCCTTGAAGACTTTCTCGATCTGTTCGTCGAGTTCAGTGCGGTCAGTGATGAGCAGCACTCGGGCGTCGGTGACGCTTTCGCGAATCCACTTCGTCAACCAAACCATCGTCAGGCTCTTCCCGCTCCCCTGCGTGTGCCAGATGATGCCACCCTCCCGCCGTTTTACCCGTGCCTGCGAGGCCCGCACCCCGAAGAATTGATTATGCCGGCAGAGTTTTTTCGTCCCCGCGTCGAAGACAATGAAATCGTGCAGGAGTTCGAGAAAGCGCGTCTTCTTGCAGAGCTGGACCAGCGCCATGTCGAGCGGGCTGCTTAGGGTCGGGTAATCGGCAGCCCCGAGATATTTTCCATCCGTGGGATCACCCGGCTTCCACGCCGGGTTTTCCTCCTTCCATGAAAGATATTGTTTTTCTGGCGTCTGGATCGTGCCATAGTGGAGACCCTCGGTATCGTTCCCCGCCATTACCCACTGCATCGTGGAAAAGAACGGCTCGATGAAGACCTTCTTTTGGTTGTCGAGATTCTGGCGGATGCCTTCTCCGACCGAGATGGTCGATCGTTTGAGTTCGAGCACGCCGAGCGCGATGCCGTTCACGTAGAGAACCACGTCAGGCCGTTTCCCATAAGCCTTCGCGTCCGCGGCAGCGACCGTCACTTCCTCCGCGATGGCAAAATGATTTCGCTCTGGGCGCTCCCAATCAATCAGCCACACATCCACCGTGTTCTCGCCCACGCCCGGCTTCACCTTCACGCCGTAGCGCAGCAGGTCATACACGGCGCAATTCCGGTCGTAGAGGCTGCGGCTCACATCGCCCGCGGTTTTGTCGAGCTGGCGCAGCGCCCGTGTGATGAGATCTTCGTCGCAGCCCTGCTTCTCGCGGAGGAATTTCCGCACGAGTTCTTCATCAATATTCCGATTGCCCTCGCGGTCCGTCCAGTCGCCGAGATAGTCGTAGTCCAGCGCCTCGCGGAAAAGTCTCACCACCCGCTGCTGCGTCTTCTTCTCGATTTGGCCGATGGTGCTCACAGGCGCTTCTTGCCAAGTTGGGCTTTATTCCGCTGCGCCCTCATTCTTGTCTTCATTAACTTCGAAGTGCGCTATGGGTTCATCGTAGAAGCACGCATACCAAGGCGTGTCCATTTCAAGTTGGCCTGTTTACTCATCACCCCTTCAACAGTTTGAAACTGATTTGATAACGGTAAAAAAGAATGGTTGGCACCATCTTCATTGCCCTTCGGATTTTCTGGTCATCTTCCAGTGCGATGATCACACCTCGGACACTTTGCCCTACGTCTGCCAATTCTTCCTGCACGTAACCCATGTAGCGTAGCGCTTGTCCGACGACCACATCGCTGGCCCGACCTTTTTTTAGCTCCACAACGAGAAGCGTCTTCTTGTCCTTACTGATGGCCAGGGGCCCTGTATCCGTCGCGTATTGCTGACCCACCCGTTCGCCTTCCTCCTCGTAAATGTCGTATTCACGGCCGAGTTCCGTCTGCGTCCAGTTTTGCACGAGGAAGTCTTCTAAATGCTTTTCCATCGCGAAGGCTGAGGGATCCTCAACTGTTGTGTCCGTCGCGATCAAAGCAGGTGCTGCATCTCCACCAATCAGCTTCTCGATCTCTTCCGCATATCGCGTGATGGTGCTGACCGTGCCCACAGATCCTGCCGAGTTCTTCAGCGCCACGCTCATGTCGGCGCGATCAATGAACGCGCTCAGCCAATGCACGGGCCGGCGGTGGGGCAGGATACCGCCCGGTTGGTAAATGTAATCGCCGCTGACTTCCCCCAAGTGATACCGACCGGCTCCATCCGGGCACAACACGAGGTCACCGTTCTTGATGCCCTTGCACACTGTCCACATCACGCCGCAGGCGAGCCCGGCGGCGATCTTGGACTTCTCCGGATATTTTTGGAGAAAGACCGGAATGAACTTTTTGTTAAACTCTCGCCAGTTGTCCGGTAGCTGGCCGCCGAGGTCTCCCGTGTCATCGTCGATGCCGATGAAACTGTCAGCGAAACAGGTGGCCGCATGGGCGCTGCGCCTCCCCAGCATGACTCGGTAATAATTCTTCATCAGTTTCTCCCTCGCTTGTCTCTTGAATCGGATTCCCGGGGAACCCAGATCCAGCCTTCGTTCAACGGCACATCGTCGCGAGGGCCTTCTAGGGTCTTGCGCTCGGTGGCGAAAAGGTGGCCGATAGCCGCGCATGTGCGGGCATCATCCAAATCGGAGTGACCCAGGGGCTCGCTGCCCTTCATTAGCGACGTTACTGCTTTCGTTTGTCGGCAGGCGGTCGGGTAGGTCTCGATGGCGCAGAAACCGTGGCCATCCGTCCAGACACCACAGCTCTCAACTTTCGGGGCAAATTTGGCAAGGACGTGCATTCCTTTGGTCGCCTGGCTGCCGATCATGTCTTTGATCGCCGACATCGGCTTCAATCCCCGATCGAAGAGATGGCGCTCTGTTTGACGAAACAAGTAGCGGTTGCGGCCGGAAGTCTCGTCGGGCTCCACACAGCCCCGTCGAGTGATCAAGGCAACAAACTCTTCCGAAAATCCCAGCGGAATATCGATCGCCATGGTCACCTCCCGCGGGCAGGCGGGCAAAGCGGCCCCGCACTTCGAAAAGAGCGCCGCGAGCCAATCGCCCGTCGTGGTCGCGCTCACGATGCTCAGGCGAAGATTTCCCCGCCACGGCCTGCCCACGATGCTCAGCTCATCGTCGAGAATGACAATGGCATCGCGGCTTGCGTCGTTCTTGTCGCAGTTCCAACCGCCGACGTCCCAGCCGACAAAGAAAGACGGGACCGCGGTGGGGGAGTTCATACCAACCTCGTCCTGCCGGTCAGCAATTCCTGCATCATGCCCTGTGAGGGCGCGGGTCTTGTCGCGGCGCTGCTCCAACGCCGCAAGCTCCGCGTCCATGTCCGACAGCACTCTGGCGATGGCGGTTTGTTCGGCAGGTGTGGGAACCGGAAGAATCACCGCCGAAAGAATCCTGCCATTCGTCAAAGCACGAGTGGTGTAGCTCGCTTTGGAAATGATCTGCTTCCTCACGAACGACGATCTGAAGCAGTAGGCTTTGAAGGCATCGCAAAGCCTGTCGTCTTTTGGGCGGCCACGCAGGACAAAGCCGCTGAAGACCGTCTGATCTGGTTCATCGAGAATCACCGAAGCCATCCCGATCTCTTCGGGTGTTTCAGAGGTTCGAGTGAATAGCACATCGCCCTTTCTCACGTTGAAGTTCTTGATCTCCGGCTTCGACAGCGAGACGCGCCCCTCCAACTTGGAACAGACAATTCCAGCATTACCGAAGACATCCATGTAGTTCACAATCGGTGTCCCAAAACCGAAGAACTCTTTACCTTTGTTCAGGCCATTCTTGAACGTGAACATCTCCCCAAGACAAACCTGATCCCACGCGCCGTGGAAGCCGGGGAGACGGGTTTGGCCGGTGAGGAGCTGCTGAATGGCGGCCTGTTTCAGGTCGCGCTTCTTGGCGATGAACCGGTCCAGCCCACTCAGCAGCGCATCCACATCGCTCAACGCCTCCGCGATGGCGCGTTGTTCGTCGAGGGGCGGAAGTGCGACATTCAGCTTTTGAACGGTCGGCAAACTCATTCCCGCTTTCGCGCCAACGTCAGTCGATGCGCGAAACAGCCTTTGCGGTCTCTCCGACGCCAAGAAATAGCTCACGAACTTGCCGCTCGTCTTCGTCTGATCGAAGCGGACCAAAGCGATGTGCTGGTTGATGTAAGCGGGAGTCGGAACACGAGAATCGACATAACTCACAATGCCGATGTCAGCGGTGATCGAAATAAGAAGGTCGTGTTCCTGAAGCTGAGTGCGAATGCCTTCGCTAGATTCAACCGGGAGATTGACGAATTTTGAGTTTTCCAAGTCGAGGTAAATGGAACTCCTCGACATGTTCGTAATGCGCACGAAGAGCGAGCCTCGTTCTGAATAGTAGGCAGCCCAGCCACGGGACCCACTTGTTACAAACGGCTTCAAATCCCGAAGCTGTGCAACCTCCCACTCCTCCGGGATTACGCCCACGTCAGTTCGTTTGTAGCCGGGGTTCAAGTCCATACAGCGCCCATTTTCTTGAGGTGTTCGTCCACGCTGGACGCGAGCGCTGCGGTTTCGCCGAGAAGTTGCGGCATTGGAGTGGCGTAGCGTTCCGCGAGCTGACGGATGCGTCCTGTGAGGGTGTGTGAGACGCGATCCAGTTCACCCTGCACGGTGGCAGCGAGCAAGGTCAGCCATTTGTCATCCACTCTTCAGGCTGGCGAGAATGTGGAGGACAAAGGCGAGGTCGCCGTTTTTCACCGGCGGCACGCCGAACTCGAAACGGCGGAAAACATCGTGCGTGGGATCGAAACCGTTGCTCCACGCTTTGAACGAGAAAGGCGGATTGGCGACGACGTAGTCGAACGCCTTGAGCTGATTGCCCTCGGAGATGAAGTGCGGGCTAGCGAGCACGTTGTCCTGCCAGATTTCCGCCGTCGGGCAGTCGTGGAGGATCATGTTCATCCGGGCCAGCGCAGCGGTGGCATTGTCCATTTCCTGCCCGTAGAGCGCGAGGTCGAAACCGGTGCGCTGTTTCGCCTCATCGTGCGCTTTCAGCAGTAGCGAGCCCGAGCCGCAAGTGAGATCGTGAATGGTTTGCGACGTGCTTTTCGCTGAGCCGACCCCAACGACCTGCGCCATCACGCGCGAGACTTCCGCCGGAGTGTAGAACTGGCCTTTGCTCTTCCCGGA
>JAXDQV010000132.1:0-6876 GCA_034667645.1 Chthoniobacter sp.
CGAACGCCGCCTCCCAGATCAAAGTCGGATCAGAGTTCGCCCGCAGCTCGCGACCGCGACAAGTGTTGACGATCTCGCGTGGCATGGCGATCACGCGAAAGCCGGCGGCTTCGAGGCTGCGTTGATACGCAGTTTGGCCGGGATGGCTAGTGAGGACGGCGAGCGGCTCGACGGAACGCGCCGAGGCGCGCATCGCCCGCAGCAAACCCGCCGGAGAAAAACGCGCGCCATGGATGTTCTTCAACGAAAACGCGACGTTTTCGTAATCGAGCACGGCAAGCACACGGTGACCGCGCAACGCTGCGAAATCCGATCGGCGGGCAAGCCGCCCGGCCGCTAGCCGCCGCCTTCCGCCGCCGCGGGGAGCGGCGACGGAATGAGCAGATGGAACGGGCGCGAGAAAGTTCGCGAGCGCATGAAAGCAAGAACGAAGGGAGATCATGGCGCGCATCAAGCGAAGTGAATCGAGCGAGCCTGGAGGCCCCGCGGCACAGAGATAACGTGAGCCAGCAGCCGCTGACCGATGCGAAATTCGCAGCCCGGCGGCGCGTGTTTCTTGTGGAGGAAGATGCCCGTGAGCGGTCGGTCGAGGTCGCGGGCGAAGGCGTAGGGGCGCGCACCCGTTTGTGTCACCTCGAGCCGATGCCGTGCCGTCGCGGCGATGTGCAACTCGCCGCCCGCACGGCCGCCGGTGATCTTTGCGGCATGATCGGCGGCGATGGCGTCGCCAGGCTGCAGCGGCAGCTCCTTTGTATCGCTCCAAGGCAGCCGCAGTAGGTGACGGCATACATCTTCGCGGCCCGCGCCAAAGACCAGCAGGCGCGCGCTCTTAATCGCCGTTCGATCAAGCAACGGCAGCTCGACGCCGCCGGCCTCGTCGAAGCGCGGTCGCCGCGCGTCTTTGTCGAGCGTGATTTTGTGCCGGAACAGCACGCGTCCGTCTGCGCCGACCGTCTCCAGACTAATCGCCGTGAGATCGGCGAACTGGCGCTTGACCGTGAGGTCGTGCTTCCAGTCGGCGTAGTGCGCCGGGTCGCGCCACAGCCCGAGCTTCCAGGCGCGGTCGATGAACGCAAATTGACTCGCCGCCTTGTCCACGAGAAGCGCGTGCTCGTCGGGATTTGGAACGCGCGGGCGGGAGCCGGATGAACGCGGACGCGGCTGCTCGCGGCGCGTGACAGGTTGCGGCCGTGCGGGACGGCCGAGGAGGTCATGGATGAATTTAGGAACTTTCATGGTCGTGGAATGCGAAGGATTGCAGTTTAGGCCGGTCGGATAGTCACAGCGCACGGGCCTTGGTCGTTGCTGCCGATCTCGTAGGAAACGGCCTCGCCAACGACGAGATGGGAGCCCGCGCCGAATTCGCCCGCGTGCGCAAAGAGGGACGATTGTCCTTTCTCGGGTTGGATAAATCCGAACGTGCCCTTCGTGGCAATGATCCGGCCGATGAAACGGTGTCGATGCTGCGCCGCTGGCGAGGCCGGGCGCGATGCGGGAGCGGGTGTAGGCTTGGCCTTCGGCAGCACCCAGCTCGACCGGGCACGGAGCCCAAGAGGCAGCTTCTCGATCCCGGTGAAGAGGATTTGCTGGCCGACCGTGATCGCCATCAGTTGCCCGAGGCTCGCCGGATCGATGCGCACGAGGCGCAGCGCGGCATTTTCCGGCACCTCGACCAGCGAGTAGTGCGCGCCGGTGCGGACAGCGCCGCCGAGGTAAACGTCGTGGACGACCTGCTTCACCGGATCGGTGTAGGCAAAGCTACCGGGCGCGCGCCCCGGCCCGGCGAGGAGCATGGAGCCGCCGTTAAAGGACAGGCATTTGGGGAGGTTGGCGAGTTGCGGATGGATTTTGTTTGGCGTGGTCATGGTGGTATTTGGTGTTTGTTGTTGATCGGCTTGTCTTGAGCCACGATCAGCAAACCACAAAACGCGCAAATCCTAGTGCGACACAAAGACCGACTAACCCCGACAAACTCCGACAAACCGCGATAATTGACGCCGTTGGTCTACTCCCCGGACTTTGTCCATGGCTCGCCCGTGTAGCGCCGCGTGCTCTCTACGCCGCGCCCCCCGCGGGAGTTTTCCTCGAACTTGCCGTTGAAATAGCGAAGGAACTGCGGCGCGCTTTTCAAGTGCGAGTTTCGTAGGCGCCGGAGTGCGGCACTTGCCGCGTCACTGAGGCTTTTCCGAATTTCCGGGGTTCCATCAACCTTTGCGCCCGGTTGACATGCCTGCACGAGTTCTAACCAAGTGAACCAGACGTTCGGCTTTTGGAGGAATACGAAGAGGTATCGCAAATCAAGGCTCTCTAAAACCTCCTCCGGCTCTCCGTTCAGATAGAGCAAGTATTTCCGAGCAGCGCGAACGAAGACGTAGTTTTTTTGAGCCGCAGGCACCGGTTTCGGAGCGCGCTGTTTGGAGGTGTTCCCTCGTTTGTCTTGATCGGGGCACGAGAGCACCCCGCTCTGCGGAGACCTTTGTGTCGCCGAATCCAGCGCGGGCCAAAAAAACTCATTGCAGCGAGTGAGTGTTCCTTCAAACCGGTCGTAGTGGGCGAAGCCGCACATGGCGACGCTTTCCATCGCGTGCTGCCAGAGGGTTTCTTCCATGCCTGCCTCCGCCAGCGCTGCCCGCATTGCTGGCTCGGCGAGCGTGGCGAGTGTGTGTAACGCGCGGATAGCGACTTCGGAATACCCGCCGCAAATGCGAAGATCCTCACTGGCTAGCTGCAACAACCCGGTGGCCTCTTCGCGCATGCCGATTCGCACTTCCTCGACCGCGCAATCGAGTTTTCCGCCAGCGCACGGTTTTCGCGACACCAACGCCTGCGCCATCCGGCAAGCGAGAGCGCATTGGCCACCGGTCGCGGATGAGACGCGCTCGGCGACGGCTTGCACCCAAGCTGGCGGGGCCTTTTTGCCAGCGAGCAGGGCGACGAGCGCCGCGCATTCCGCGATCGTCAGGTTGAGGCAAAATCGTCGCTGGCGAATGCCGCGCAGCGAGGAATGAGAATCCGGATTGCGCGATTGCGCGAAAATTTTGGCGGGGCCGGACAGGATGAAGCCCAGGCGGGACGCTCCGCCGATGCCGCGGCCTTGCACCGAGGCCGAATTCTTAAAGTGGCCGACCAGGTTCCGCTCAAAAACCTCGGAGAAAGAATTCGAGAGAAGGTAATCGAACCGATGCACGACTATCAAAATGTGGAAGTCGGTCATCGAGTTGGCGGCGACAAGCGCGCGGACTTGCTCGAAAAACCAGTGGCAGGGCGTGTCATCGGTGGACTCGGGGAGGATCGCCGGAAGAACGACGCCGCGCTGGCAGGACGGTAACTCTCGTCGCAACTTTGCCAGTGCGAGTTTGTAAAAGGCCAAGTCGCTCGTAATCTCCCGCTCGTTGCGCAGGTCGAGCAGCACCGGCACGCGCGCCAGCGTCTTCGAAGCGCCCGCCGAGCTTGGCCAATAATCCACAAGCCGTTCAAGCACGGTGAGTTTGCCTGCCTTCGGCCCGCCGAAGAAAAGCGTGAGGCCATGCGAGAGAGAGCATTCCGCCAGCTCGGCGCAAAGTGCATCGCGGCCGGCGCAGGGAATTTCGGGGGGCGACCGCATGGCGAGATTTTAGCGCTGATCGTAGCCGCGGCCCGGCCGGGAGTTGCGGCGGGACGCCGGGCGGCGCTGATCACGCGAAGGGCCGGCAGCCGGAGGTCGCTTGGCCGGCTGGAGCGGCGCCGGGCGCGGCCGACCTTCAGCCAGCGGCGTGTGACTACCCGTGAGCCAGCGGCGCATCAGGTCCATGCTGAGGACGATGCCGTGATGGGTCGCGGCAGCGAGTTGGTAATGGAGCAGGTGGCGGATAGCCCGCTGGCCGTCGGCAGTTGCGCCGGGTCGCAGCGTGTGGAGTGGGATGGGAGCAAAGCTCTCTGCGAGTTGACGCAAGATGATCAGTTCTTCCGGGTAATCGCGCTGCAATCGCTCCACGATTTCCGCACAGTCCTCGCTGCTGCGGTCCCGATTGTAGATGGCCTCGGCGTTGAAGATGTTTTCGGCAGTGAGCGTGACCGGACGCCCGACGCGCAACTTCACAGCCAGACTGCAAAGGTAGCGCGCAAAAAATGGGTGCCCCGCGGTCGCGGTGTAAACACGTTTCACCGCTTCCGGCTCGAAGGAAACGCCCATGCCGCGCCCAGTTTCAGTAATCATTTCCGCGCATTCGCTGGCGGTCAGAAACTCCAAGTAGAGCGGGTGGATGCAATTGAAGACCGGATTGTCGATACCATCGATCTGCCCCCTCTCGCAGACGCTGGGATTGGCGGCGGTCACGATGTAGTCGAAGCGGGACCGATAGCGGTTCTGGAGGCCGCGGGCGGTGCGGAGTAGGTCGAGCGCGCGGTCGGCGGAGTCCTGCTGCAGCACTTCAAGCTCATCGATGACGAGCACAATCTTCGGCCCGGCGACAGCGCTGTGATCAAGTGCCTGTAGCACGCGGGAGAGATCGGAAAAAAAGCCTTGGCTGATGTCGAATCGACTCTCTTCCGCCTGCACCGACGATTGAAAGCGCCCGGCCAAATCCCAGTGAAAGGCAGGTGGCAGCAGCGCTTCGCTCGCCTTCCGCAAATCCTCTCCGAGCGTATAGAGCAGCCAGGAGATTACCTTTGCTCTGCTGCCGAGTAGATCGCCATGCAGGACGATATTGCCCAGTTCACGCTGCCGGTCCTTCATGGCTTGCAGAACTGAGGTCTTGCCCGTGCGGCGCAGGCCGAAGAGACCAATAGGCTCGCCTTGCAGCAGGAGGCTGTTGATCTCAGCCAGCACGCGCTGGCGCCCAAAGAATTCGGGGCCGGTGACGATGCCGACGCGCGGAAAAAGATCCCGCTGGTGGAGCCAAGAGCCGAGCGTTTTTCGCAGTGTTTCGAGAGGCGCAGACGACTTCTCCAAGTCACGCTGCACCAGCGGGACGATGACGAGCGGACGCTTATCGTCGGTAGGAGCAAGCCGCCGTCGCAGCCGTTCTTCCAAGTCCATGGAGATCTCGGGCAGGATGACGAGCGCGACGGACTGGTCGCAGTCTCGCGCCTTTCCCGACGCGGCTTCCACGACCGAAGTGTTCAAATTGGTCTGTTTGCTGGAGTAAGCACGAACGAACAACTGCTCGGTAAACCCGAAATCCGTGCGCAGGAGCGGATCGCGAATTTTGCAGGCGAGATCGGTGTAGCCTGGCGAAGCGTCGGCGTTCACGACACTCAAGCCGCATTTCTCCAGAAATTGCCACGTCCTTTGACCGCCCGATGAGCGGGCGCGCAGCCGGGCGAGTGCGACTTGGGCAGCATCCACGCTGCTGAGAAGGTGCGCGGGCATTCGGGCGCGGAACTCCTCCTCGCCACCGAAGAGCTGGATTGCTTCCTGATAACTGCCGTCCGCCTGACCAATGGCGTCATCGGTGCCCTGTTTGTAGTAGGCGTGGCCGAGCGCCATCAGCGCGCCTTTGAGGCCGCGCTGACCGGGGTTCTCGCGGGCGAGTTGGACGGCGCGCTCCAAATATTCGACAGCCTTTGCGAGCTCGCCGCGCTGCGTTTCAAAGACTCCTGCGTCTTCCCAAACCTTGGCGCTCCGCGCCACCTCCTGGATCGCCAGACCGCGCTGAAAAATTTCGCGCGTTGCCTGCAGCTCCACGGTCCTCATCATCGCCGCGTAGGAACAAACGAGCCCCGGCGTGGGGCATTCGCGCATGCCGCGCTCAAACAGCTCGCGCGCCCGGTCGAAGTGTCCCCGCTCGCGCGCCTCCGTCGCTTCGCCGATGAGGCGGTGAGCGTCGGCGGTAGCGCTCGGCTCCTTTTCAGAGCGGTGAATCTCGATGACGTGCTGGCTCGTCCAACCCGAGCCGCGCGGTGAGCTCTGCGGCCAACTGAGCACAGGCACGCCAACATCCGGAGGCGCCGCGTCGCGCGGCCAATCGTTGAGCCAAAAGTGAACCGCCCGGCGATCGGCCAGGCGAATGATCCCAAAGTTTTGCGTCGGCCGCACCTGCTCAATCTCGCCGACGACCGAGCCGGGCGGGCGCACGTTGACTGCTTTCGGATAAGGTCGCGTGTCGCTCGGCTCGATGTCGTAATCAACCGGAACCGGCCCGACTTGCTCCACATGTCCGACCGCCTCGCGCAACTCAGGGGTGAGAATTTCGTGGCGCGTAACGTGGAGCGTATGCCCGTCCCGTCCCTCGATCCGACCGAATGACGGATTAAACCAAGTCACGTTTCCCATTGCCTCCGCTGCCGGTGTGCGAGCCGTCTCTTGGCCAAGCCGAGCGAACCGCTCCGCGTCGCGCTCCATTTGCTCGGCCTCCGACTTACCGAGCGCGCCGCAGGCCGCGAGCGCGCGAGAAAGCGCGGCCATGCGCCGGTAGTGGCCTGTGCGCAGATGCGGCTGGCGTTCCCAAATAGAGCGGACGGCGGGATCGGAAAGAATGCGCTCATTCAGTCCCACTGCGGCACGAAGACTGGCGACAAATTCTTCCCACAGCGCCGCGTCTTTCGCGAACTGCCCGGTATGCCCTCTCACGGCCACCAAAAAGTGGTAATGATCCACGAATTGGTCGATCGGTTTCTGCTGCGGAATAGAGCGGAGGACGCGGTTCACCGCCACGAGCGCCTCGCTGAAACAGAGGGAATCTTCGGCATTTCCCTCAGCCATCGCGAGGTCACGATGATGCTCGATCAGCTTGAAGAGCTTCACCAACTCCTCCTCCACGTCTTGATTCGCGGAGTGCTCTTCGGAGGCGACCTTGCCGGCGAAATCCTGCGTGAGACGCCGCACAGTCAGCGTGTCCCGACCGCCAAGCGCCGCGCGGATCTCGTCGCTTAGAAGAAAAACGTCTGTCCATACTC
>JAXDQV010000133.1:0-9043 GCA_034667645.1 Chthoniobacter sp.
CCCGCCGTTGGCCACCGTCGAATAAGCCATCGCCATCTGCAGCGGACTTGCGAGCACGTAGCCTTGGCCGATCGAAACGTTGGCCGTGTAAGCGTTCGACCATTTCTCGCGCGGATACTTTATCTTCATCCATTCCGGCCCGGGCATCGCCCCTTCCTTTTCATCCGAGAGTCCGATGTCGTATTTCTGGCCCATGCCGAGGATCTGGCCGATGCGATCGATCGACTCGATTCCGGCGGCGTTGCCGTATTGATAGAAAAATGAGTCACAGGAAACCTTGATTGCATCGGCAAGACCGAGGGTCCCGTGCGCGCCGCCTTTTTCGGATATCCAGCAGTGGAAAAAGTGGTCGCCGTAGGAGACACCGCCCGAACAGTTGAAAGCGGAACCGCCCATTTTTTTCCGCAGCCCGGCGAGAGCTGTGACGATTTTGAAAGTCGAGCCAGGGGGGAATCCGCTCACCGCCCGGTTGACCAACGGAACCGCAAGATCGGTATTCAGTTTGTCCCAATCCTTGGTCGAGACACTCGGAATGAAAACATTCGGGTCGAATGACGGAATGGACGCCATCGCGAGGATGTCGCCGTTGTTCGGATCCATCACGACGGCGGCCGCGCGACCGAGTTGCGGATGCCGCAGGGCCTGCTCGGTGACGTATTGAATGCGCGCGTCGAGTGTGAGGTAAACGTTGCTCCCCGGCTGCGCAGGCTCGGTGCGCACTTCGCCCTCGATCATGCCTTTGACATTGCGCTGCATGATGCGGACTCCAGGTTTGCCCCGCAGATACTTGTCCATCGTCTGCTCGATCTGCGATTTCCCCTCGTAGTCCGGCTGGTAAAAATTGTAGTCGCGCACGTCCGGCTCCTGATCGATTTCATTGGGCAGGCCGACGTAGCCGAGCAGATGAGCCGCGAAGGCGCCGTAGAGATACTGACGCACCGGTCGAATGGAAATATCGACTCCCGGCAGCCCGACGTCGTGTTCGGAAAACTTCGCGATCGTCGAAAAATCGATGTCCTCGAGGTAGGTGAACGGAACTTCCGTGTCGTTGCGGAAATGGGTGCCGAGCTTCTTCGCGTTGTAATCCTTGGCGAGATTAAGGTCCTCCAACCGCGGCACCACGGCGGTGTTCACAATCTTCACGATGTCCGCCTCGGTCTTGTTGGTGAGCATCCCTTTGACCGGCGCCTGATAGCGGAGCAGCGGCATGGGCTCACCGCGCTCTCGGGCGCGCTGGCGGAAACCACGAACCATGTCGGGTAAATAGAAATCCACTTCGTAGCTCGCGCGATTCGTCACGAGCGAAATGCCATTGCGGTCGCGAATCTCCCCGCGAACCGACGGAATGCGCACCGTCACCTGCGAGCGGCCCGCGATTTTCGCCGTGTAAACCGCACCCCGTGCGACCTGGACCCACCAAAGCCGCGCGACCAGTGCGGCGAATCCGCAGAGGATGAAAAATCCGAGGACGAGGACGCGCAGTTCGACGCGTGGCCCGCGGCGGCGGCGTGGGACGGCCATTACTGCGCCACCTTTCTGCGCTGCGGCGCGGCCCAGCCGAACGTCACGGCGATCAAATGCAGAATCAGAAAAACAAAAGGCGCCAGCATCATCGCGACGAGTCCCGCGCCGCCGATGCGCCACCAGACAACCTGTGGAAAGAGAAATTCCCCTCGGCGGACCGTGATCATCAGGAACTCGGCGAGCACCATCAGCGAAACGAGCGGCCCGCACATGAGGCAATGAATTTCCCAGCCGTGACCGCGTTGATATAAAGGACGGAAGCCGCTCATAATCGCACCGAGCGAGGCGTAAAGCAGTATTGACCAGCCGAGTGAGATTTCAACATTCGTATCGAGCACCTGCACGGCGAGCGCGTCCCACATCAGCCCGGCGAGAAACGCCAGTGCCATTGTTGCCCAGGCCGGCACCGCCAGAGCAGCGTAGAAAAAAACGACGGGCATCAAAAGCACCCGCGCCTCGTGCAGCCACGGCAGCGGTGGAATGAAATGCTCCCCGACCAGCGCAAAAAAAAGCGCCGCCAGCAGGAAAACGGGGAACATGATCATTTGCGGCCCGTGACCACGAACACATCCTCAAGCGTGGTAAGGTCAACCGCGGGGACGAGCGTGGCGTGGCCGTCGAGTGAGCGAACCTCGAATTTCTTCACGACGCCGATCAGCACGCCCGAGGGATAGACACCGCCCACCCCCGAAGAATAAACCTTTTGGGTCGGCTTCAAGTCCGCGGTTTTGGAAAGAAAATTCAAGCCGAGATCGGGAATGGCCGTTGTCGAAGTGCGCTCGCCTTTGACGATGCCCTGCTCGCGGGAGCCCTCCACATTGGCGGCGACTTTGCAGTTCTCATCCGCGATCAGCAAAATGGTCGAAGCATGTTCCGCCACGACGGTCGTCTTGCCGACGAGCCCGTCCTCCGTGAGCACCGGCATGTCAGGCTCAACTCCTTCCGCCGCGCCTTTGTCGATCTTCACGGTGTTCCACCAGGTGGTTGCATCGCGCGCGATGATCCGCGCCGGCACGAGCTTGAAGAGCGACCGCTCCCGGTATTCCAAAGCGCGGCGCAGTTTGTTGTTTTCGACCGCAAGGTCTCGCAGCATCTGGTTCGTCGCCTTCAGCTCCTTGTTTTCCACCGCCAGTTGCGTGTTTTCCTGCTCGAGCTGCGGCAAGGTTTTGAGCCCCTCGCGAATGGCGATGAACTTCGTTTGCATCGTCGAACCGGTCTTTAAAAACGGAGCGATGAAGCCGAGAAAAGCCGACTGCACGCGCTGTGTATTTCGCGGGCTCAACGCAAAGAGCCCGGCGACCGCGATCACCAGCATGATGAACGCGAGAAGATTAACGCGGCGCACGGGAACGCGGAACCGTGGGGGAAACGAAGAGCGAAAACTGCACGGTCAGTCGCGGAGCAACTGCCATGAGTTCGTCATTCATTCTGCCTTCGGATTTTGTTTTAGTTATGCCACTGGCGGTCAGCCGTGGCGACTTGACGCAGGAACTTCAGCTCGTTGAGCGCGCGGCCCGTGCCTTCCGCGACCGCGCTCAGCGGGTCCTCGGCCACGTGCACCGGCAGGCCGGTTTCTTCCGTCAAAAGTCTGTCGAGCCCGCGCAGCAGCGCGCCGCCGCCCGCGAGCACCAGTCCGCGATCCACCAGGTCCGCGCTCAGTTCCGGCGGGCAGCGCTCCAGCGTCACGCGCACCGATTCCACGATCTGTCCGATCGGCTCCAGCAAAGCCTCGCGCACTTCCTGTGAAGTAATTGTCAGCGTTTTGGGAAGGCCGGCCACCAAGTCGCGTCCCTTGACCTCCATCGTCGTTTCCTTGTCGATCGGATAAGCCGACCCGATTTTGATTTTGATTTCTTCCGCGGTTCGCTCGCCGATCATCAAATTGTAGGCGCGCTTCATGTAGTTGATGATCGCCTCGTCGAGCTCGTCCCCCGCGACGCGGATGCTGCGTGAGAAAACGATGCCAGAGAGCGAGATCAACGCCACTTCCGTCGTGCCACCGCCGATATCGATGATCATGTTTCCCGCCGCGTCCTGCACCGGCAGTCCCACGCCAATGGCCGCAGCCATTGGTTCCTCGATTAAATAGACTTCGCGCGCACCGGCTCGAGTTGCCGAATCTTTCACCGCGCGTTTCTCGACTTCCGTGATCCCGCTCGGCACCGCGATGACCACGCGTGGACGCACCATTTTGCGACGGTTGTGAACCTTCGCGATGAAGTGTCGCAGCATCGCCTCGGTGATTTCAAAGTCCGCAATGACGCCATCTTTGAGCGGCCGAATCGCCACGATGTTTCCCGGCGTCCGTCCAAGCATTCGCTTTGCTTCGTCGCCGACGGAAAGCACCTTGTTCGTTCCTGCCTGCACGGCCACCACCGAGGGCTCGCGCAAAACAATGCCGTGATCCTTTACGTATACGAGCGTGTTCGCCGTGCCGAGATCGATCCCGATATCATTGGAGAACAGCCCAAAAAGTCCGTTAAACATTCAGAAAGCCTTGTCGTTATGAGTGAAATTGTTGGTGATGATTCGTCGCCGCCCTTCGAGAAAGATGTGGCAGCCCCTATTTAATGCGAGGTGATGCCATCAGCGAACGAGTAATGCCGCCAGCTTCATCGAAAGGCGTCTTTTCTAGGGACGCGTCTGCCGCAAGGTCAAGGCAAACATCCGCGCCGCCGCCCTTCCGTGCCATGCGAAAACGGCATGGCGGCGTATTGGGAATCGCGCAGCCGCTGCACACCCTGCATCTCTATGGCGCGGCGGGGGTGGCTTCCTTTGGCTGGGCGCTGTCGCGCCTCCTCGCCTTTCCGTGCGATAGATTGCTGCCGCTGTGGTTTTTCGGAGCGCTCCTCGTCTACAATCTCGACCGGCTAAAACATGACCCGGCCGATGCGCTGAACACGCCGGAGCGGCTCCGGCAGCATGGCAGGCTGCGCGCGGTCAGCATCGCGCTCGTGGTGATTTCCGCGCTGCTGCTGGTGGCGTTGCCCGTCCTCGCGGACGATCCCTTGTTGCTTCTGCTCACCGCTGCCGCGGCTCTGGTGTCGCTCTCGTATTCGTTTCAGCTTTTCGGGTTTCGATGCAAAGACCTCCCAGCCATCAAAACGCTGTTCGCGCCGACGATCGTGCTCGGCGCTTATCTTTTGCCCTCCTGGATCCGCGGAGCGCTCCCGCTCGATGCGCATTTTGCTTCCGCCGCCGCGTGGAGTTTGTGTTTGCTCATGTTCAACATGGTGCTCTGTGACCTCCGCGACATCGTCGGCGACCGCGCGGTCGGCACGAAAAGCATCCCCGTTTTGCTCGGCGAGAAAAGCACGCGACGGCTGCTTCTCGTGCTGCTCGGGTTACAGTTCATCCTCGCGCTGGCAAACGGGTGGGTCCTCCTTGGTTGCCTGAGCGTAATTTACCTCGCTGCGCTCCTGCTCGCAATCCGCACACGTCAGCGCGAGGGTTTCTACGAATGGTTCGTTGAGGGCATCCTGTTTCTCCCAGCCGTGACCGAGGCTTGGAAACATTTCGCCGGGTAGGACGATTCTCAGCCAGCTGCCTGTTTAAAGTTGGCGCAGGCGGACCTGGCTGTTATCTTTTTGGGTAACAGGAGGTTCTTATGTTTAAGCGTGCTCAAGTCACTCGGCTGAGAGTTTGCCTGGCGATACTGCTCTTCGGGAATTTCGCAATCGCCGACGACAAAACTACGCCGCAGAAAGCGGCGAAAAGTTCATGGAAAATCACGGGCCAGCTCGAAGAAGCCTGCTCATGCGATGCGGCCTGTCCCTGCTGGTTCGGCTCAAAGCCGACGCAAATGGCCTGCGGTGGCGCGCAAGTGCTTTTCATCGAGAAGGGCAGCTATGGCGACGTGCCGCTCGATGGTCTCGCGGTCGCGAATTTTGCGCAGAGCCCGGACGGCCAGGCAATGATGGATTCCTTTGGTAACTGGAATTTTTCCTACGGCTACATTGACGAGCGCTCCACCCCCGCCCAACGGAACGCGCTCCGCGAAATCGCGAAAGTCGCCCTGCCGGAAGCCGCTTCGAAAAAAGTGGAATACCGCTTCGTGCCGATCACGCGCAAAACCGACGGCGACAAACACGAAATCACGATTGGCGATCTGGGAAAGTTCCGCGGTTATCTGATCGAAGGTGGACTGGGAGGTGCCGCGAAAATCACGAACCCGCCTGCCGCCGATCCGATTCATCACGAATATGCGCAGGGCAAAACCGACAGCCTCGTTTATCGCGATGCAGGGCAGAGTTGGGATTTCAAAAACTCCAACTACATGCGCGGCACCTTCACCGTGGACAGCGAACAGTATGAAAAATTCACCGCCGGCCTCGCACAGAAAATGGCCGGGAAGAACAAGTGATCGGTGATTGATCGCACGATGGCGGTTGTAAACGCGCGCTAACAGGAAGTCGGCTCACCCCGCGCGAGCTTCACGGCGTGCGGGATCGCACCGACCACAAAGCCCAGGCACTCCACAGCGCCGCTCGGTTTACCGGGCAAAGCGATCACCAGCGAGTCGTCCACAATCGCCGCCAGGCAGCGCGAGAGGATCGCGTTTGGAGTGATCTTCAGCGATTCCGCGCGCATCGCTTCACCAAAACCCGGCAGTTCCACGCGCATGATCGAGCGGATCGCTTCGGGTGTCACATCGCGTGCGGCGATCCCGGTGCCGCCGGTCGTGAGAATCATGGCGCAGCCCTGGTTTGCGGCCGATTTGATCGCATCACAAATCCGAGCCTGCTCATCCGGAACCAAGACTTCCGCCAAAACCTGCCAGCCATTTTTTTCCGCAAAATCGCGCAGCGCCGGTCCGCCGAGATCGTCGTATTCGCCGCGCGCCGCGCGGTCGGAAACTGTGATGATGCCAACGGAAAAGGCCATGATTTTCAAATCAGGAAAACAGGAAACAGGAATTTTCGAAGCTGATGCCGAACGAAAGAATGCCCGGCCTTTTCCTCCTGCCTTCCTGATTCATTTTTTGGTTTTTGAAATGAGACGCACTTCTCCGATGACCATGTTTTTGTCCACCGCTTTGCACATGTCGTAGATTGTCAGTGCCGCGATGCTCACGGCGGTCAGCGCCTCCATCTCCGCACCGGTTTGCGCCACCGTGCGGATATGGCACGTGATCTCAAGACCGTCATTCACTTCACGAAATCCGACTTCCACATGCTGCAGATTGAGTTGATGGCAAAGTGGAATCAGCTCCGCCGTCCGCTTCGCCGCTTGAATCCCGGCGATGCGCGCCGTGGCGAGCACGTTGCCCTTGGCGATTTTGTTGTCGTTGATCAAAGCGAGCGTCGCCGGCGCGAGCATGACCTTCCCCTCGGCGATCGCGTCGCGCACCGATAGCGCTTTCTGCGAGACATCGACCATGATGACCTCGCCGTCAGCGGTGAGATGGGTGAGGCGCGCTTCGGTTTTCATTGAGCTTTGCAGAGCGTAACGGCGCAAACTAACTTGCCGCAAGTTCGATGGCTTACGGCTCCTTCTCGCAGTTTCTCACCGCTTTGGAAAAGGCTGGCGAGCTGACGCAGATCGAGGTGCCGGTCGCGACGGAGCTCGAGATCACAGAGATCGCCGATCGCGAAATGAAATCGCCGGGAGGTGGAAAGGCGCTGCTCTTTGAGCAGCCGACGATTGACGGACACGCGTCGAAATTCCCGCTCGCAATCAACACGATGGGCTCGCGGAGCCGCATGGCGACTGCGCTCGGGATCGGTTCGATCGAGGAGCTGGCAGAGCAAATGCAGCTCATTTTAAAAGCGAAGCCGCCGACGGGGATTCGCGAGGCATGGACGCTTGTTAAACAAGGCGTTGACCTGCTCCACGCTCGTCCGAAGCACGTCCGCGACGGCGCGTGCAAAGAAGTCGTGAATAAATTCGCGCCCGGAGAAACCACGCTCGCCGATCTGCCCATTTTAAAATGCTGGCCGAAAGACGGCGGTCGTTTCATCACGCTCCCAAATGTCCACACCCGCGATCCAGAAACCGGCGAGCGCAATGTCGGCATGTATCGGATGCAGATTTACGACGGCGCGACCACGGGCATGCACTGGCAGGTGCACAAAGTCGGCGCGCGGCACGGAAAGCGTTACTACGAAAAGGGCGAGCGCATGCCGGTGGCGGTCACGATTGGCGGCGATCCGGCTTACACGTTTGCCGCGACGGCGCCGCTGCCGGACGGGCTCGATGAAATCCTATTCGCCGGCTTTTGCCGGAAGAAATCCGTCGAGCTCGTGAAGTGCGACACGAACGACATCGAAGTTCCCGCCGACGTGGATTTCGTCCTCGAAGGCTATGTCCAGCCCGGCGAAGTGCGCGGCGAGGGGCCGTTCGGCGATCACACCGGATTCTACACGCCGGTGGACGATTACCCGGTCTTCCACTTAACGGCGATTACGCACCGGCGCGACGCCATTTATCCGGCGACGATCGTCGGCATTCCGCCGATGGAAGATTTTTACATGGGCTCGGCCAGCGTCGCGATTTTCCTGCCCGTCTTCAAAATGAACTTCCCGGAAATCGTGGACATCGCGTTGCCGGCTGAAGGCGTTTTTCACAACCTCGTTTTCGTCTCGATCCGCAAGCAATACGCGTGGCAGGCCTACAAAATTATGCACGGCCTCTGGGGCATGGGGCAGATGATGTTCTCAAAATACATCGTGGTCGTGGACGACGATTGCGATGTGCACAACACGAGTGAAGTCCTCTTCCGCATGTGCGCAAACACCGACCCGCAGCGCGACACGACGTTCATCAAAAATCCGACCGATGCGCTCGATCACGCGCAGACCGTGGCGACGATCGGCTCACACATGGGCATCGATGCGACGCGCAAATTGGCGACCGAGGGCTACCCGCGCACCTGGCCGGAGCTTTTAAAAATGGACGATGCGGTGAAGAAACGCGTCGATGAAATCATGTCCGGGCTTTCCACCAAACGCGGCTGACCCCGTCGCTCACTTCATCCGGGCGAACGTTTTTTGCAGCAACTCGAGGTCGCTGGCGTTCCCGACTTTTGCGCGCGTGGCGTCAATCCACCTTTGCTCCAGCGCATTTTTGGTTGGCCGGTCGTTGTGATAAAAAACGCCGAACAAGCCGGGAAACGGCAGTCCCGCAAGTTTGTAGGCGGCGAGCTCGTCCGACACATCGTGACGCTGTTCATCTTCCGGCGTGCCGTCGTTTTTCTTTTCGTCGATCAACTTGAATTCGCCACCTTTGCGCGGGTTTGCGGGATCGAACGCGCCCGGAAAAAACTCCACGCATTCGCTCAGAACCTCGACCACCGAAAACCCATCGTGATCCATCGCGCGCTCGATCATCGCGTTCATGTGCGCCACCTGCGAAGCGTGACTGCGCGCGATGAACGTCGCGCCAGCAGTGATCAGCTTTTTGATCGGATTGACCGGCTGATCCACCGCGCCGGTCGGATCAGTTTTCGATTTGAAACCGATCGGCGAGGTTGGCGAAGTCTGCTTTTTCGTCAGGCCGTAAACGAAATTATCCATGATGA
>JAXDQV010000134.1:0-18463 GCA_034667645.1 Chthoniobacter sp.
GGAGACTTCGCATGAAATGGCGCCCGCCGCAGCGAGTCATCGCCCGGCGGATTTCTCGAATGCGTCTCCGTTTAAAAAGAAGAAAACCAAGAAGGATCCGATGGGGCAGGGTGTGCTCGCTTTCGCAGTGGCCTCCATCGTTCTGTTCGTAGGAGCAGTGGCGCGGATCATGATGCTGCAGCCGCCGCAGTAGGGTGGCGGGTGAGGAGCGGCTTCCGCGGATCAGCTGCCGACTTTTCGCGGGCGATCCGGATTGGAGCCAGATTGAGCCCGGGGCGTTTTTCGACACGGTGACAGGCGCAGAGCCGGTGCAGGCGACTTCGATCAAAACGGCGTGGACGCAGACGGAGTGGCGGCTGCTGTTCGAGGCATCGGACGATAATCCGTGGGCAACGCTGACGGAGCGCGACGCTCCGCTTTACGAGGAGGAAGTTGTGGAGGTTTTCTGCGATCCCATCGGTGATCTCGAGGGCTACTTTGAGATCGAAGTAAATCCGCTTAACGCCGTTTGTGATCTGGTATTGCGGCGCACTCGCAGCGGCTTTCGGAAAAACTTTGCGTGGAATTGCGAGGGACTCGGCACGTCGGTGGTTCGCGTGTGGGGCGGCTGGATCGCGGAACTCGCAATCCCGTTTAGCAGTCTTGGTCCCGATCTTCCGCGAGCCGAAAACCCATGGCGGGCGAATTTCTGCCGGATTGACCGTCCGCCGAACAAGGCGCGCGAACTCACCGCCTGGTCGGTCACGAATCGCCCGAACTTCCACGTCCCATCCCGATTCGGTTGGGTTGATTTTGTGCGCTAAGGAACGGCGGATGGCGGCGGGTTCTGCGGTAGCTCCTGTCGAACAGCCCGCTCGTAACCTTTCGTGGCAGCTTTTCGCAGAAAGATCCCGATCACGAAAAGCACGAGCGCATTCCACTGCCGATAAAACAGCGCAAGCACTCCGAGCAGCATCAAGGCATACGCGAACACGATGCCGAAGCGCGTGGCTACATAGGTGGCGCGTCGGAAATCACCGCTGCGCAACCACAGCAGCGCCCGCAAGACCCGCCCGCCGTCGAGGGGATAACCGGGAAACGCGTTGAAGAGGACGAGGACGATGTTGACAAAGCTCAGCCAGTTGAAAATCACTGCCATTTCGCGCGCGTGCAGGTGAACGAAAGCAACGCCCAAGCCTTTGTAAATTAGAACGAGAAGCAGTGAAACCGCCGGCCCGCCCAGTGCGATTTTCAATTCCGATTTCGCGTCGTCCGGCTCGCGCGAAATGTGGGCAATGCCGCCGATAAAAAGCAGCAGGATTCTCGGCACGGGTATCCCGCAACGCTGGCTGACAAGGCTGTGTCCGAGCTCGTGCAGCAGGATGCTGAGAAAAAAAAGCGAAGCCGCAATCGCGCCGAGCATCACATAGACGACGGGGCCATGGCCCGGAAGCGCTTGCGGGAAAAACCTGAGCGCCAGCATGCTCGTGACGATTCCCGCGATCAGAAACCAACTGTAATCGAGGAAGAAATCGATCCCGAAAAACCGGCCAATGAAGACGCCGTGCCCTCTCGGCTTCACGGCTCAGGCGCAGAGCGCTGCGGCCAGACTGAAAACTGATCATCCAACGAAGGCCGCTGCCGGAAGAGCGCGGGCGTCCGGTCATCGAGATGCAGGTCGAATGCGAGAGGGGAAAGTTCCTGCGGCGATGTGAAAGCGCTTTCTCCGGAAGTGAGCAGTGTAGGAATGGCCTCAACATCCATTTCCGTTTCCGAATCCCACGCAAAATTCTTCTGGTTCATTGTCCCGAAGATTTCTCCCGTGAAATCACTTCCTCTGGCGTTGCCACGCAGGCGCAGGACGAGATCGGGATCCTTGCTGTCGTGCAAAAAGATCGCTCCGGATTGAATCTGGAGTTTCGCAGAACCAGCGTCGGCGCTGAATCCGCCGAGTTCGATTGAACCCGCCAATCGCGGTGCGGCCGGAGTGCCCGATACATGCAACTGCGGCGTGATTGTCCCCGCGCCGCTGAGCAGTTTCAGCGGGGCGGTTCCGGCCACATCGAAGTCCAGTTTCCATTGGGGTGGAACGACTGCCGAGAAATCGAGCGGCAGCAGCGGAGCATCCAGACCGTCGCTGCCCTGCGCGAGCAGTGACGCGATTTCAAAACGGCGATGGATCCCGGCGCTGAGGAGTCTCACCGAACCGCTAACGACCGCGGCGCTGAGCGGCCCTTCCAAAAAAACATCCGGCACGATTTTCGCATCCAATTCCGCGCTCGGAGTCACTGTAAATTCCCGCATGTGGAGGGCAAGCGCGAGATCCGGCGAGCGGACGTCCGCAATGGTGATTGCGCCGTCGCCGCTGTAGTCGAGATCGCTGGCGATTACGTGGAAGCTTTTGACGCCGACATAATGCTCGGCGAAGAGCAGTTCCGCATCGCCGCTCTTGATTTGCGGAGTCGCAATTTTTTTCAGGTCGAGCCCGCCATTGAGGGTAAGATCGGCGAGAGTCCCTTTCGCCGCGAGTTTCCCGGTCACTTCGCCGCGCCATGGCCATTCTTTTCCCGTAAGTAACAGCGTCTCGCGCAGCGCCAGAGTTTGCGCGGTGACATCGACGTTGCACGGGCCATCAAAATTCCACCACGTGGCGGAAACCGGGCTTTGCCACACTTCCCAGACGTTCAGCGGCAGCTGCGCGTCGCCTTCCAGCCAGGTCTTGTCTTTGTGCGCAAGTCGCAGGCCTTGCAGGCTCAGCGACTGCGGCGTTGCGGCGACCTTGGCGGTGAAGTTGGTCTCGGAGTCAGCCAGGGCGAATTTGCTAAAAAAGATGCTCGCCGGCGAATAAGTCGCTTCGGCATCGAGATTGAGCGGACGAGCCTCGTTGTCGCCGAGCACGCGGACTTTTTTGAACTGTGCCTTGAAGGCTCCGGAATGCGCCTTGGAGGTGCCGTCGCCGGACCACTCGAGCGCCAGCCCGCCAGCGAAAGCGCGTGGCACGAGCGGCGGCTGCATGAAGGGCGAGTAAAGGGCGAGATCCGCGACCGAAGCCTTCACCTCGCCCCAATAACGTCTTTCGCCGAGGATATTCACCACACCGTGGCCCCGCAAAAAATCGCCGCCGTGCACCAACTCCGCGTTCGTGACCTGAAGTTCGTTGCCGTTGAGTTTTAGGGCGGCGTCGAGTTTGTCCAGCGGCGCCGCACCATAGGAAAGCTGTGCGCCCGAGACGGCGAGCTGGCCGCTGAAATACTGGCGCTGGCCGCGGATCGAGCCCGCGATGTCGAGCTTGCCCGAAACATCGGCGAAGCCGGGCCCGAACAAGGCAGAGAGTTCGCTCAAGCTCCCAAGATTCGCTTTGAGATCGAAAGTGAAATCGTCCTGCCACCATGTTCGCCAATCGCCTGGAATTTCCATTTCGCCTTTGAGCGACAGGGAATTATGCGCCTGCTGGAGCTCGAACTCCGGGATCATCAGGCGGCGATTGATCAGCGTGGCGCCGAGCCGCAGGAAATTCCATTGCCGCTTCGCCCATCGAAAATCCGTCGCTTCGAAACGGGTCGAAAACGTCGCCTTCGGAAGATCGTGCGGCGAACCGCGAAACGTGAACTTTCCTTCCTTGATCACACCCGCCGCGTCCTCGTCGAGAAAGGCCGCCAGCTGCGCGATCGAGATTTGCGAGAAGCCGCCGCTGCTTTCAAAGTTCAGGTGCTTGTCGCGCGGCGCGCTCCGCAATTCCCCGCGAATGGTGCCGCTGAATGCGGAGAGCGCAAAGTTCACCTTCAACCGGCCGCGCAGCAGTTCCGGCAAATCGGCGGAGACGTTTTGTAAGACCAGGTCGTCGCCCAGCTTCATCGCGGCAACTGTCGCCTGGGCATTTTGCAGCGCGATCGTTCCGCGCAGGTTGTTAAACGTCGTTTTCAGCCACGGCTGCTCCACCGCCAGTGCCCCGATCTGGATCTCGCCCGACTCCAAATCGCTGGCTCGAAACGTTACGTGCTCGAGCCGCACGAACTCCCGGGATTGTTTTATCATGAGGCTCGCATCGCTCACCTCCAGGGCCGCCGGGAAGAGGATGCGCGGGGATTCCGCGGGGCTGCTGTCGCTCTTTTTTTCATCGGGAGCTTGCGATTCCTTTAAAACGTCAACTGTTCCAGTGAGATTCTCGACCCGCAGCTCTTCCCATGGGTTCGAGCCGCGCCGGAGCAGCAGATTCTTCCATGAGAAAGTGGCGCGCGCCCGTTCCGCACCGAGCTGCACGGCGCTGCCAGCGGTCGAGGTTCCGCTCAGCCGCACATCGTAAAACAAAACCGGTCCGAAGAGGCTGCCTTCGATCCGTGCCACCTCCAGCTGCAGTCCGTGTCGCGCTGCCTCCAGTTTCAATGCACTCCGCACGAGCGGACGGAAAGTCGGCGGAAAGCAGACCGCCACAATCAGAAGGCAGCAGATCAGCAGAAAGGCGCGGAAAGGCCGTCCTTTTTTTTCCGCCCGCCTCGGAGTGGGGATTGGTGTGTCGGCCGATTTCTGCACGAGTTGCTGATACTACGCGAGCCGCACCCTTTTTGAATGAGTAAAATGAGAGCAAGCCCGCAAAAGGAGGTTTTCGTTGACCACCCTCCTTGCAGCCTTAGACTCCCGCGATGATCGCGTTGATTAGGAAGCTCTTCTGGCTGGCGCTCTTTGTCGTCTTCACGTTCTGCTTCGTGGTGCTGTTTGATCACGGCACGCAGAATTTCACCGAAAACGCGCAGTTGGAGATCCAGGAGTTGCAGAAAACGTTCGGGAAAATCAATCGTCCGAAGGACGCGAGCGAGAAGATTGGTCAATAGCGGTGAAGATCATTCGCTACGCTGATTCTGCGGGCGAGATTCGGCACGCGGCGCTCAGCGAGGAAGGCCGCGCCTGCCGCATTATTGGCGACATCTTCGGCGAATTCGTCGTCACTTCGGAGGTCGTCGTTGTGCACAAGCTGCTCGCGCCGGTGCAGCCGGTTAATATTTTCTGCATCGGCCTCAACTACCGCCGGCATGCCGTGGAAACCGGGGCGAAACCTCCCGTATTTCCGGTCGTGTTCATGAAAAGCGCACACGCCGTGCAGAATCCAGGCGACCCCATCATCCTGCCCGCCCATTTGCGCAGCGACCAGGTGGACTACGAATGCGAACTGGTCGTCGTCATCGGGCGTAAGTGCAAGAACATCCGGCGGGACGAGGCGCTCAACTACGTCCTCGGTTACACATGCGGCAACGACGTCAGCGCGCGCGACTGGCAGAAGGATTGGGGCGGCTCGCAATGGTGCCGCGGGAAGACATTTGATACCTTTGCGCCGCTTGGGCCCTGCCTGGTCATGCCCGACGAGATCTCCGAACCGAATAACTTGAAGATCAAGACGAGACTCAACGGGGAAACGGTTCAGGACTGGACGACGGACGACATGATTTTCGATGTGCCTGCACTCATCGAGTTCCTGAGCGGCAGCACCACCTTGATGCCTGGCACCGTGATTTTTACTGGCACCCCGCATGGCGTGGGAATGGCGAGAAAGCCGCCGCTGTGGCTGAAGCCGGGCGACACCGTCACCATCGAGATCGAGAAGATCGGCCGCTTGATCAACCCGGTGGAGCGCGAGGTGGTTGAATCCGATTTGAGTATTGCCGGCGACGCAAACTGAAGAATCGGCAAGCTGAGAACTGGTGTAATCATCACCACGTTGACCGGCTTGAGCTTGTGAATTTCGGCAGCGGAGAGTTACGGTGCGCTCGATGAGCGTTAGCACTGGTGCCAGCGAACTGTGGTTGATTTTTGAAACTGGAGAGGATCGATGGGCACTCGATGTCCAGGTGGTCGAGAGAGTCGTCCGGGCGGTGGAAGTCACCCATTGTCCCGGGGCACCGCCGTATGTCGTGGGATTAATCAGGGTGGAGGGCAGCGTCGTTCCGGTGGTAAGTCCCAATCGCGAAGCGGGAGTTTTGGAACGTGAAGTTTTCTGCGGTGATTACATGATTCTCTCACGGACCGGGGAGCGTCGCATCGCGCTGCTGGCTGAGCGGTTATGCGGCACTGTGGGCTACTCCAAGGTTTTGCCTACCGAAGATCCTGCCGCGTCTCTGGAGAATGAAGGGATGCTGAATCTCGAGGACGGGATTGCCTTGGTCTGCAAGGTCGGGCAACTACTGACTCCGGAAGAAGAAGCGCAACTAACTGGCGCGGTGTCCATCTCATGAGCGAGGAGGCCGAGATCTGGGGAACCTTAAGCCGGATCGTCGGCGAACAAACCGGCCTTGGTTTTCCAGATGAACGCGAGCGGGATGTGCGCCGGGCAGTGGCGGCGGCTGGACAGGAACTCGAACTGGATAGTCCGACCAGCGCGGCAGAGTATTTCATCGAGCATCAAGCGGATAAGAAGGCTATCGAGTTGCTCGCGAAGCATTTCACGGTCGGCGAGACTTACTTCTTTCGTGATCCAGCGGCATTCAGACGGCTCGAGTTCGAGATCCTGCCGCCGATCATTGAGGTGCGAAGAGAGTCGTCGCGCTGCCTGCGGCTTTGGAGCGCCGGTTGTTGCACCGGTGAGGAACCTTACTCGCTCGCGATGCTGCTCGCCCGGATGCTGCCGGACCTCGAACGATGGAACATCACGATCCTCGCAACCGACTTGAACCCGGACTTTCTACAGAAGGCGGAGAAGGGTGAGTATTCAAAATGGTCCTTTCGGGGAACTCCGGACTCGGTGCGTTCGTCGTGCTTTAGACGGACGAGCGAAGGGAAGTTCACCATCCTGCCGATATACAAAACGCTCGTCAGCTTCGGCATCCTCAATCTTATAAGTGATCTTTATCCCTCCCCTTTTAACAATACTTCGGCAATGGACATCATCTTATGCCGGAACGTGCTGATGTATTTTACTCCGGATCAGGCAGCGAAAGTAGCCGGCGCGCTCGGTAACTCTTTGATTGAAGGTGGCTGGTTGATCGGCAGTGCGGTCGAAGCCGGTCCGGCCTTCGCATCTCTTACCCCCGTGATGTTCCCGGATGCAATTGTCTATCGGAAGCTATCCGCGCCGCCACCGCCGGCCCAGGAGGAAGCGCAGCCATCCGCGCCGACATGGAGAGCGCCAAAGGAAGGCCCGAGGGATGACCCTGCGGAAGCGCGCCCCGCCGCCGAGGATTTGGCAAAGGAGGCGAGGTCCAAGGCGGATCGCGGTTGCTTTGAAGACGCGCTCGCCTGCTGTGAGAAGGCCTTGTCCATTGATACCCATGAGCCTTCGCTTCATTACTTAAAAGCGATGATCCTTCAGGAAATGAACCACCTCGAAGAAGCCGCCGCTTCTCTGCGCGAGACGGTTTATCTCGATCCCGCTTTTGTTTCAGCTTACTTCGCCTTGGGAATGATCATGCACCGCCGGGAGGATCGTCTCGCAGCCGCGAAATACTTCGAAACTGCTCGCGGGATCTTACAGAGCTACCGGCCAGAAGAAATTGTTCCACACTCGGCAGGCGTGACCGCAAGGCGGCTGACGCAAATTATCGAGACAACGAAGCTCCAAGCTAAATGAGCGAGCCTGATGCACGCAGGTGGAAGGACATTCACGCCCGACTCGCCGCGGTGACCGACAGAATCGACTCCGGCTTTGCGCCGGACATCGCTCAGCAGCGTGAGATCCTGCATCAACGCGCGCAAACCCTCGCGCGTCCTCCTGAATCCGAGACGAAACCAAGCTCGCTCGATGTCGTCGTGTTCACTCTCGGCAAAGAGAGGTATGCGGTGGAATCTTCATTCGTTGATGAGGTGCAACCGCTCGAGGCGATGACCAAAGTGCCGGGAGTTCCTTCCTTTGTCACCGGCATCATGAACCTGCGGGGAACGATGCTGACTCTGCTCGATATCAAAGAGTTTTTCGATTTACCGCGCTCGGGAATTACGGACGTGCACAAAATCATCATCGTGCGAAACAAGGATGTCCAAGCAGGACTGATTGCTGATAAACTCATCGGCGTGCAAACGATTCCGATCGGCGACTTGCAAGAGTCTCTGCCGACGCTCACCGGAATTCGCGCCGATTATCTCAGAGGTGTTACGGCAGGCTGTCTGGTCATTCTCGACTTGCAGAAGCTGCTGGGCGACGAGCGGCTGACAATCAAACACACCACGGCGTAATCGATGAGACCTTCCCAATGGCTGGTCGGAACGAAGATCGGAATCGGTTTTTTTGTCGCCGTGCTTTCCCTGATCATGATCGGCTCGCTTGCCTTTCGTGACACGCGAACACTCGTGCAGGCGACTGACTTGCGGCGACAGACTTATGAAGTAGTCCAGGGTTTGGAAGCCGTGCTCAGCCTGCTCAAGGATGCGGAGACAGGCCAGCGCGGCTACATCATTTCCGGCGAGGAGCGTTACCTTGAACCTTATCTGAGCGCCGGGCCGAGGATTACGCAGGAGGTGGAGAAAGTGCGGAAATTGATCGCGGAGAACCCGGCGCATCTGAAGCGGTTGGACCGGCTGCAGCACAACATCGATTTAAAGTTGGCGGAGATGAAGGACACGATTGAGCTCCGGCGGCGGGACGGCTTTGAAGCTGCACAAAAAGTGGTCCTTAGCGACAAGGGCCGGGAGGCGATGGAGCAGGCGCGAGGCGTGATCGAGGAGTTGAAAACCGAAGAGGGGACGACGTTGCAGCGCCGCATTAACGAGGCGAACCGCTATGCCGAAGCGACCTTGAAAACCATCGCCTACGGCATTCCACTTTGCGTGGTTTTGATCTGCCTCCTCGGCTTTTTCATCGCACGCAGCATCGCGACGCCGCTGCGTGAAGTCACAGGGATCGCCGAACTCATTGCACGTGGCGACCTCAGCACCGAGGTCGAAACCACGCCGCGCCGCGACGAGGTCGGCGCGCTGCGCAACGCGTTCAGCCGGATGAATTCTTCCCTCCGCGGCATGTCCGAAAGGGCCCGGGAAATGGCCTCGGGAGACTTCAAGTCCGCGGTCGCACCGCAGTCGGAAAAGGATGTGCTCGGCACTGCCTTCGAGACGATGACCAAGGACCTGCGGGAACTGATTCGCGAGATTCTCGAAGCGGTAAACGTCCTCGCGTCCTCGGCGAGCGAGATCATGGCCTCCACTTCGCAACTGGCCGCGAGCGCCGCGCAGACGGCGACGGCCGTCACGGAGACGACGACCACCGTGGAAGAGGTGAAACAGACTTCCCAGGTTTCCAGCCGAAAGGGAAAGCTGGTGGCGGACAGTGCGCAGAAAGCCTCGGACATCGCGCAAAACGGGAAACGTTCCGCGGAAAAGACGATTGAAAACATGAGCGGCATTCGCGTCCAGATGGAATCCATCGCGGAACGAATCGTGCGTCTGAGCGAGCAGAGCCAGGCGATCGGCGAAATCATCGCGGTGGTCGATGACCTGGCCGCGCAATCGAACCTGCTCGCGGTCAATGCCTCCATCGAAGCAGCGAAGGCGGGAGAGCACGGGCGGGGCTTTGGCGTGGTGGCGCAGGAAGTGAAGAGCCTCGCCGACCAGTCGCGTCAGGCCACCACCCAGGTGCGGGGAATTTTGAGCGAAATCCAGAAGGCCACGAGCGCCGCGGTGATGGCGACCGAGCAGGGGAGCAAGGCGGTGGAGGAAGGAGTCGTGCAATCAAAGTCCGCCGGTGAAGCGATCCGCCTTTTGAGCGAAAGCATCGGGCAGGCGGCCGAGGCTGCGACCCAAATCGCCGCGACGAGCCAGGAACAATTTGTCGGGATGGATCAGGTCGCGCACGCGATGGAAAACATCAAACAGGCCAGCACGCAGACGGTGGCGAGCACGCGGCAGGCGGAGAACGCGGCCCAAGGGCTGCACGATCTCGGGCAGCGGCTCAAGGACCTGATGGCTCGATTCAAGGTGTAGACTCCAACCACGATGGCCGCGCCCGACGAAGAATTTTTGCGAAAGCTTCGCGAAGTCTTCGGCATCGAGGCCCGCGAGCATCTGCAGGCGCTTTCGACGGGATTGCTGGGCTTGGAAAAGGCGGCCGATCGCGCTCAGCAGCAGGCGATCGTCGAAACGATTTTCAGGGAAGCGCACAGCTTGAAAGGAGCGGCGCGATCGGTGAATCGCGACGACCTCGAAATGATCTGCCAGGCGCTGGAGAGCGTTTTCTCCCGCTGGAAAACCGACGGCATCCGCGCTGAAGCACAGGCGTTCGATGTCTTGAACGGCGCGCTCGATTTCGCGGAACGTTCGCTCGAAACCGGTGCTCCCGATCCTCAACAACTGACAACACTCGTGCAACAAGTGCGTGCGCTGGAGGAGGGCGGCTCGGTGGTGCCGATTGCTCCCCTGGCGCCCGTCGAAGAAACCCCTGAGCCGCCGCGCATCGAATCGAGGCCCGTGGCGCACACCGTGCGGATTGCGACCGCAAAGCTGGACGCGCTCCTTTTGCAGGCGGAAGAAATGATCGCGATCAAAAATTCCGTGGAGCAGCGCTCGCGGGAGCTGACGGCGGCAGACCAGATGATGGCGAAATGGCGCACGGCATCGGCGCGGACCGGCATGGAAATCCAACGGCTCCGCGCCGGCAATGATCGCCTCGCGCCGCAGCGCGCGTGGGAATCCCTCGAGCGAAACCAAAGCGAGTTGCGCGCGGTGGATCATCAGCTTTCCGCGCTCGCGCAAGCGGCCGAGCGCGATGAACGCGAAATCCGCGCCATGGTGGATGACCTGCTGCGCGACGCGAAGCGGATGATGATGCTGCCCTTCTCGACCTTGCTCGAGTTGTTCCCAAACCAGGTGCGTTCGCTCGCGCGTGCCCAGGGAAAGGAGGTGGACCTGCGCTTGCGCGGGCGCGGTGTCGAGATAGACAAACGCATCCTCGAGCAGATGAAGGATCCGCTTATTCACCTCGTCCGCAACGCGGTCGATCACGGGTTCGAGGACGCGGCGACCCGCGCGACGCAGGGAAAGGCGGCACGCGGCACGCTCACCATTGCCGTGTCACAAATCGACGCGGGAAAGGTGGAAATTCTCGTCTCGGACGACGGCGCGGGCATCGATCTCGATCAGGTCAAAGCAGCCGTGATCAACGCCGGCCTGGTTTCCTCGGAGGACATGGATCGGCGGACGGAGACCGAGGCGTTGCAGCTTATTTTTCTCAGCGGCATCTCGACCAGCGGCGTGCTTACGGAGATTTCCGGACGCGGACTCGGCATGGCGATCGTGCGTGAGCGGGTGGAAGCGCTCGGCGGGCACATCGAGATCGACACGGCGCCGCGCCGCGGCACCACATTTCGGATGATCCTGCCGGTGACGCTTGCGACTTTCAAAGGGCTGCTCATCGTCGCCGGTGGCGAGCATTTTATCGTGCCGACGTTGAATGTGGAGCGCGTGCTGCGCATCGAACGGGAGAAAATTCAGACGGTTGAAAACAAGGAAACCATCTCGTGGGACGGGCGCGCCGTTTCGCTTGTCTGGCTGGATGCGGTGCTCGGTCTGGAGCGTCGCGAACCGGTGCTGCCGACGAAATTCATTCAGGTCGCGATCCTCGGCGTAGGCGAAACCCGGATCGCATTCGCCATGGATGAAGTAATGGGCGAGCAGGAAGTGCTGGTGAAGCCGCTGCAAAAACCGCTCGTGCATGTGCGCAACATCGCCGCGGCCACGGTGCTCGGTTCAGGCAAAACTGTCTTGATCTTAAACGTGCCGGAGCTTCTGCAATCGGCCACTGAAGCGGCCGGGCGGGTGGTCGCGCGGCCAGCCGCTCCAGCCGAGCGCAAGACCCGCGCCATCCTCGTGGCCGACGATTCCGTCACCTCACGCATGCTTTTGAAAAACATCCTGGAGGCCGCGGGATATTCCGTGACGACCGCGGTGGACGGCGCCGAGGCGTGGACAGTTTTGAAAACACGCAGCTTCGACGCGGTCGTGTCCGATGTGCAAATGCCGCGGATGGATGGCTTCGATCTGACCGCAAAACTGCGCGCGGACTCCGGCCTGCGCGAGGTGCCGGTGGTGCTCGTGACCGCCCTGGAATCGCGCGAGCATCGAGAGCGGGGGATCGAGGTTGGCGCGAATGCCTATCTCGTCAAAAGCAGTTTCGATCAAAGCAATCTCCTCGACGTCGTGCGGGGGCTCCTATGACCACGCGCCCGATTCGCCTTTTGATCGTGGAGGATTCCGCGGCTTCCCGGGAGTTGCTGCAGCATATTTTTGGAAAGGACGAGGGGATCGAAGTGGCAGGCGTCGCGCGCGATGGGGAGGAGGCGGTGGCGCTCGCGGCCGAACTCGGTCCGGACGTGATCACGATGGACATTCATTTGCCGAAACTGAACGGATTTGAAACCACCCGGCGCATCATGGAATCCAACCCGGCGCCCATCATCATCGTGAGCGCGAGCGCCGATCCAGGCGATGTTCGCAAGGCCTTTCAAGTCATGGACGCGGGCGCAGTGGCCGTGCTGGAGACGCCGCGCGGTCTGGGCGATCCGCGGCACGATGCCATGGCCGCGAAGCTGGTGCGCACCGTGAAATTGATGTCCGAAGTCCGGGTCGTAAAAAGAACGCGCAGAAGTCTGCCGCCAACGAACGAGCCTGTTGCTGTCGCAACTCCCGTTCAGACCAATCGACAAATCGATCTCATTGCGATCGGCGCCTCCACGGGCGGCCCGCCGGCGCTGCATACGATCTTGAGCGGATTGAAAACGACCGACCGACCGCCGATCCTCATTGTTCAGCATATCGCCGGCGGGTTTGTGCAGGGACTCGTGGACTGGCTGGCGCAAAGCACCGGGCTTTCCGTGGTGCTCGCGTCGGACGGCGTTCGTCCGCTTCCCGGGCATGTTTACATCGCGCCGGATGAGCTGCACATGATCGTCGAGAAATCCGGGCTCATCGCACTTTCCGACCATCCTCCGGACAATGGATTACGACCCGCGGTTTCACGCCTGTTTGAATCGGTCGCCGAAGTCTTCGGGCCCGCGGCGGTTGGCGTTTTGTTGACCGGGATGGGGGTGGACGGTGCGGCGGGGCTGAAGCAGATGCGCGATCGCGGCGCCGTGACTTTTGCCCAGGATCGGGAAAGCTCGGTCGTCTTCGGGATGCCGGGGGAAGCGGTGAAAATCGGAGCGGCGGAGCATGTGCTGTCGCCCGTGCGGATCGCGGCGACGCTCGACACGTTGTTAAATAAAAATAAACAGGCGGACCGGAAATGACGAAGCCGCCTGCCGACGTGCTGATCGTGGAGGACAGCCCGACGCAAGAGTTGAGGCTGCGGCAAGTGCTCGAAAAAAACGGCTTCGCGGTCACGGCGGCGGCGAATGGCCGGATCGCCCTGGAGATGCTGGCGACGCGAACTCCGACGCTGATCATCACGGACATCCAGATGCCGGAAATGGACGGCTATGAGCTCTGCCAGGCGGTGAAAACGCATCCGTCTTTCCGGCAGATTCCGGTGATGCTCCTCACCTCCCTTTCGGCTCCGGAGGACATCATTCGCGGGCTCGAATGCGGCGCAGATAATTTCGTGGTGAAACCTTACGAGCCGGAATTCCTCCTCTCGCGGATCGAGACGATTCTGACGAATCAAGAGCTTCGCGGCGCGATCGAACCGAGGTCGGAATTGCCGATCTTTTTCGCGGGGAAACAATACGTGGTCACCTCAGACCGATGGCAGATTTTGAACCTCCTGCTCTCTACTTACGAGACGGCGGTGAAGACGAATCACGAGTTGATTCAGACTCACGAGGCATTGAAAGCTGCTCAAGGACAGTTGATTGAAGTGGAGAAACTTCGGTCCGTCGATCGGCTCGCCGCCGGGGTGGCCCATGAAGTGCGAAACCCGCTGGCGATCCTCGAGATGGGCATCACGTTTTTGTCCGAAAAACATTCCGGCGCAGACGAAAAAAAGATCCTCGCCGAAATGCGCGAGGCGGTTCGGCGCGCGGGTCTGGTGGTGAGCGGATTGATGAATATCGCGCCGGACGAACTCGAGATGCGGGAGGTGGACATCAAGGAGGTCGTGGATCGCGCGTTGGCGGTCTTTGCCCATCAACTTTCTGAAGAAGGAATCGCGGTGCACATGGAAGCGATGTCGCTGCCGTGCCGCTGCCGGCTGGACGCGGGAAAGATGGAGCAGGTGTTTCTCAACATATTTTCCAATGCCCGCGACGCGATGCCGGGAGGGGGCGTTCTGACGGTGCGGGCAGAGGTCCGGGGTTTGCAACGAAGCGAAGCAATCTACGATGCGGGCGATCGTTCCGGCTCGCGCCTGCGGGAAGGGGATCAGGCCGTGGTGGTTGAAATCACCGACACCGGGAGCGGCATTCCGGCGGAAAATTTCGACAAGATTTTCGATCCATTTTTTAGCACTAAACCCACCGGCAAAGGAACCGGCCTCGGCCTGACCGTCGCCAAAAAAATCGTTCACCTGCACGGCGGGCGGATTTCCATCACACCGATCGAGGCCGGCGGCACGCAGGCGCGCGTGATCATGAAATGCGCCGTCCCGAATCCATCGAATGTCTGAGGTCGCCCCATCCACACGCGGAGTCGAGATACTGATCGTGGAGGACAGCCTCACGCAGGCGATGAAGCTCGAGCATATCCTCCAGCGTCATGCGCATCATGTGACGCTCGCGCGCAATGGCGAGGAGGCGCTCAACGCCGTGCAGCAATCGCGCCCGCGTCTCGTCATAACGGACATCAACATGCCCAAAATGGACGGCTACGAGCTTTGCCGGCGGATCAAGGACGATCCGGTTTTGAAGGAACTGCCCGTCATTTTGCTCACGTCGCTTTCCGATCCGAAGGACATCCTGAAAGGCCTCGAGTCCGGCGCGGATAATTTCATCGTGAAGCCATACGACGAGGAATTCCTCCTCTCACGGATCGAATACGTCCTCGCGAACCAGGAGTTGCGCCAGCAGGCGGGCGACAAAGCGGGCACGGAGATTTTTTTCGCCGGGCACAAGTATCAGCTCACCTCCGAGCGCATCCACTCGATCGATCTGCTGCTCTCCACCTACGAGACCGCGGTGCAGAAAAACCTGGAGCTGAGCCGGGCCAAGGAAACGCTCGAGCAACAGGCCACGGAGTTGCGCGAGAAAAACTCCCAGCTCGAAGCCGATCTCGACATGGCGCGGGAGCTGCAAACGGCTTTTCTGCCGAAAACGTATCCGGCTTTCCCGGCGGCCTCTTCGGCTGAAAAAAGCGCGCTTCGATTTTGCCACCGCTACACGACGACGACGGAGCTCGGAGGCGATTTTTTCGACATCGTGCAGATCTCGGAAACGCAGGCAGGCGTCTTCATTTGTGATGTGATGGGTCACGGCGTCCGCGCGGCGCTGGTAACGGCGATCATCCGCGGGCTGGTCGAGGAACTGATGCCATTCGCCGCCGATCCGGGCCGTTTCCTGACGGAGATGAACGACAGCCTTTGCGCAATCTTAAAACAAACGATCACGCCGCTTTTTGCGTCGGCATTTTACGCGGTGATTGACCTATCCCGCGGCGTGGCTCGGCATGCGAACGCTGGGCATCCGAGCCCATTTCATCTGCGCAGGTCGGAGGCCGAGGTCGCGCGTCTCGCGCCCACCAATGGAAAACCCGGCGCTGCGCTCGGCGTGATCGAGAAGTCGCGTTATGACACTGCGGAGCAGACCGTCGCGGCGGGAGATTTGCTGATGCTTTTCACGGACGGCATTTACGAGGTGGAGGGAGCAGCCGGCGATTTTTACGATCAGGGACAACTGGCCGCTCTCGTGGCGGAAAACATGAAGCTTGGCGCGGACGCTTTGTTCGACGAGGTGCTCAAAACGATCCTCCACTTTTCAGCGGCGGAAAAATTCGACGACGATGTTTGTCTTGTCGCCATCGAGATCGTGCGTATCGCTTAGTCTGCCGGATGGAAAAACGCCGCATCTTGATTGTGGACGACGAAGTCGAGGCTCCACGCATGTTGAAGCGCCTGCTCGAGATGAAGCGTCCCTACGAGGTGGTATTGGAACATGATTCGCGCCGGGCGCTCTCGACCACGCTTTCATTCAAGCCCGATCTCATCCTGCTCGATGTCATCATGCCGGAACTCGACGGCGGAGACGTCGCCGGTCTCATCCGGCGCACCGAAGCGGTCTCGGACGTGCCGATTGTTTTCATCAGCGCCGTCGCACAGCCGATCGAGGGCTATCCTTTCCTTTCGAAGCCGGCGTCCCTGGACCAGGTGCTCGCATGCATCGAGGATGCGCTGCCCTCGTAGCTCAGGCAGCGCTTTCAAAACTCAACGCCCTCGTGTTTCATCGCACTCGAATGAGTGTTGTCGCTTGTAAAACAATCGCATGAGAGTCATTGCGGGCACGGCTGGCGGCAGGCGCTTGTTCACTCCGCGCACCGACATCCGACCGACCATGGATCGGGTCAAGGCTGCCATCTTCTCCAGCCTCAGCGCAATGGTGCCGGGCGCGCGCGTGCTTGATCTTTTCGCTGGCTCAGGGGCGCTGGGAATCGAGGCGCTGAGCCGGGGCGCGGCGGAGGCGACCTTCGTGGAAAGCGAAGCGCGTGCGGTCGAGGCTATTCGCCGTAATCTCGAAACAACCCTCCTGAAGGGAGTAGTTCATCAACTCGATGTGTTTGCCTTTCTCGACCGGCTGGCGCGTCCCGGGACCTTCGAGATGGTCCTCGCCGATCCACCCTACGCAAAACAGCGCGGCGAGCGCAGTTTTACGCCCGAGCTGCTCGCATCGGAAGCGCTTCACGATGCCTTGAGCCCGGACGGAATCTTCGTTTTGGAAAAAATGCCCGTGGAGCGATTGCCATCCAGCCCGCGCTGGGAGCCGATTCGCAGCAAAACCTATGGCGCGACTGAAGTCGTGTTTCTGCGCGCGATATGATCCAGCCGTTGCCATCGGGGCTGCGCCTCCGGCTCCTGGTTTACAACTGTTTGTTCCCCTTCGTCCTTCTTTTCATGCTCCCGGGATTGATGCTGCGGATGGTCAGGCGCGGACAATTTCGCCGCAAGTTTGGTGAGCGCTTCGGTCGCTACGATCAGGGTCTGAAGGCGCGATTCAGCGCCGGGGAATGGACTTGGATTCACTCGATCAGCGTCGGTGAAACTCTCCTGGCGCTAAAGCTGGCGCGCGCGATGAAGGAGACCGATCCCGGGTTGCAGGTGGTGCTTTCAGTCACGACCTCGACGGGATTTGCCATTGCCGACAAGGCGCGCGCGGACTGGCTGGAAGCGATTTACAACCCGCTCGACGTGCCGGTTTTCGTTCGCCGTGCGCTCAACGCAATCCGGCCGGCACGACTCGTTTTTGTGGAAGCAGTCTGGCCAAATCTCCTCGCACTCGCCAAACAGCGCGGCACGACTGTTTCCCTCATCGCGCGTCTGTCTCCGCGATCTGAGAATCGTTTCCGCAAATTCCGCTTTTTCGCGGCGCCGATGTTTCGCGCGCTGGATGCGATTTCAGTGCAGGAACCGGACGACGTTGCCCGCTGGCAATCCCTCGGCGTCGCGGCGGAGCGGGTTCACGTGACGGGGAATATCAAGTTTGATGAGGCGACCACCGTGCCTCGGCGCGTGGAAGCGCTTCGTGCGCTGCTCACGCGGCTCGGCGTGCAGGAAAACACGCTCATTTTCCTCGCGGGCAGCACTTTCCCCGGCGAAGAGCGGATCGTCGCCGAGGTGTTTCGCAAATTGCGCGCACGGTTTCCCCAGCTGTTTCTCATCATCGTCCCCCGCCATGTCGAGCGCACCGATCAGGCCGCAGCCGATGTGCTTCAGGCCGGCGTCAGTTTTTCCCTGCGCACCGCTTCCGAGCCGCGTCCCGCCGATTGTCTCATCGTCAATACCACCGGCGAACTGAGCGACTGGTATCTTCTCAGCACCGTCGTTTTCATTGGGAAAAGCCTGACCGCAATCGGCGGACAGAATCCCGTGGAAGCCGTTCTCGCGGGTAAGCCGGTGATCTTCGGACCGCACATGGAAAACTTTCAGGCCATCGTTTCCCAGTGGCTTGCGCACGACGCGGCGGTTCAGATTGCCAATGCCGAAGGACTCGAAGCAGAAGCGTCGCGGCTGCTGGCAGATCCGGTGCTGCGCGAGCACTTGGCCGCCAGAGCCCGAAAAATCGTCACTGCGCATCAAGGCGCCACCGCACGCACAGCGCGCTTGCTGCTCGGCAAATAGCTTGCAAAGAGGGACAGCGTTTTCGATATTGCGCGGCTCGTTTTCCGCAAAAACGACCCTATCGTCCAGTGGCCTAGGACACTGCCCTTTCACGGCGGTAACACGGGTTCGAATCCCGTTAGGGTCGCCATCCATTTCAAGCCGTGAATCGCCTCTGAACCCGCATGAATACAGGGTTTCACGGCAATTGACTGAGTCCTCGCCAAAGTGCCGTTGAATGCACTTTTGGCGGAAAATTTGTTACCTTTTGTTACCTGAAGGCGAGCAATCACAGGCAGATTTCGGCAGCTTTTGCTCGGCATGGCATGGGATTCTAAA
>JAXDQV010000135.1:0-5424 GCA_034667645.1 Chthoniobacter sp.
TTCCTGCAATTCTTCCCCGACGTCATCCGCAACAATCACCTCTTCATCCTGCAGACGCCGCTCTTCCGCGTGCGCAATAAGAAGGTAACGAAGTATTGCTACAGCGAGCAGGAGAAACAGGCCGCCGTCGCCGCGCTCGGCGCGAGCCACGAAATCACCCGCTTCAAGGGCCTCGGTGAAATCTCCGCGGGAGAGTTCAAGGATTTCATCGGCGAGAACATCCGACTGGACCCGATCAACCTCCACCACCTCTACAGCTCCGACGAACTGCTCTCGTTCTTCATGGGAAAAAACACGCAAGAGCGGCAGGAGTTCATCATCGAGAACCTGCGCGTGGAGAAGGACCTGATCGAAGTCTGACGCGCCACTCCCGTTCAATGCCTAAAAAGAAATCTCCGAAAAACGACGATCAGCCGACGCTCCAATTCGACGCCGCGCCCGCGCCTGTCGCCGCCGAGCCCGCTTCCACCAACACTCCACCGTCTTTCGAACGCAAGAACGGCGAAAAGGTTCAGGACGAGCAAGCGCCGCTGGCCGTCAGCTACCGCAATTGGTTCCTCGACTACGCGAGCTACGTCATCCTCGACCGCGCGGTGCCGCATATTGATGACGGGCTGAAGCCCGTGCAGCGGCGCGTGTTGCACACGCTTTGGGACATGGATGATGGGCGCTTTCACAAGGTCGCGAATGTCGTCGGCGCGACGATGAAATTGCACCCGCACGGCGATGCTTCCATCGGTGCGGCGCTGGTGTCCATCGGGCAGCGCGGGTGGCTCATCGAGCCGCAGGGGAATTACGGCAACACGCTTACGGGCGACGATGCGGCGGCGCCGCGTTACATCGAGGCGCGGCTCACGGCTTTCGCGAAGGACGTGCTTTTCAACCCGAAGACGACGACGTGGCAGCTCAGCTACGACGGGCGCAACAAGGAGCCCATCACGCTGCCGGCGAAATTTCCCATCGTGCTGCTCGAAGGCGCGGACGGCATCGCGGTCGGGCTCTCGACGAAGATCCTGCCGCACAATTTCAACGACCTCTGCCGCGCGGCGATCAATCATCTGCAGGGGAAAAATTTCCGCATCCTCCCCGACTTCCCGACCGGCGGGACGGCGGATTTTTCCGAATCAACGACGGCGAGCGCGGTGGCAAAGTGAAGGTGCGCGCGAAGATCGAGGAGCGATCGAAATACCTGCTCGCGGTCACCGAGCTGCCGTTCGGCGTGACCACGGAGTCGCTCATCGAGTCCGTGCTCGCGGCGAATGCGAAGGGCAAGATCAAGGTGAAGCACGTGGACGACAACACGGCGGACAAGGTGGAGATCCTCATCCATCTGCCGCAGGGTTCCGAGCCGGAGAAGGTCATCCAGCAGCTTTACGTCTTCACGAGCTGCCAGGTGCAGCTTAACCCCGCCGCCTGCGTCATCGTTCGCAATCCCAAGTCCGGCGACGACAAGCCGCATTTTCTCGGCGTGCGCGACATCCTCAAGACCAGCGCGGAGGCGACCAAGGCGTTGCTGAAGCGCGAACTCGAAATCAAGCTCGGCGAACTCGAGCAGCAGTGGCATTGGGATTCGCTGGAGCGCATTTTCATCGAGGAGCGCATCTACCGGAACATCGAGAAAGCGAAAACGTGGGAAAGCGTGCTCACGGAAATCCGCACGGGGCTGAAGCCTTTCCTCAAGCAACTCCGCCGCGAGGTCACCGAGGTGGACATCGTCCGCCTTACCGAGATCCGCATCAAGCGCATCTCGGCCTACAATCGGTTTCAGGCCGACGAGGCCATGAAGAAAATCGAGGAAGGCATGAAGGACACCAAGGCCAATCTCAAGAACCTCACCGGCTACGCCGTCGCGTGGTTTGAGATGCTCCAGGAAAAATACGGCAAGGGCATCAAGCGCCGCACCAGCTACGACGAGATCGAGCAGATTGACGCCTCCGCCGTCGTCTCCGCCAACCAGCGCCTCTACGTCAACCGCACGGACGGCTTCATCGGCCTGAACTGGCGGCAACACGAGTTCATCACCGAGTGCACCATCCTCGACAGCGTGCTCACGATCATGAAGGACGGCTCGCTCAAGGTCGCGAAGGTCGCCGACAAGGTTTTCATGGGCCGCGAAATCATTCACGTCGCCATCTGGCCGAAGGACGGCGACACGAACTTCTACACGATGGTCTATCAGGACGGCGAAACGGGGAAGGCCTTCGCGAAGAAATTCCAAATCGGCGGCCTCTCGCGCGACAAGCTCTATCCCTTGGTAAGATCCGAGAAGTCTCGCGTTGTCTACCTGCACATCTGCGCGACTGAGAAAGAGATGCCGAAGTCACTCCACGTCTCCCTCGACGGCCGTAGCGGTGCTCGCATCCGGGAACTGGATTTTGATTTGACCCGCGTCCCCGTCAGCACGCGGTCCTCCAAGGGGCTTACCGTCTCCAAATGGTCGGTCAAGGATGTAACTATCACGACTCCCCGGCCCAGCAACCGGTTGAGAAACTGATTCCCTTAAAGGAATGCCGACGAAGCACCGCATCGAAGCCGAGGGACGTGAACCGGAGATCTCGAATGTTGAAAAGTTGCTATTTCGGAAAGTAGTTTCACCAATGCAGAGGCGATCTCATCCGATCTGAACACTGCATCCACATTTCTTCATCCCGGTGATCCAATTGACTTCCCTCCTACTTCGGAGTTTAACAAACACCTAACAACCCATGCCACGACCTAAATCATCCATATCTTCATCCCAATCATTCTGGGATCATCCTCTTGCCACACTTGAAGAAGCTCTTTCCTTGCGAAAGCAAATCGAGCGCCTGCAAGGTCAACTCACCAAAACGTTAGGAACCACCTCGACTACTGTCGCTGAAGTCGTAATGGGCAAAAAAGGCAGAAAGAAACTGTCCCCAGCGGCTCGTGCCAGGATTGCTGTTGCTCAACGAGCAAGATGGGCAAAGATCAAAGGGAAATCGGCTGTCAAGAAGGCGGATACAGCAGCGACGAAACCTGCCAAAGTGGTTAAAAAGAAGGGCGGACTCACTCCTGCAGGCAGAGCGAGACTGGCTGCAGCCATGAAAGCACGTTGGGCTGCACGAAAGAAGGGTGCTCCGGCACCCAATGTCGCGGCCTAGTTTGTGGCCACCAGCTCTGGTTTCCAAGCGATCACCTCGAGAGATCGTGCGAAATGGAGAACGGGCGAAAGCACAGGCAACTTCACTTTCAGTGGATCCGTCATTGTATTGACGACGACTTCACTGCTGGCCGGCTGCAAGGGCCAGCGCGCATGATGAATATCGGCTTTCCAAACCCGGGTTCGACGGTCTGCTGAGTAGAGGCAATACCTTTCGGTAAACCAAAATTCCAATGTTCCAGGAGTTGAGTGATATACTTCACCGGTTGGCGCATAGCGCGCTTCAAAAGCGGCTGGAGCTGCGCGTCGGTGGGTCCGGGTGCTTTGGTAGGAAATCACCTTCCCGTCATCGCGCAGTGACATCGTGGCGTTGAAATATGGCAGGTGAAATAGTCGACGGGCAACGGCTACGGCAAATGGATTAGCGGCATCCAGGCTGAAGAACCAGAGGCCCGGTTTACCACCAATAGTGACATAAGTTCGAACATTGAGCTCGGGAAAGGCGGAGCAGCGCGGAATAGAGGGAAACCGATAGGGTTTAACTCGTGTCATGCGAAACGGAACGACACCGATCCATGCTTCCCCGTCAAAGGTGTCAACCTCCAGGGACGATGGAATCAGCGAGTGAAGCTGCTCGACCTTTACGGGCCAATGCATGAACAAGAGGTCATGCCAGCTCATGTCCATGGCGGGACGGCTTTCTGGAACAGGCCACGGACGATGAGAAGCGTCAACGTTCACATTCGCCCTGTCTTCACTCGTTGAGCGCAACGCGGCGACGTGATCTTGCCTGAAAAACGATTCCTACGATGGATAAGCCGATCAATGCAATCGTGGCAATCGGCGCGTGGAAATGAACCCGCTCAACGATCATGGAAGCTCCAAAAAGCGCCGACAAGACAATCAGGGTCCACTCGAACAGCATGAGCATCAGAACAACACCGACGATTCCACCGATCACCCCCGCGACCCAAAGGGAATGTCCCGGGACCTCCCCAGCCATTTGAACCAAGGAAAAAGCCAAATACGCACCCGCAGCAAAACCGGCAATCGCAACGGCCAGCTTTTGAAGAAACAGGGCGATCACAATGCCGATGAGTCCCAGGACAAGCGCAGCTATCAGGATGGTCGATTGCGACTGTCCAGCGAGCAAATAGGTTCCAGCCTCGATACCAGCCCCGAATCCAACAGCGCCCACAAAAAGCCAGAAGAGCTTCCGCCCAAAAGTGAGCAGAACACAACCCACCAGAATTGCGATTATCGACTGGGAGTGCATATTTTAGCGCCGCTTTTTGGCACCCCTGCACCCGTCGCCCGAATAAATCATCTGAGCACCTGACCAAAGCTGATGTCGTGGCCATCCAAGTCTTGAATGCCGAATTCACGCACTCCATAGGGCTGGGTGCATGGGCCATAATCCATCCTCGCTCCCTTTGATTTCATTTCCTCACACAGAGCATCCGCTTCATCGACCCAGAAGTAGGCGTTGCACATCTTCTCCCGGATCTTCCAATAAGGAGTGATTTGCTCAGGATCATCCACCTGCGCCAGCATCAAGTAATGTCCGTCACGATGACAAATGCAGAAATTGGGAGGCTCGCCGTAGAATTGGTCATAGGCGAAACCGACCGAATCCCGAAAGTAGTTGGCTGAGGCGACCACATCGCGGACTAACAGCACTGGAGCACTGGCGGTGATTTTTGGCACGGTGTTTTCCTTTGTGATGAGCGGGATAACGAAAACGGGTTACTCAGCAATTCCCTTAAATCTGTATGGCTTGAAGTTCTGTTCTTTTACCAGCGAAACAGGAATGTCATTGAGCAACACTTTCCACGTTGGAGGTGATCCTGCCTCGTATGCCAGCAACCGCTGTCTGCTTGCATCTGTGAACTCTTTAAAGAGCAACACATGATTGTTGTAGCAATTGAGAATATCTCCGGCACGCAAATCGGCGTAGCTTGAGAGAGGATAACAGATTTGCGGGAATTCACGGGTGGAATAACTTCGCTCCAGTTTCCAGCAGCGGGAGATTAGACCAGAACAATCAATTCCCACGACATACTTGCTCACCCCCTCATCTAAGAGACGCCGCTTTTCAGCAGTGCAGACATCTCCGGCATACACGCCGTTCTTAATGCCATTGTTGAATTGTTTGAAGCTACTGAACCCTCCCCACATGTAGGGCATCCCGATATTCCTTTTTCCCGGAATCCACCAGCCAGGTCGAATACCATCCCGATGAAACGAAACGTCAGGAGTGTCAACTTTGATGCCATCGGCATCCAGTCCATGAAAAACATTCC
>JAXDQV010000136.1:0-6246 GCA_034667645.1 Chthoniobacter sp.
ATAGGAGCTGGACTTGCAGGCGGCACCTTCGCCACCCCGGAAACCGTCGTGCCCTTTGCCCTGAACTTTGTTTCCACGACGCGCCAGATTGGGGACATCGGTAATTTTCGCACGATCGATTTCGATGGCGACGGTTTCAGCGATGCGGTTTACACGACAAAAAGTGCGGATCAGCTCGTCGTCCTATTTGGCACCGCCGTCCAGATTGTTGATCCCATTACCCACGCGGTCAGTGTAACTTACGGGTTTGACACCTCCCGCACGATCTATCTAAACGGCCCGGCGAACGCTCAAGCCCTCGAGGTTGCCGACTTCAACGGAGATGGGCATCCGGACATCGTTACTGCCTCTGCAGACCCTTCCAAAGCGGGAGTGATGACTTTTCTAAGCAAGTATGATGGAGGCGGAAAGTTCCTCGGCTTCCATGATCCTCTCTTTTCCCCGTTGCCGAATCTCTCGAGCTATTTCTTCTACGAAAAAGCAATCCCGATCTTCTCGATCGCTGCGGGGGACTTCGCGGGCGATGGAAGCATGGGGCTCGCGCTCGTGGCGACCGAAACGCTGGTTCCGCCGTTCGCCGATCCGAACCAGGCCGTGGTGTTCGTCCTCCAAAACGCCCAGGACGCCAGCCATCCTGCAGGCACCGGGTATTTCTTCTCGGATTTTAGCAACGCGACAACTGTATCGGGTCCATTTTTGGATATCGATAAAGTCGGGGGTAAAATCCTTCTCAAACCGTCGGCTCTTCACCAAGGCGATCTTCAGGACGTGCTTTTCGGCGCAGAGGTCGGGAAAAAGTTCTTTCTCGAATTCGACTTTTTCGCCGGTGATTTGACCGCATCGGCGATTGCCTTGGGCAAAGTGGATACCAATCGCGACATCAGCGATCCGGGCAAAATAGACAAAATCTCGTTGACGGACGCGACGGTCCTCGACTTCGCAATTCTCGACATTAGTGGCGACGCGCCGAGCCCGAGCGCCGATCCGGATCAAAACGCGGACATTGCGGTGCTGACTCAAGCCCCGGAAGGAATGCTGGTAACCCTCAAAGGTGACGGCACTGGAACCTTCACCATCGGCTCGCACGTGAACGCAAACGGCGAGAATTCGGGAATTCAGGTGAGCGGCAGCCCGGATAAAGGCGGCCTCGGACTCACCGATCAAAAGTTCGTGGGGCTTTTGGCAACCAATGCCAACGGCACTCCCACTGACACGTTTAATGATCTCGCGATCATTGATTATGGCACCCAGAAGATTGGGCGCGTCGTGGAACTGGTGTTCAATACCGCGGCGCCGTTCTCAGCCGCACCGACGGTTTTCGCCCAATTTTTCATTCCGGAGGCTCCATCCCTCGACGCCTCAGTCCTGGCGTTCGACGTGTATCGGCCGCATCCTGCCACGGATCCCGCGCTCCCCGGATCGGGACCGGATCTCGTTGGTTACGGCGTGGCGATTCCGGCGAAAAACAATGAGCTCTACGATTTTATTGCTCTCACTGGAGACGGAGGAGCGATTCTTGGCCCTCCTCCTCTGACTACCTTTGCAATTGCAGCCCTCGTTCCGCTCGAAACCAACGGATACCTATTCAGCGCCGGCCATGGCGGAAACGGATTGACCGGCGCCGGTGGCCCGGGTGGAGCATTTGGAACCGGAACTTTGAAAAAAGTAACCTCGTTTGACTCGACGACGGGGATCACGACCACGACGATTGAAGGCGCCATTGACATCACCTTGCCGGTCGCGACGGCATTTGAAGCGCTGGTTCGTCTCGTTTCCGGCGATGGAGGCAATGGGTTTACCGGCGGTGGCGGTGGTGGAGGAATTTCCGGGGTCTCTGTTTCCTACGCGGGAAATATATTCTCCGGCAGCACGCTATTGCTCGCAGGGCACGGCGGCCGCTCGCTCACCGGAACCGGCGGAAACGGCGGCTCCATGAGTTCGCTTCATGTCGCCACAGGCGAAATGTTCATCGCGGGCGATGGTGGGCGCGGGGTGATCGGCGGCAACGGCGGATCGATCGTCGGCAACGGCCTTCAAGACGTGGTCGACACCAGCAGCAATGGCTTGGTTTCCAATCTCCTCCTGATGGGCGGCAAGGGAGCCGACGGCATCAAAAAGGGCGGTAATGGTGGAAGCATTCAGCACTTCATCGCCAATTTCCTTGCTCTGACCGGCGGAGTGGGCGGGCTCTTGGATTACCAAGGCGGCGACGGCGGCAACGCGATCGGTGGCCCTGGCGGCACTGGCGGTTCCATCACCGACAGCAGTCCGCTGGCGACCGACAACAACCTCGCGGGAGATTTGTCCCTCGTCGCCGGCCGCGGCGGGTTGGGAACGAGTGGCGGCCACGGTGGTTCGATCTCGAACTTCATCAATTCGCCCACCACGATATTCACGCCGCTGGCTGCTACGTTCATTGCCGGACGCGGCGGAGTTGGCCTGATCTCTTCAGGTGGGGCCGGTGGCAGCATTTCGGGAATCGACTTTAGTTCCACCGGCGTCGGTGAGGCACATGAGTTTGATCTCTCAGATCCCAATAGTTTAACCTCACTTGCCGCCGCAGAAGTGGCGACGACTCCGATCGTCTTCGATCGCGTAATCGCAGGGCAAGGCGGTGACAGCTACGGCGGCGCAGGCGGTGCCGGCGGCTCAGTCAATAATGCCGTCGGCACGGCGAGCGCATCCGCCATCGCTGTGGTCGGCGGCCGCGGCGGCGACGGACTGACCACGGGTGCAGCGGGAGGTTCAGTGGGTGCCGCGACGATCAACTCTGCCGGGCGTTTCGGAATCGCCGGGGATATCGGCAAGGTCCTGATCATTGCTGGCGAAGGCGGAGACGGTTCCGGCGCAGCTGCGCACGGCAGCTCGGCTCAGGACATTGCCCTCTCGATCGGCGGGATTGCCGGAAACGGTGGAAATGGCGGAAGCATCACGAACTTCACTCAGCCATCAAGCATCCATACGGACGTAGACCTGATTGCCGGAAATGGCGGGAACACGCCCCACGACGGTCACATCGCCGATCTCTCGCCTAAGGTCGGCAAAGGCGGCTCGGTAACCGGCGCCACCATCGCCGGAAATATTGGCAACCTTGCAAATTCGGCGACACCGCCCGAACTCGGCTCCCCGAGTGCGATCAAGGCCTACAACGATATCTCTTCCGGAGAGCGCGTTTCAGACTTCGTGCGCACCTTTATGATCGAAGATGGATCGACGCCACTGGATGACAGCGTCGGCAACGTTGGATTGGTCGCCGGCGCGGCGGGACGCGTGCGGGATGTAAATGGAGACGGCGTTCTCGAGGCGGTTGGATTTGGAATCAACGGCTCCGTCAGCAACGTGCACGCGCGGAACATCATGTCCATGGTTGCCGGTTCGGTGGATCGTATCGCTTCGATCCAGTCGCTCACCAACTACGGCTCCACGATTCAAGGGGGAATCCTCGGTGCCGATAAAGACATCGATAGCTTCGGCCGCAACAACGACGGTCATGGCCACAACTACACCATTGGCCTGCCGCCCGATTTCTTGACGAACAACAACCCGGCGACCGGAGTCTACACCGCTTCTCCTGACCCTGGCACCAAGCTCGTCGATGGCGCGATCGTCGCGAAAAACGTGCGGCCGCTGACGAGCCCGCGCGACTTTATCCGGTAGAGCTCGGAACCTCTCGCGAATGGCGCGCGGCGGCTGCCTGTCGCTTGCTTTCAGGGCCGGCGGCGATATGGTCGCTGGCTCAATTCCATGGCGAACGACCCCAGCATCGAAGCGGCGCGCACCCGGATTCAGCGCCTGGTCGAAGAGATCGCGGCGCTGAGCAAGGCGGAGCTGCCGAGCGAGGATTTTTTCGCGAAATTCATCGAACGCGTCGTCTCGGCGACCGATGCGAAGGGCGGCGCCGTCTGGCTGGTCGGCTCCCGCGCGCAGGATAACAAGAGCGAGTTTCAGCTATGTGCGCAGGTGGACTTTGCGTCGAGTCTGTTTCAGACCGACGAAGGCCAGCGCACGGTGCTGCTCCAGGCACTCACGGGGGTCGTTAAAAACAACCAGCCTCTCCTGCTGCTCCCGACCCATGCCGAGCCGGAAAACGCGGCGATGACTGGAGGAACTGAGAACAAGACGGCTTACCCTTTCCTTCATGTTCCCTTTTGTTTGAAGGATCAGCCTGTCGGCGTCCTGCAAGTCTGGCTGCAGCCATACGTCGGCGCGCAGAACTATCCCGAGTTCCTCACCTTCCTCAGTTCCCTCACCGGTTACGTCGAGCAGCACATGCAGTCGCGCCGGCTCGGCAATCTGGTTCTCGAGACGCAACGGTTGCAAAACTTGCTTCGCTTTACCACCGATCTCGCAGGGTCACTCGACGTGCTCGAAGTTTCGCGTCTTGTGGCGAACTATGGTCGTGACTTGGTTGGCTGTGAACGCGCTTCTGTCCTCGTTCGCAACGGGGATCGTTGGCGCGTGCTCGCCATTTCCGGCCAGGAAACCATCGAGACGAAAAGCGCCGTCGTGAAAGCGATGACGGCTTTCGTCGAGGCACATTGCAGCGTGGAAACGCAGATCCTCAGCAAGAAGGAGCTGCTGGATCGTGCGGAATCGCAAAAGACCAATGGCCAGCCCACCGACCTCGCTCTCGATGTGCGCCGCACCGATGCCATTGATCTCCACTACTTTCAGCTCTCTCATGTTGTCTCAGCCATCGTTTGCCCGATGCTCGACCACGAGAAGGAGGTAACCGGCGCGTTCTTTTGCGAGAGCACCTTCGAGGGTTACTTCGAAGGACCGGCGGGCACGTCGGAGATTCCGCCTGCCCGGCGCATCGGCGACTGGATTACCGTTTACGCGAGCCGCGCGTTGCGGGCCGCTCGCGACTACGAGACGCTGCCGTTTCTTTCCGTCACCAAACGGATGCGCGCGACGAAACTCCTGCTTACCGGAAAAAAACGGAATCGGTTTTTACTGAAAAGCTCCATTGTCGGCGGTCTCCTGCTGCTCGTCGCGCTTTGGCCGGCACGCGTGAAGGTGGATGGCGATTGCTCCCTGCAGGCGTTACACCGCGCGCTGGTGGTGCCGGAAATCAATGGGCGCATTGACAGCATTTCGGTGCGGGAAGGCGATCACGTCACCCGCGGCCAAGTCCTGGCACAACTCGACACACGACGGTTCAAGCTCGAACTGGAGAGCGTGCAGCAGGATAAGTTGCGCTACCTGGCAGATGCGGACAGGTCGCGCGCGGCAGGCGATGAGGCGGGCGCGCAGGTGTCCCTCTTGCAGGTAAAGGTGCTCGAACAGAATGAAAAGAAAATCGAGGCAGATATCCAGAGCGGGACGCTGCGTTCGCCAATTGAGGGGGTCGTCATGACAAAGGATCTCGATCTGAGAGGTGGTGAAGTCATGCAAGCCGGTGCAGTTTTCGCGGAAGTAGATGGGCTAGACGCATGGGAACTTCGAGCGGAAATCAACGAAAGGGACGTGGGCTTGGTGGAAAAAGCATTACAGGCCAAAGGTGTCCTGGGGCTAAGCTACGTCCTCTATTCACAATCGGCCCACGTTCTTCGCACCGAGCTCAAATCACCACAGCAAATCAGCGCCTCCGCTTATCCGAAGGAGAAGGAGAACGTATTCTTTCTGACCGTGCAAAACCCGGAAATTCCGGCGGAAATCAGCAAGACGCTGCGGCCAAATCTTACCGGGCGCGCCAAGCTGGAAATGGGACGCCAGCCCCTTCTTTACACGACTTTCCACAAACTCTATCGCTGGTTCCAGTATAGAATGATCGGTTAAACTATGCGCCTTCCCTTCTTTCTACTCTTTGTCTTCGTCGCAATTGTAGCACACGCCGAAGATATTCAAGGACTGGTGATCCCCTACAAGCAAGTGACTGTCAGCTCGCCGGTCCTGCAGGATATTCTCGCCGAGGTATACGTGGAAGAGGGCGACGTCGTAAAGCAGGGCCAGCCACTTGCAAAGCTGATGTGCGACAAGGAAGAACTCGAGGTGCAGCAATACGCCAAGCTGATCGAACGACGTCAGTTTGAAGCGAATGGAATGGAAGAACTGCTGAAAGAGAAGATGACAAGCAAAGACGCCGCTCTCGAGAAACAGACCGATCTGGAGCTCGCCAAGATCCAGCACAAACTCGCATTATCTCGCTTGAACGAAAAAACCATCAGGGCACCCCTCTCAGGAATCGTGGTCAAGAAATACAAGGAGGCTGGCGAAGGCGCGGATAAGACAGAAAAGCTTTTC
>JAXDQV010000137.1:0-5132 GCA_034667645.1 Chthoniobacter sp.
GCTGCAGAAGGCGGGAAACCATCTCCACGATGTTATTTGTCCGTAATGCATAAGTTAGCTACCGTTTTGCCTGCAGGATGACCGCTTCGTGCAGGGCGAAACCTACGAGCCCACGCGAAGGAATGCCACTCAACTATTCGACTGCCATAGGGCTACGCAATCGGCTGGCCAGTGAGCTCAAGGAGTTCATGGGCGAAGGATCCGTGTCCGACAGCGCCCGGGGTGCCGGCATGGAGAGGCAACATCATGGCCGACAAGGAGAAAGCCGCGTGCAGGGTCGATCGCCGCCGGAGGTAATCCTCCAGCGAATCACCGAGAAAAGAAGTCTGCCATAACGGCAGGTTCCTCTTTTTAGCTATCAGCTTAGACCGGGGATTTCTCCAGAGTCCAGGAATCATAACCCCCGAATCCCAGCCGCTCAGGAAAGCGTCGATCAAGATCCGAAGATCATCGCTGTAACCGCCTGCCAGGATTGCGGCGCAAGGGGATCGAGCACTGCCCCATCCATTCGCCGCACGATGGAAATCTTCAATCTCAAGTGAACGAGAGCAAAGCGGCTCGTGCACGTAGCCATCGAAGCCGGCGGAGACGAGGATGAGTTGAGGATCGAACTCCAACGCGCATTCCCACGAACTGCGCAGCACGCTGACCCGATCTTGGCGTGACGATTCGCCACTGAGCGGGAAATGAAGATGTTCCCACGCGCATGGCTGCCTGTGCCAGGATATGCTGGATGCTAGTTTGCGAAAATGTAGCGTAAAGAGATTTCTTGTGTTTGAAAACGTGATCTCAGTTTGCTCTCTGAATATGCAAATCGCTGACCGGCACGATTGGACTTCTGGCATTTTTTTAACCATTCTCCCAATCCGGCGGGTGTATGAGGCTTCGTCATACCCGAGCTGAATGCTTTCATCTTTTATGAGCGACACCCCAATGACTACCAAAACGTCGGGCGCGGCGATCGGCGGAGGAGCTACACCTTCAGAGACGGAAACCGACATTCGGGCGATTGAGTATTTTAAGGAGGTTTATGCGGCGATCAAACATCAACTGGCCAAAGTAATCGTGGGCCAGGACGAGGTGATCGAGCAGATCCTCATCGCCATTTTCACCCGCAGCCATGCGCTGCTGGTCGGCGTGCCTGGCCTGGCGAAAACGCTGCTGATTTCGACGCTCGCGCAGACGTTGAACATGGCTTTCAAGCGCATTCAGTTTACGCCGGATTTGATGCCATCGGACATCACGGGGACAGAGGTTATTTTTCAGGATCCCGTGACCGGTGAGCGCTCATTCAAATTTCTGCAAGGTCCGCTTTTCGCGAATGTCGTGCTGGCGGATGAGATCAATCGCACTCCGCCGAAAACGCAGGCGGCCATGTTGGAAGCGATGCAGGAGCGGCGTGTCACCGTCGGCGGCACCAATCACAAACTGCCCGATCCGTTCTTTGTGCTGGCGACGCAAAATCCGTTGGAACAGGAAGGCACGTATCCGTTGCCCGAGGCGCAACTCGACCGTTTCATGTTTTTGATTTCGGTAGATTACCCGAGCGCCGAGGAGGAATTGCAGATCATGAAGCGCGGCACGGGCGCGGCTGGCGACCAACCGCGGGCGATTGCGGAGGCGGAGCACATTCTTTATTTGCAGGGCACGGTGAAGCGAATGCCTGTTGCCGATCACGTCTTTGAATATGCGCAAAAGATCGTAGGCTCGACGCGAGGGAAAAGCCCGCAGGCGCTCGACTTTTGCAAGAAGTGGTTGAGTTGGGGTGCGGGACCTCGCGCGAGTATAAATCTCATTATGGCGGCGAAAGCGCACGCGATTCTGCGCGGGCAGGTTTATGTAAGCTGCGCGGATATCGCGGCGGTCGCGCCGGGAATCTTGCGGCACCGGATCGTTCCGAATTTCGCGGCGCAGAGCGAACGTGTGACGTCCGACGACATCGTAAAAAGGATCATTCAAGCGATTCCGCAGAGCTAGTCGGGACGTGGCGCATGCAGAAGACAGCACCCGCCGATAAGTTGCTCGACCCGCAGACCATCCAGCGGGCGGAACTGCTCGGCATTATGGCACGGCAGATTGTCGAAGGCTACATGGCCGGCGCGCACAAAAGTCCATATCGCGGGATCGCCATCGAGTTCGCGCAGCACCGCGAATACGTGCCGGGTGACGACATACGGCACCTCGACTACAAGGTGCTCGGGCGCACCGATCGCTATTACATCAAGCAATACGAGCAGGAGACAAATTTCGTCGCGCACATTCTGGTCGATGGCAGCGAGTCCATGAAATTTGGTTCGGGAAAGATCACGAAATTTGACTACGCGAGACAGATGGCCGCGACGCTGGCGTATCTTGTTTTAATTCAGCGCGACGCGGTGGCGGTGCAGATTTTTGACGACCAACTTCGTGACCGCCAGCCGCGCACGGACAGTGTTTCAAAAATCCACGAGATCATGATGAAACTCGCGAGCTTCGAGCCGAGCGAGAGCACGAACATTGCGCAGATGCTCCACGACCTCGCTCTGCAAATAAAGCGCAAGGGCATTGTCATCCTCGTCAGCGACCTTTTTGATGAGGAACAGAAGGTGGTGGAGGCGATCCAGCATCTGCGCTTTGACGGGCATGAAGTTTTGGTTTTTCACGTGATGGATCACGCCGAGATCGCGTTTGATTTTACCGGCACCGTGGAGTTCATCGGTCTGGAAAACGGCCCGCGCATCACCACGCAGCCGCAGGGTTTGAGGAAAAGTTATTTAAAGGAAGTCGAGGCGTTCCGCGAGCGCGTGCGCCTCGACTGCGAGCGGAACAAGTGCCACTACATTTTTGTCGATACGAGCCAGCCGTGGCACGAAGTCTTGAGCGCTTATCTGGCGTCGCGACAGCACACCGGATTTTAGCGCGACCGCGCGTGACATGGCGTTTCTGAATCCGCTTTTGCTCTGGGGCGCCGCGGCCATTTCCGTGCCCATTCTCATTCATCTGCTGATGAATCGAAAGGTCAGGTCTGTGACCTGGGCTGCGATGCGTTTTTTGCAAAATGCGGTGCAGCGCAATCAGCATCGGATGAATTTGGAGGACATTCTTTTGCTGCTGCTGCGCTGCGCGGTGCTGATTTTTCTCGCGCTCGCGCTCGCCCGCCCGGCATTGCGCAAAGCCGGTTTCAACTTCGGCGGGGCGGGCGGCGAGACGGCGGTCATCGTGCTGGACAACTCTTACAGCATGGGCCACAGCGACGGCGTTTCGACCCGTTTTCAAAAAGGGCAAATCGCTGCTGAGCAGGCGCTCGATGCGCTGCCCATTGGTTCCTCGGTGGCGGTTTTTTTGATATCCGATGTGGTGCAACCGGTGATCCCTGAGCCAACGAGCGACTTGAATCTGGCGCGTAAAATATTGCGCGATGCCAGGCTTTGCGATCGTGGCACCGACGCGGAACCCGCGCTGCAAAAAGCGCTGGAGACGTTGGGTAAGCAAACCAAGCCGCGCAAAACCGTTTACCTCATCACGGACAATCAGGTGGTGGAATGGAAAAACCTCGCGGAGATCCGCAAGATGATCGACGCGGCAAAAGCCGCTCAGGTGCAGACGCGCGTCGTGCTGGTCGGGAGCAAGGAGGAGCACAATCTGGCGATCACCGATTTACGCCTGGCCAGCGCGCTTTCGCCGGTCAATCAGCCGCTGCGGTTTGAAGTCGAAGTGACAAATTTCGGCGTCAGCGAAGCCACGGGCGTCGAAGTCAGCCTGAACGTCGATGGCGACCCGGCCAGCGATCAGGGCGCGCTGGATTCCATTGCGCCGGGCGCGGCGAAGAGGCTTTCGCTTTTCGCAAAACTCCGTGAACCGGGCTATCACGCCGTCACCGTGCGGATGCCCGAGGATCATCTGCCGGCGGACGATCACCGCACTGTAGCTGTGCGGGCCATGAAGGAAATCAATATGCTGCTCGTCGATGGCAATCCCGGAGTCGAGCCGCGCGAGAGCGAAGTCTTTTATCTGCGCAATGCGCTCGTGCCTGTGCCTGCCGACGAGCAGAACGAATATTTTTTGAAAACGAAAACCATTTCATCCGCGGAACTGGAATCCGCGAAACTCACCGACTTCGAAGCGGTTGTGCTGGTCAACGTGGTGGATTTCTCAGACGTGACGATCGGTGCGCTGGAGAAATATTTGCAACGCGGCGGCGGGCTCATCGTTTTCCCTGGCGACAAGATCAACACGTCTTTTTACAACGAGAAGCTCGCGAAAAAATTCGGCATTCTGCCGGCGACTTTCGGACCGACACGCGGTGACGCCAAAGCGCAGGAAAAGTTCTTCACGTTGCAGGAAAAGAATTACCAGCACCCGATTGTCTCGCTCTGGAACGACCCGGCGGCTGGCACGCTCGGCGGCGCGCACTTCTACTGCGCGTTTGAATTGAAGCCGGAAGAATCGAAACGAAAGGAAGCGGGCGCGTCGGCGGTGGTCGTGAATTATACCGATGGCGTTCCCGCGGTGATGGAGCGCACGTGGGGCTTCGGACGCGTGGTGCAATTCAGCAGCACGGCGAACACGGCGTGGAACGATCTCGCGGTGCGTCCGATTTTCGAGCCGCTGATTTATCGCACGCTCGGCTCGATTTTGCACCGGCAGGACGAACAGATCAACATTTCGGTGGGCAGGAAATTCACGTTTGTGTGCGATGCCGACTTGCTCGGCAAGGATGCCACGATCATCAAGCCCGATGGAAAAAAAGACGCCGGCAGTTTGCGGCGCATCGCGATGGTGGACAGCCTGCCGACGCTGGAGTTCGACGATATCGCCACTGCGGGTGCTTACCAAGTTTCCGTCGCGGGCGACGCGCCGATGCGGATGACCTTTGCCGCGCAGGCGAACCCCGCCGAATCCAAACTCGATGAACTGCCCCAGATCGACACACTGGCGCCCGCCGCGCAGATCGTGCGCTGGACACCGCAGACGAACCTGCGCGAATCCCTGATCGGTGAGCAGAGCGGCACGGAATTTTGGCGGACTTTCGCGCTGCTCGCGCTGGCCGTGGCGTGCGCAGAGACCGTGCTGGCGGATATTTTCAGTAAATCGAAATGATCGATTTTCTGCTCAAACTTTTCGGCGTGAAAATCGAGAAAGCCTTGAACGTG
>JAXDQV010000138.1:0-8267 GCA_034667645.1 Chthoniobacter sp.
ATCGCGCCATATATGAAGAATGGCGCTTCTTTCGGCAAACCGGTCGCCGTTCCAGCGAAGGAAGCGCCATTCTTCATATATGGCGCGATGACCTGAGTTGAAATATAGACGCACCCACCCATGCATAAAGCGAGGGGCGCCCATCGCATCTTCGATTGGCACAAGGCCGTGTTGCTTTGCATCGAACTTAAAGAGGACGTTTTCCTGCCAGTATTTCCAAACTTCCCCAACCATTACGACTCCAATTGCGCCTTTGCCATTGAAGTCCATCAACCAAAAAGGCCTCTCGGCAGGGGTAATTGGCAGATGGTCGTCATCCGACTCTTTCCAGCCCTTAGGACGCCAATTTGGGCTTATATGCCATAGGCCGCGTGGTTCCCACTTATCTCCATTCCACTCGGCGAAGCCTACGCCTATTTGGTGGTAAGCATCTGGCTCGCTGAGTTCCGCTAACGCGTAGTTGCGTCCCGTGTGAAACAGATCGCCATAGAGAATATAGGGTTTGTCCTTTGACTCGATAACTCTGGCCGCTTGTTTCTTGGCAGGATGCACCGGTGCGAGAGCCTTTCGCATGTCATTGAGCGCAAAATCTGTTTCGTCGGATTTCGTTTCAACGGGAACCGGTAGTCTTTGCAATTCTTCTTCAATTTCGGCTCGGGCGCCGAACGCGCTAGAAATCGGCAAGACCAATCCCATCACAACCAGTCGTGCGAGCACTTTGACATAAAACGAGGCGTGCCAGTCGCCGCAGTAGATGACGCGGGTGTCCACCAGCGCGCTCGGTTTGGTCGCCATGGGGTGGACTATGCGCAAATGGCCCGGATTGGCGAGAGGCAAGCGGCCGGATCGGGGCTAGAAGGTGGTGCCGTGGACGTTCGGGTCGGTGACGGCGATGTTGCCGATGACTTTGGAGAGGTCCACTAACAGATGGCTGGTCGAGGCGGTGTCGTCGAAGACGCCGCCGCCGGTGTCCGTGGCGGCGTTGCCGAAGATCTTCGTGCCGAAGATGCCGCCGTTGACGCCGTTTTCGAAGATGCCGCCGCCATTGACGGCGGTGTTGCCGATAAAGGAGCCGCCGGTGATTTTGAGGTTGGGGGTGGACTGGATGTAGAGGCCGCCGGCGTCGGCGGTGGCGGCGTTGTGGGTGAAGCTGACGCCGGTGAGTGCGACGTTGCCGCTGGTGCGGATGAAGGCACCGCCGCCATTGTCCGCGGTGTTGTGGGAGAGCCTGGCGCCGGTGATGGTGACGTCGCCGGAGCTGTCCACGAAGATGCCGCCGCCGCCGCCGAGGCCGGAGGGCTCGGGACAGGAGTTGCCGGAGATTTCGCCGCCGGTGATTTTTAAGGTGACCTCGCTGGTGCCGAAGCCATAGGCGATGATGCCGCCGCCCTGAAGGGAGTTGTTGCCGGAGATGGTGGAGCGAAGGAGGTTGAGGGTGGTGCCGTCAAATGCGGCGATGCCGCCACCGTAGGAGGCGGCGGTGTTGTCGCTGATGGTGGAGGAGGTGATGCGGGCGGTGCCCGGGCCGGTCAGGCGCACGCCGCCGCCACCCGCGAAGGCGATGCCACCGGGCATGTCGGTGGTGCGGTTGCCGGTGATTTTGCTGCTGACGATGGAGAGGGTGGTGAAACCGATGCTGGCGATGCCGCCGCCGGCGTTGGTGGCGACGTTGTTGCTGAGGGTGGAGGAGCTGACGATGAGGTTGCCCGCTCCTGCATACACGCCGCCGCCGCTGTCGGTGGAGATGTTGCCGGTGATGGTGGAGCCGCTGATGGTGATTTTTGAAGAGGGATCGGGATTTGAGTCGGTGACGAAGAGCCCGCCGCCATACTTGGCGGTGTTGCCGGTGATGATGTTGTTTTTAACGAAGCCGAGGCCGCTGGGGATCCCGATGCTGACGCCACCTCCCCGGGTCCCGGTCGCGACGTTGTCGAGGATCTGGCAGTTGCTGAGGGTGACGGATTTCGCCGCCCCCAGTCGCATGCCGCCGCCGGTGCCGGAGTGGTTGTTGCTGATCAGGGAGTTGGTGACTTTGATGATGCTATGGGGCGTGTCGCTCGCGTAGGCCTCCACCCCGCCGCCTGCGGAGCCGGAGGTGTTGCCGGAGATCACGCAGTTTTTAATCGTGAGCGACTCGGTATCGTAGATCGCCCCGCCATTGCCGGCGGTGTTGCCGTGGATCAACACCAACCCGCTGATGCTGACCGGGCTGTCGGTGCCGGCGCTGCCGTCGGTGATGTTGAAGATGCGCGAGGCGTTGTTGCCATCGATGATGATCTTGTTGCCGCCGGGGCCGATGATCTTCAACGGGTCGTCGATGAGGATTTCGCCGCTGGTGAGCTTGATCACGTTGGGGTGAACCGTGAAGACGATGGTGTCCGCGCCGGGATGCGTGGAGTGGTTGGAATCGAGCACGGCCTGGCGCAGGCTGCCCGGGCCGGAGTCGTCGAGGACGGAGACGGTGAACGTGGCCGGCGCGATGCGGGCTTCGAGGATTTCGATAGAGGAGGCGAGGTCCATAGAGGAGCTTTATCGCGCGCCGTCATGAGCTGGAAGAAGCAAACACGCGCGACCAAAAGTGTGCGTTGGCGGTGGCGTTGCCATGACGCGCCGCGCCTTGCTTTGGGAAAGGGAAGCGGATACAGCTTTCGCCATCCCCCGCATGAAAACTCCGCTCCTGCTTGCCGCCACCGCTCTTCTCGCTTTCTCCACAAATTCCCGCAGCGCGGAGACGAAGTCGCTGCCGGTGCGCATGGTCATCGTCGGCGACTCGACGGTCTGCAATTATCCGGAGACCGATGTGCGTCGCGGCTGGGGCATGTTTCTGCAGGATTATTTCAAAGACGACGTAAAGGTGATCAACCTGGCGGCGTCCGGGCGCAGCACGAAAACTTTTATCAGCGAAGGAAGATGGGAGAAGGCGCTCGCGGAAAAGCCGACCGTGGTGCTGATCCAGTTTGGCCACAACGACTCGCACGCCCCCGACCGACCCGAGGCGACGGACGCGGCGACCGCTTTCAAGGACTTCCTGCGGCGCTACGTGGACGAAACCCGGGCGGCGGGAGCGACCGCGATCCTGGTGACCCCGATGTGCCGGCGGACGTTCGAGCCCGACGGGAAACTCAAGGACGAGCTCCAGCCCTACGCCGACGCGATGAAGGAAGTGGCGAAGGAAAAAAAGGCGTCCGTGATCGATTTGCATGCCTCGAGCAAGAAGGCCTTCGAAGCGCTGGGGGCCAAACCCTGCGAGGAACTGGCCAACAAGGAAGGGGATTTCACGCACTTCAATGCGAAGGGCGCCAAGATGATGGCGGAGTTGGTGATGAAGGAATTGCCGGCCGCCGAACCGACTCTGAAAAGCCACCTGAAGACGCCTTGATTTCCCGAGCGCGAACGACTGGCAGTGCCGATCACCCCGCCCGAAAACTCGCTGCTTGTTAAAGAGGAAAACGCACGCACGTTGTCCGTGGCGATGATCCCCCTCGTTCCCAGGTTCTGGCAGAAAGTCGCGATTGTCGCAGCGGTGACGTTGCTTCCGCTCCCGGCCTTTTCGGCGATCAAGATCACCAAGCGCAGCCGGACGAACGTCCTCGCGGTCACGGTGGCTGGTTCTCCCACCATCTCGACGCCGCCGGTCAGCCAATCGGCGCTCCTTGGCACCAATCCCTATTTTACCGTCGTGGCCAGCGGCAGCACGGCGCTGAGCTACCAATGGAACAAGGCGAGCGGGCCGGTGACCGGCGGGACCTCGGCCACGCTTTCGTTCAACAATGTGCAGTTGACCGACGCCGGTGATTACTCCGTGACCGTTTCCAACTCGCTGGGCGCGGTAACCAGCGGCTCCGCCACACTGACCGTCATTCTTCCGGCGACCGCGACGCCGCCGACCTTGCCGACCATTCCGCAGCGCACATTTCTGGTGACCAGCTACGGCGCCGTCAGCGGGACGAACGATAACACCACGGCGATTCAGGCGGCGCTCAATGCAGCCAAGACGGCGGGCGGCGGCATCGTGAAAATTCCCGCCGCGTCCGCATCCTATCTTTGCGGACCGATCACCATAAACGGCGCTACCAATCTGCAACTGGACTACGGCGCGACGCTGCGGCTGCTTCCCTACTATACCGGCACGGCCGCGACGCCACCCGCCGGCTACTACCCGTTAACCGGAAGCGCCTACGCTAGTTTCCTCACCGCTAAAAACGTGAACGACATCGCGATTACCGGCCAAGGCACGATCGATGGCCAGGGCCAGGCATGGTGGACCGCCTATACGGCCAATGGCAGCCTGCCGCACCGGCCTTACATGATCAGTATTTCGGGCGGCAACAGAACCCTCGTAACGGGAGTGACGCTGAAGAATTCGCCCTCATTTCATCTTGCAGTCAATTCGGACAATCTCACCACCTTCGGCCTTACCGTCACGGCCTCAGGCACGACGCCACTGAACACCGACGGCCTGGATCCTTCCGGCAGCCATCACCTTCATCAAAACCTGTATGTAGCCGTGGGGGACGATAACGTGGTGATGAAACCCGGCGGCAACTATTGCAGCGACATCATGATTGCCAATTGCACCTTCGGCAGCGGCCACGGCGTGTCGATCGGCGGGCAGACCAATAAAGGGCTCGATGGCATGATCGTGAAAAACTGCACCTTCAACGGCACGACGACCGGACTCCGGATGAAAGCGGATGCGACGCAGGGCGGCATGGTTCAAAACGTGACCTACACCGATCTCACGATGATCAACGTGCCGTATCCGATCGTTTTCTACAGCTACTACAAGCAGATCGGCACCCCGGGCTCGGTGAGCGGCTCGAGCCACATCACGCCGGCGATTGTGAATAGCTGGAATGGCGACAGCACGACCGTCACCAATTCCGCGACCAATCCCAAAACCGCCAACCAGCCAATCAATCCACTCAACCCAAGCCCGAGCACGTTGTCGGGCTGGAGAAACATCACACTCAACAACTTCACGGCTACTGGCGCCACCGGTTACAGCATCATCTGGGGCCTGCCGCTCGCAAATTACCTGATCTCGAATGTGACCCTGAACAACGTGCGCATCACCGGAGGCGCGGGTCTGGAACTCTATGACGCCACCGGGGTGCAAATCACCGGGACGACGAGCGTCGGCAGCTACGTCATCTGCAATGCGCTCGCCATCACGGGGCAGCCCACGAGCCAGACGGTGAACTCCGGCAGCTCCGTCACTTTGGCTGCGTCAGTCCTCGGCGCGAGCGGCCTCAATGGAACGCTGCCCACCTTCCAGTGGAAATTCAACGGCGCCGCACTGGTGAATGGCACCAACGCCGACGCTTCAGTCATCACCGGTGCGACCAGCAATTCCTTGAAAGTGAGCAATATCAAACCCGCCGAGGCCGGAAACTACACGCTCGTCGCCGCCGAGACGCTGGACGGCTACAATGTCACCACCGGCACGCTCGCGGCCAACAGCCTCGCGGTTTCCGCCACCAGTAGCGTGACGGTTGTGAAGGTAATCACGCCATTCGAAGCTTTCGTCACCAGCTACGGGCTCGACCCGAACGGCAACGGAGCGTTTCTGGCCGATCCGGACGGCGACGGCATTCCGAACGGGATGGAGTTCGTGCTTCGAGGGAACCCGACGGTGTCGAACTCCTCCGTGCTGCCGACGGCCTCCTCCGTGGAACTCAACGGCAGCACGAATCTCGTCGTGCAGTTTGATCAATCGAAGGCCGCCGCCACGCAATTCACGATCGTCGTGCAGACATCCGGCGATTTGCTGGCGTGGACCGACGCCGTTGCCGGCCAAAACGGCGTCACCATTGCGGCGACCCCGAAAGATGCGAACACGGTCCACGTCACCGTCACGATTCCGACGGACGGTGTCCGGGTATTTGCTCAGTTGAAAGTGACGCCCTGATCACAGCGCAACTACCTTGAAATGTGGGGCTCCCGAAATTCTTTAAACTCCGCTTTACATCCCAGTCGGTGCTGCTAGTTTCCCGCACTCGCGACGATCTTTCGTCCGATTCCTGCACATTCAGGCCGCCGCCATCCATTTATGAAACTATATTCCATTCTCCTCTGTCTGACGCTTCCCGTGGCGTCCATGGCGCAAACGACAGTATTCAGCGACAATTTCAATTCGGGCAGCACTGTGGATGCCGTGCCAGTCGCACCTACTCCGACGTCGGCCAGTTACGAGGCGTTCGGCAGCTCTGCGAGTGGGGCGGCAAGCCTCACGGTCGGGGATTTGAGGATTAATTCCACCACAGCAGCGGCATACTTCGGCGAGATTGAGGCTGTTTTTGCCAGCAGCCCAATTACTTTAACCAACACGGGAGACAGTCTGAATCTTCGAATCGTTTTTACAGGTTCTAATATCCTTAGCGGGACGGCCTCGAACTCATCGCTTTGTGTTGGATTATTCAACTCAGGCGGATCCCTCCCCGCACAGGGATATAAAGTTACATCCGGCACTACGGGCGCGCCGGTTACAGGCTTTGCCCAAAACTGGGTCGGCTACATCGGTCAAGCCTTCGCTAACAGCAATAGTCGCGTCATCACACGACCCCCGCAGACGACGGGATCGACAGGCCAAACTCAAGACGTTTTATTCAGTGGCGCAAGCGGTAGCACTTCTTTTAATAGCCCTACAGGCACAACAATGTCATTGGCGTCCAGCGGTAGCACGAATCTCGCACTCGCCGCACCTACGCTCCTAACCGTAGATTACACAGCTTCTATCAGCGGCTCATCAACCCTCGCCCTAGACTACATTATTTATAGCGGTTCCGGGATTAGCGGCACTCAACTATTTAGCCGACACGCGGAAACCACGTTGGTCACTGGGACAAATACCTATCAAGGGACGACATTCGATTCGTTGGGTCTTGGCTGGCGCCAGAATAATGGGAGCCTTTCGTCCAGCTTGGATATCAATTCTGTCGCAGTAACTCTCACAAGTGTTCCTGAACCTACTACGGTCGCCATGATGGCTGGTGGAATCGGCCTTTTCTTTGGAATTGAGCGCTTGGTCAAGCGCCGGCGGGGATAATCGCCCGTCAGGAGTCATTTGAAAAAAGGACGGCAATTATTTAGCCGTCCTTTTTTTTTGCCGTTTTTACCGTTGGGAACGGTTCATCCATGGGAATGAACGCCCCGTTGGCCATGCCCAAGTTTGCGCGGTGTTCGGCTTCGCGTCAGCTATTTGTCCGTGTAGGACAGTTGCCCTATTTGCACGTGGAGGAGCAGATGTCGGTTGCGCGTGCGTTCACGCGGCGTAGTATCCCTCCGCCAAAGCCCATTTTATTTTGGCTAAACAATATAATCCCTCGATGAATTCGCCTTTTCCGACACATCCCTCCGCCCTGTATCGCTTGTTTCCAGCTTTTGCTTCAGGTCGGAGTTTATCCCTGCTTTTGGTATTCGGGCTGTGCTTCTGCGGAAAAGCATTCGGCGCTTCCTACAGTTGGGATCCGAACAGCACGAGCGGGGCGGCGGTCGGCGGATCGGGCACTTGGGACGCGAGCGTGACGCCTCCCTTAAAGTGGTTCAACGGCGCTATAGATGCACCCTGGCCGAATGACACGACAGTTGATCCCACACTCACGGCAGTTTTCGCGGGTGCCGTTGGGACTGTCTCAGTCAGTGGATCCTTGAACGTGAATTCGGTCGTCTTTCAGACGAGCGGCTATGTGATCCAAAGCGGCACTTTGGCGTTCGGCGGCACCACTCCGACCATCAGCTTTGGCTCCCCCGGAATGTCTGGAACCATCAATACGGTGATTACGGGCACGAGCGGGTTGACCATCAGCGGCAGCGGCAGTGTGCTCGCGCTAGGCGGTTCGGCAAACACTTACACCGGCACCACGACACTATCGGCTGGAACCTACCTGCGATTAAACAGCCCGACTGCAACCGGAAGCAATCAAAACCCGGGCCAGCCTCTAAGCATGAATAACGGCTCGAGCCTTGAATTGAACATCCTCAACGGCGTGCAGGTATTCAATAACATCAATGTTACGGGGACTGCGACCTTGCTGACAGGAACTGCTGCCACAGGCACCATCAACATCGGGAATAACACAGCCACAAATAACGGCGCGATTTCCAGTAGCGGCACGGCAAGATTGATTTTTAGCAATTCCGGGTCGTCACCCACCTTAAGTCTCAGCGGCTCGATGAACGGTTTTACCGGTTCGCTGGTTTGGGATAGTTCAGCGCCGTCGGCCGTCGTCGTTCGCGCAAACGGCACCACAAACCAAAACCTCGGC
>JAXDQV010000139.1:0-4649 GCA_034667645.1 Chthoniobacter sp.
CCGCAGGACACGCCGCCGCCGCTGCCACGGCTGGAGGGCGACACGCTTTTTGTGGCGATTCCGCAGGCGGAAGTCGCGCGCTTCCGCCTCAGTTCATTTGTCCCAAAGGCCCTCGCGCTCGACACGATGGGCATCTGGCGCTGGATCGAAGACGGCATCGCCAAACTCGCCGTGACGGATGATTTGAAAAAACAAACCCGCATCATTTTGCGCGGTCTTTCGCTGGCCGGCCTCCATTGGATGATCGAGCCGTTTCGCGAGATCACGATTGTCCACGCGGTGCAACAGCCGCTCCTCGAACCGGGATTCAAGCGGCTCGATCCCGACCGTTATATCGGTGCGACGTTCGCGCGTTTTCAAGGTGTGATTCGCTGCGACGCCAAAAGCACGGGCAAACTCGACATCGTCGCGGACTGGCTCGAGCCGGTCGATGAGCCCGCCGATCCCGCCGGGCCGCGTTGCGCCGCGGGGCCGCAGCCGCCGGTCGCGCACCGGGCCCACGCCTTCGCGTTTCCGTTGAATTTTGTAAACAGCCAGGTGCCCGACGCGGCCGTCGAGATGACTGACTCCAAAATGCGGATCGGCGTTTTCGATCAAAGCCGGCGCGAGTTCGCTTTCACGAACGACACGACGCGGGAAAATCTGCCGCGCCACGATTTTGGCGACACGAAATACCGGCTGGTAAACTACGTCGCCGTCGGCACCACGCGCTTCCGCGAGTATTTTCACTGCGTGATCACGGCGGACGAGGCGAACGTCACGCGGCGCTCGCCAGAAACGCCGCGGCATATCCTCAGTTCCTCCAGACCGGCCGCCCCGAAGGTGCTTTACGTGGTCCCGACCTTTGGTTGGAAACGGACGAGCGGCCGCACGCGCGACAGCGTTCGCAGCGGCGGCGGATTGCGCGTTTACCTCGACCGCCCGTGGTTTTCCTCCGGGGATGGCGAGATGCTCGGCGTGGTGCTCTGGCCGGAGCAGTTGCCCTCCGGCGAGGAGGCGCTGGCGGCGATCAATCCTTACATCACGCGCGTCGGCACGGACCCGGTCTGGCATTCGACCGCGATGCCCGCGAATCTTTCCATCGCAGATTTTCCGCGCGCTGTGCAATCCGAGGCCGCCCCGATCGATGGCAGCGCTTTTTATTTCACCACCTCAAACCTGAATCTGGATGAACTCGGAGCGACTTCGCCGGTCGCAGTCGCGCCGCATCGCGTGGCTTACGATGAAATTCGACAGCTCTGGTATTGCGACATCGAAGTCGCAGCGCACACGGCGTATTTCCCGTTCATCCGGCTCGCGCTCGCGCGCTACCAGCCGCGCTCGCTCCACGGCGTCCATCTTTCGCGCGTCACCCTCGCAGAATTTGCGCAACTCGCGCCCGACCGCGCGGCGAGCGTCACTTTTGACGGAGACAAAATCCACGTGGCGGTCAGCGGGCCGATGCACTCCGGTTCGATGGCCTCAAAGGAAAACTCTTTTGAGGCGATGCTGGAACGCCGCGCGAATTTCGGCGACGAGACGCTCGGCTGGACTCCGGTTCCGGGCGCCATCACGCCGCTCGTGCGTCATCGCAACGCAGGCGGGCAGCTGCAGGCCGCATGGAACGGCGAACTCTCGCTGCCCGGCGGCGACTCGCGGTTGCGCGTGATGATCCGGGAGTTCGAATCGTTCACGGCGGATTCTCCGACATTGCGCGAAAGCCACGTCGCAAAACGGCTTGTTTATGCGGAAGCGATCGAGCTTTAACCGGCACACGAGCAAATGGAAATCATTCGACGCGGGATTGATCAGTTGAGGATCGGCTTCGGCGAGATTCGCCTGCGGGTGGACCGCCTGACGCTCGCGAAACGTCGCTGGCGTAGCGTAGCGGATGACGGTCGCGAATTCGGATTCGATCTGGAGGAACCGCTGGCGGACGGTTCGGCCTTTTTTACCAGCGAAGAACATAGTTATCGCATTGCGCAAACCGCCGAACCCGTCCTCGAAGTCCGCCTGCAGGAGACGCCGCAGGCTGCGCGGCTGGGATGGGCGATCGGCAATCTTCACTTTGCGCTCGAGGTCGATGGCGACTGCGTTCGCGTCGCCGATGATCAGGCCTTGCGGCAGCTTTTCGGCCGGGAAGGGATCGCTTTTTCCGAAGCCACGGCGGTGTTTCGCCCACGCGCGAGTCCGCATGGGCACTGACTGGCTGACGTTTGTTTTACAAACGAGCGATCCGCTTTTTCCCACCGGCGCTTATGCGCATTCGCTCGGTCTGGAGGAAATGGTGCGGCTGGGCGTGGTGCGCGACGAGGAGACGCTGCGGACGTTTTTGCAATCGCAGATCATTCCCGCGCTCGCGCATCACGAGCTGCCGTATTTGCGTTTTGCGCGCGCGGCTGCAGAGGCGGGCGACGTGGAGGAATTATGCGCGATCGATCGCGAGATCAGCGCGTGGAAAATTTCCCGTGAGCTGCGAGAGGCGAGTGCGCAGTTGGGCGCGCGGCGGTTGAAGATTCTTTTGCAGCTTGCGCCGGCTGCCGCTGCGAGCGCGTTCGCGCTTCGCGTCGAGGCTGGGGATGCGCGCGGACATCACCTTGTGGTGTGCGGGTTGCAGTTTGTGAAAACTCCGTTGGAAGCCGCTCTGGCAGCTTATTTCTATCAAACGCTCGCCGCCTTTTGCGCAGCTTCGCTGAAGCTCGTCCGCATCGGTCAGGAGGCGTGCCAGCGCGTGTTGGGCGTTTGTTTAACAGGCTGCGAAGAGAGGATTCAGGAGTCCTTGAAGGTGGAGCGCAACAGGGCGGGCTGGTTCAATCCCCTGCTCGAAATTGCGAGCATGCGGCACGCGCAGGCGGACGAACGGCTCTTCATTTCCTGACGCTCGGTGAGAGAGCAGACGGCTGTGGCTTTGTGGTCGAGGCGGCGGAGTGTGGTGGCGAGTTTCGATCATCGGGGTTTCATCCGCGGGTAGTCGCGGTTAAACGATTCCGATGAGCAAAGCTGTGCGCATCGGAGTGGGCGGGCCCGTCGGATCGGGAAAGACGATGCTTGTGCTGCGGCTCTGCCAGTGGCTGCGAAACGAAATGTCCATCGCGGTCGTGACCAACGACATTTACACGCGCGAGGACGCGGAATTTCTCGTGCGAAACGACGCGCTGCCGCCCGATCGGGTGATCGGTGTGGAAACCGGCGGGTGCCCGCACACCGCGATTCGCGATGACACATCAATGAACCTCGCGGCGATCGCGGAGCTGGAAAAACAGCACTCCAGTTTGCAGATGATCCTGGTGGAAAGCGGCGGAGACAACTTGTCGGCGACGTTTTCGCCGGAGCTGGTCGAGGCGTTCATCTACGTGATCGACGTCTCGGCCGGGGACAAAATTCCGCGCAAAGGGGGACCGGCGATCCGTCAAAGCGACTTGCTTATCATCAACAAGATCGAGCTCGCGCCGTATGTCGGTGCCGATCTCGCGGTGATGGAGCGGGACGCGAAATTGATGCGCGGGGAGCGGCCTTTTCTTTTTTGTGATTTAAAAAGCGGGCATGGGAAGGACGAGGTGCTGGCGTGGTTGCGGCGGGAGGTCCTGTTTGTGTGATGTGAAAACTCGGTCGCCTCAAAGATGACCGGCCATCTTTCCCTTGTCTGCGCCGCGGATGACAGCGGACAAAGCTACCTGCGCGAGCAGTCGTTTTGCGCGCCGATGCACCTCAGCAAGCCCTTTACCGAGACCAACACACTCGTGGTCAATGCTGTGAACGTAACCGCCGGTTTGTTCGCCGGCGACGAGGTTTCATGTCATGTTCGGGTCGAAAGCGGCGCGCGACTGTTACTGACGAGTCCGAGCGCGCAGCGGGCGCATCGCTCGCCGCAGGGCACGGCGAGTTTGCGGCAGGAGTTCTTCGTCGGGAGTGGCGCATTTTTGGAAGTGCTGCCGGAGATCTTCATTCCGCACGGCGGCGCCAGTTATCGTCAGCGCACGACGATCGCAGCGGAATCGGGCGCGGAGTTGATTTTTTTTGAAATGCTCGCGCCGGGACGGGTGGCGATGGGGGAAAACTTTGCTTTCGATCGCCTCGATTGGGAAACGGATGTGCACTGGAGCGGACGACCGTCTGTCCGCGAGCGCTATTCGCTTTCGCCGGCGGACGAGAGCCTCGAGGCGCTGCGTGATCGGCCTTATTACGCGAGCTGCTTCGCTTTTGGAGAGGATTTCGGCGCGGGTGCCGAGTGCTGGTGCGAAATCGCCAGGCTGCACGATGATGACGCGTGGATTGGATGCAGCGCGGCGGTCGAGGGAGGCGGGGTCGTGAAAATCCTCGCACGCGACAGCGTCTCCCTGCGGCGGGTGATCGCCTGCGTGCGAGCGGCGCTTTACGGGACATTGCGCCGCTTGCCGCCACAAGTGCGCAGAGTGTGATGTTTTTTCAAACGCCGGGTCGCTTTTCGCTTTCGCAACGCAGCCCGCACAGACAACGTTCCGCCGGATGCAAGGACCATTCATGAACCCGCGGACGTTCGCACAACGCGTGAAGCAGCTCATCGCGCCGGTCTTCGTCGCAATCCTCGCAGGGTTTAAATGGATTTTGCCGGCGCTGAAATTCGGGCTGCCATTCCTAAAAACGGGCGCGACGATGCTGATCTCGATTGCCGTTTACGCGCAGGCTTGGGG
>JAXDQV010000140.1:0-9862 GCA_034667645.1 Chthoniobacter sp.
GAAAAAGAGTCGTTCGCTTCATGCCCCGGACCGAATCACATGGCGCTCCTCGCTCTGCCCGCCGCTCACGATTTCCGCGCCCCCTCGCCCTCCTCGATCAACTTCCAAAATTCCTTCGCCTGCCCGAGCTGCGCGTCCTCGGCCATCGGCAGTTTTGTGCGAAAAAGAAAATCACGGATCGTGTTCTTGTGCAGGACGCGATGGATGGTGATCCCCTCCACGCTTTTCTCGAAATAAATCCGGTAATCTTTCGCGCGATACCGGAACAGTCGTTTGCCTTCGCGCTCAATCACGCCGAATTCCTCGGAATTCAGCTTGTCCAAATCCTGCGGCAGCACGTGAAACTCCGCCAGCAAATCGAGCTGCAGCTCTTTCGGCAGCCGCGACATTTCGGCGGCGCTGATTTCGTTAAAGACAATTTGAAACATCCGTTGAGTAGGGGATCCTGCGCTGGGATTCAGGATGACAGCGGGCACGGGAAGTTCAACCCTCGTGTCCCGTCGAGTTCAAACATAGACGCGCTCCACGCGACCGCTGATTCCGGTAAAAATTTCCCACGCAATCGTCTCCGCTTTTTTCGCCAGGTCGGCCGCGAAAATTTCATCGTCGCCTTGCCGGCCCATCAGCACCACCTCGTCACCCGGATTCGTTTCCGGCAGGTGCGTTACGTCGATCATGATTTGATCCATCGTGACGCGGCCGAGCACCGCGCAGCGGCGGCCGCGCAACAGCACTTCGGCGCCGGTGTTTGAGAGCCGCCGTGGATAACCGTCCGCATAACCAACGGCCAGCGTCGCGATCCGCATGGAATGTGGCGTGATGTAGGTGCGTCCATAACTCACGCCCCGGCCGGCCGCGAAATCACGCACGAGCGTGACGCGCGTTTTGAGCGTCATCACGGCCTGCAGTTTGTTTTGAAAAGCCGACACGGGCGAGCTGCCGTAAAGCATCAATCCCGCGCGCACGAGTTCCTGCGCGTGAGACGAAAACTGAAGGACGCCCGCGCTATTGAGGGAATGCACGTCCGGCGCTTCGATGCCCGCCGCGCGCAACTCCGCGACGATTTCCTCGAAATGAGCGAGCTGGTTCGTCGTGAAATTTTCGTCTTCATCCGAAACAGGGAGATGCGTGGCGATGCCCGCCAATTCGACATCCGCGAGCTGCGCAATCGCGCGCGCCATTGGAATCGCCTCGTCCTGCCACACGCCGATCCGGCCCATTCCCGTGTCGATCACGAGATGCAGGCGGACGCGTTCCCCGTGCCGAAACGTCGCAAACGCGGAAGCTTCCTCAACGGTCGAAACCGCCGGGATGAAACGCTGACGCACGATCTCCTCGCGCTCTGCGGCCAGCGCCGGCCCGAGGATAAAAATGTCCGGGAAGTCGCTTTGCAAGGCGTCACGCAGCGTGCTCGCTTCCGCGACGTTGGCGACGCCGAACATCCGCACTTCATCGCGAATCGCGGTGGCGACCTGCGGCATTCCGTGTCCGTAGGCGTTCGCTTTTACCACCGCCATCACACCGGCGCGCGCGCCGATCTTTTCCTGTGCGAAACGGAGATTATGCCGAAGGGCTCCGAGATCGATCTCCGCCCAGCAGCGGCGGCGCTCCGTGCTCACGCCAGCGCCGGCAGAGCAGGCTCGGTTTTCACGAGAGCGCGCAGGTTTTCAAGACTCCGCTCGAAGTCACGGCCGATCCAGAATTTGAAAAGCAGATCCATGTAACGCGCGTAAGGATTGGGCGAGGCGTGCCATTTGCAAAGCCACGTCACGCGCGTGTTGTTTTGGCCGATTGGTTCGAGCGAGATCGCTCCTTCGAGCCGGTATTTTCCCACGCATATGTCGAGGTCGTAGGCGATGCGCTGGTCGGGAACGCTATGGGTGATCCGCATCGAGCCATCCATCCGCGCGCTGCTCCAGCGCTGCACCGCGCCGACTCCGCTCGGCGGACCGTCGTAGGAAAAATGCATCTCTTCGCGGCGGCTCCATTCGGTCCAGCGCGGCCAGTTCCGGAGATCGTTGATGAGGGGAAAAATGTCCGCGGGTTTGCCTCGGAGGATCATTCGACGGGCCACGCGCGGCCGGCGGCTCAGGAACAGCGGAAGGCCGAGCAGGACCACCGCCGAGGCGAGAAAGCGAAGATGGATTTTGGTCATTTCGAGTCTGGAAAAGTGCGTGCCGCCACAGGCGCGAGCGGGACGGTGCGGGAACGCGGTGATTGATATCGTCAGAAAAAGTGGCAAATCACAAGCTGACAAACCCCTCGACGCTATGAACCGACACGCTGTTTTTTTCCTGGCCATCGCCCTCGCCCTCACCGCCCCGGCGGCGCCTGCACCGGAGCTACGAACGCCGAAAGCACCGGCCGTTTCCCCCACTCCGACTCCCGCCGTGAAAGTGCGGAGAATCCGTGTCGCCGTTTCCCCGACGCCGACACCGAAACCCGCCGTGGCAAAAGAGCATTCCTGGTTTTACTGGCTCTTCCATAGAAGGCCGCTGCCGGCTCCCTCCCCCTCACCGACTCCTGCCGCGGAGAAGAAACGCCGCGTGCCAAAGCCTGTCTCCACCAAGCCCAGGAGCGACGTTTCACCAACTCCCGACGCGACCGAAACGCCCGCGCCGACGGCGCAGAAATTCCGCCAGTCAGTGGCCAAACCCCCGGTGCCTCCCGAACCCGCGGGAATGAACGAGCCGCCGCCTTTTGTGCCGACACCGACGCCCGCGCCGCACTCCATGGAGCCAAAGACGATTGGCGGTGGAGAACAGGAGCGCGCCCGGTATCAAAGTGCCAAGGCCAAGGCGCTGAGCGACGAAGGTTTGAAAAAGCTGCAGGAAAAGGCGGACAACGCCGAGGGCGAGGCGCAGCAAAAAGCGACGCGTGAATATTATCAAACGTTGTTTAACAAAATGCGGAAGCTCGAGCCCACGTTGAAAGATCGCATCGATCGCACCGAGGCCGCGACGATGCGCCGCCTGGACAAGGCGCAGTAGCGGCGACGGCGTTCCGTGAGGACAATTCTGGCGGCGCTTTGTGCGGCGGCTTTGGTCTGCCACGCCGTGGCGCAGACACCGTCGCTGCAGGTCTCCGGAAAGGATTTGCTGCTGGACGGAACGGCCGTGATTTTGCGCGGCGTCGCGGTCGGCGATCCGTTTCTCGCGCGCCAAGGACGCCCACTCTCGGATTACGCCACCATCGCCTCCACGTGGCGCGCGAATGTCGTGCGCATCAGCCTCCATCCGAGCGTTTGGAAACACACGCCGCACGCGGAGGTGATCGCGAAACTGCGGGCCGAAACCAAAGCGGCGCTCGACGCCGGCATGTGCGCGATCATTGACTGGCACACGATCGGCTGGCCGGATGGGTATTACGAGGCGATCCAGGCCGACTGGGATGATCCGCCGGATCTTTACGATTCAAAATTCGCGCTCGCGCAAAGCTTCTGGGATGAAATCGCGGAAGCTTTTGCCGAGGAACCGCGCGTGATTTTCGAGCTCTGGAACGAGCCCGTTTTCGACAAACGCGAAGATGACAACGCACCCGTGCAGCGCTGGGCGCAGCTCAAGCCCTACATGGCGCAACTGCTCGCGACGGTCCGCGCGCACGGCGACAACGTGGTGCTCGCGACGAGCAACGTCTGGGCCTACGAGCTGCACGGCATCCGCAACGATTTGCTGCCCGGCGAAAACATCGGCTATGCGTGGCACATCTACGCGGGACACAGCGGAAATCGCGCAGAGGCTTGGGCGGAGGCCCTCGATGATTTGCAAACCGTCGCTCCAGTCTTTGTGACCGAGTGGGGATTTCAGCCGAACACCAAGGAGCATTTCCGCGGCAGCGCGCGCAGTTTCGGAACGAAGTTCGGCCGCGACTTTTTGGATGCGAAAAACCTGCACTCGACCGCCTGGTGCTGGCACCCGGAGTGGACGCCTGTGATGCTGCGGCGCGATTGGAAAACGCCGACCAAAATGGGGGCGTTTGTTTTAAACTATTTGCGCCGGCACAATCCTGCGCCGTCGGAAAAAGCGAACTAGGTCAACGCGCGACCGCGACAGTTCATGTCCCCGAACGCTGCGCCGCAAGAGCGTCCGCGAGACGCGAAGCGACCGCCTCGCGAAACTGCGGAGTGGAACAGCGGGCTGCCTCCCGCGGGTTGCTCAAAAAGCCGCATTCCACCAGCACGGCCGGGTATTTGTTGCGTCGCAAGACACGGAAATTTGCGTGCATCACTCCGCGCGAACGGGACAAGGGCGCGAGACTTTCCTCGAGCCGGCGCGCCAGCGGAATCGCGCACGCAGCGTTGTAATAAACCTCGATCCCGCGGATCCGCCGGCGCGGCGAATCGTTGAAATGGATGCTGAGGAAAATCGCGTTGCTTTGCCTGTTTGAAATCGCCGCGCGGTCGTTCAGCTCGACAAAATAATCGCCTTTGCGCGTCATCACCGTTCGGAAACCGGCGGCCTGCAATTTCGGCTCGAGACGCTGCGCCACATCCAGTGTGTCATTTTTTTCCGCGCCACCACGCCGCGAGGTCGCGCCGCTATCTTTCCCGCCATGTCCGGCATCGATGACCACGGTGCGAAAAGTGCGCGTGGTATCGCGCACGCCGCTCGCGCAACCTGCCATGAATAACGCGAGCGGCAGGAGAAGCAGGAGCGATTTTGTCATGGTCAGGTCGCGCGTAGTTTTGTCGCGTTGCACTATTGCGTCAACCGCTCGATGAACTGTTTTGCACTCGCTCTTTTGTTCGGCACAATCGCCATCGTTTGCGAAGGTGCTGCCGTGAATGCAGCACCCGCCAATCGCCTCGCCAAAGAAAAATCGCCCTACCTGCTCCAGCACGCACACAACCCCGTGGACTGGCTTCCGTGGGGCGCGGAGGCTTTTGCCAAGGCGCGCGCCGAGGAGAAGCCGATCTTTTTATCGATCGGCTATTCGACCTGCCATTGGTGCCATGTGATGGCCCACGAGTCGTTTGAAAACGAGGAGGTCGCACGGATTCTCAACGAGCATTTCGTCTCAATCAAAGTTGATCGCGAGGAGCGCCCTGACGTCGACCGCGTCTACATGACGTTCGTGCAGGCGACCACCGGCGGCGGAGGCTGGCCGATGAGCGTCTGGCTCACGCCGGACTTGAAGCCGTTTGTCGGCGGCACGTATTTCCCGCCGTCAGATCGCTACGGCCGCCCCGGGTTTCCCACCGTGCTGAAAAAAATTGCCGAGGCATGGAAAAACGACCGTCCGCGCATTGTTGAACAAGGTGAACAGATTGTGAACGCGCTGCGGGAGCACGCTGGCGCGGCGAAAAGCGATGTGCCGCTTGATCCGAAAATCCTGGAAAGCTGCTACGAGCAAATCGCGCGCAATTTCGACGCCGAGCAAGGCGGGTTCGGCGACGCGCCAAAGTTTCCGCGTCCAGTCACGCTGAACTTTCTGCTGCGGATGCACGCGCGCGACCCGGAATCGACGGACGGAAAACACGCGCTCGAGATGGCGACGACGACGTTGCGCAAAATGGCCGCGGGCGGCATGCACGATCATCTCGGCGGCGGCTTCCATCGCTACTCGGTCGATCGTTTCTGGCACATCCCGCATTTCGAAAAAATGCTCTACGACCAGGCGCAGCTCGCGCTCGCTTATCTCGACGCATTTCAGATCGCGCGCGATCCGCTTTTTGAAAAAACAGCGCGCGATATTCTTGATTACGTGCGTCGGGACATGACCGCCCCGGGCGGTGGATTTTTCTCCGCTGAAGATGCCGACAGTTTGTTCGAACCCGGACAACCGGAGCACGGCGAGGGCGTTTTTTATGTCTGGACGAAATCGGAGATCGACGGCGCGCTCGGCGCAAAAACCGCGGAGATTTTCAACCGCGTTTATGGCGTCGAGGCGCAGGGAAACGCGCCAGCCGGCAGCGATCCGCAGGGGGAGTTTGAGGGGAAAAATACGCTGATCCGTCGATACACTGATGCGGAAACGGCGAAGATTTTCAAAACGAACCCGGAGGAAACCTCGCGCAGTCTCGCGGAGAGCCGGCGCAAGCTTTTTGACCTGCGCGCGAAGCGTCCGCGACCGCATCTCGACGACAAAATCATCACCGCGTGGAATGGCCTGATGATCTCCGCTTTCGCGCGCGCCGCGCAGGTCCTCGACGAGCGCGCGTATCTCGAAACTGCGGAACGCGCGGCGGGTTTTCTCAAACAGAATCTCGTGCGCGACCATCGGCTGGTGCGGAGTTTCCGCGAGGGCGCCAGCGAGGTCGGCGGCTTCGCAGACGACTACGCGTTTTTGATCCAGGGCTTGCTCGATCTTTATGAGAGCGGCTTCGACGCCGGCTGGCTGCAGTGGGCCGGAGAGTTGCAGCAAAAGCAGCATGAGCTTTTCGCCGATAAAGAGGGCGGTTTTTTCAACACCGACGCGCATGCCGCCAACATCCTGCTGCGGATGAAAGAAGACTACGACGGCGCCGAACCGGCGCCCAACTCTATCGCCGCGCTCAATCTTTTGCGGCTCGCACAAATGCTCGATGATGAACTGGCGCGCGAGGAGGCGATGCGGACGATGCGCGCCTTCGCGGGACAGCTCTCACGGACGCCGAGCGCCCTGCCGCAGATGCTCGTGGCTTTCGAGTTCTCGCTCACCGCCCCGAGGCAAATCGTGATTGCTGGTAATCCAGACGCAGCAGACACCAGCGCGCTTTTACGGGAAATCCACGCGCACTTTCTGCCGCATAAAATCGTGCTCCTTGCCGATGGCGATGCCGGTCAACAGTGGCTCAGCGAAAAAGTGGAGTTTATCAAAAGACTCGCGCCGGTCGGTGGAAAAGCGACAGCGTTTGTCTGTGAGAACTACGTCTGCAAGCTTCCGGTGACGGATGCGGAGTCGCTCCGAAAAGCGCTGACCGAAAAGTAAATTTTACGGCGCGGGACTCGGTGGCGGAGTCACCTGACCAGCAGCCGCGCGGCGCTGCAAACGCTGCTGCGCTGCCGGGACTAGAGGCTTTGGTTCCGCTTCATTCTGGACGGCTCCGGGTTGCGCTTTGCGTTGTGCCTCTGCCTGCTGCCGGCGCGCGGCGCGCTGGGCTTCGATCGCTGCGCGGCGTTGCTCAGCGGCGTTTGTGGCCGCCGGGGGAGGCTGATTTTGCGGAGCCGATTCAGGAACTGCCTCTGGCGTTGAGGCGGGCGTAGTTTCCGGGCTCGGTTGCGGTGTTGCCACAGGCGTCGCTCTCGGAGTGGCCTTCCGTTTCGCGGGCGGCGGAGTTTGCGGCGTGATTTGTGGCAAAGGCTGCGGTGTCGCATCCGGCACCGCGGAGCGTTGTGCCTCGCGGCGGCGCGGCGGGGCGGACGCGGCCGGTTCCGGCGGCGCTGCGGCGGCCTCGTTCATTTTGGTGTCAGAAGTCCGCGCGGAAACCTGCGCCGGCTTTGCATCAGACTTCGCCTTCTTGATCTGCGGCGCCGCGAAGCGCACGGTCTGCCCGCTGACTTCCGCCTTGTTGGCGCGGCTCGTTGATTGCTCGCGCTCCACTTTCAACTGCGGGATCTGCTTGCGGCTGCGCGAATTCACCACGGCGATATCCGGCCCTTTGTTGAAGATGATCGTGTTGTTCTGCACGATGTTGGTCACGTTCACGGTCGTGCTGAAAATCGTCACGTTTTGCTCCGGCGGGACGACGACCGTCGCGATCTCCGCTTCTCCGACGCCATCCACGGGCACGAAGACATAATCGTCGCGGGCGATGTCGAAACGATCCACGTCGCGCTCGCGAATCCCGCTGCCGCGATCAAAGCGCGCGTCGGGCGGAAGCGGCGCCCAGCCAACGAAGCGGTCGCTGTTTCGCCACGCCACCCAGGCCGGCGCCCAATCGTCGCCCGGCACCCACACCCAGCCGAGCCGGCGCAGGCGGGTCCAGCGCCCGTAGTGATAAGTGGCCCAGCCCCATGGCTCGTCGGAAAGCCACGTCCAGCCGTAGTCGGTGTAAGCCCAGTGGCCGACCGTGTAAGGCCGCCAGCGCGGGTTCTGCAACGCGACCCGCGGCTGCCAGACGTAGCCGTAATTATCGAGCTCGATCCAAGCTCCATGCGGCGCGAGCGCGTCGTAGAAAATCTGATAGGAATCGGCATCGGTGCGCTCCGGCGCGGCGGCCACGACCTGCACCTCGCGTGGCGCCGGCTGTGCCTGCGCGGCTCGCGCCTGTTCCTGGAGTTCGCGTTCGCGCGCGGTCAGTTTGCTCTCCCGGTCGGCAAGCTGTTGCTCGCGTTCACGCGCCTGTTTTTCCGCATCGACGCGCCGCTCCTCGGCCACACGCTCCTGCACGCGCCGTTCCACTTCCCGGTCGTCGGGCGCGGCCTGTTGAACGGTCGGTTTTTCGCAGGAGACAAATGTGAGCGTGCAAACGAGCGGGAGAAATCGGAGGAGCTTCATGGCGTGGTCAGACAAGGGTTGCGGTGACTTTATTCGAGTCGTAGCCGCTCAAACGATCGGCTGCTTCCTCGGCGAAACTTGCACCGTGTCACGATTCTGCGCGAGGCGAATCGCGATGGCACGGCGAAGGTTTTTGACGTCCGGCACTGGCGGCGAAATTTTCTTCCGCATGCAATCGCGAAGCGTATTTTTGCGGCATGGAGAAACCAGCCGAAACGCAATATCCCATTCACGAACTGCTCGCGCGGCGCTGGAGTCCCCGCGCTTTTTCCGAGCGCGCGGTCGAGCCGGAAAAACTGCGCAGCCTGCTGGAGGCGGCACGCTGGTCAGCGTCGAGCTTTAACGAGCAACCGTGGAATTTCATCGTCGCGACGAAGGGCAACGTCGCGGAATACGACCGGCTGCTCGGTTGCCTGGTGGAGTTCAATAAAGGCTGGGCGAAAACCGCGCCCGTGCTGCTCCTTTCGGTTGCCAGTTTGAGATTTTCTCACAACGGAAAAGAGAATCGCCACGCGATGCACGATGTGGGGCTCGCCACGCAGAACCTCGTCGTCGAGGCGACGGCGCTCGGCCTTTTCGCTCACGGGATGGCGGGCTTCGATGTGGAAAAAGCGCGCACGACTTACGAGATTCCCGAGACGCACATCCCTGCGGCCACGTGGGCGCTCGGCTACGCCGGCGATCCCGCGCAACTCGATCCCGAGACGCGCGAACGCGAAGCGGATCCCCGCGTCCGGAAGCCAATCAGCGAGTTTGTTTTCACTGGAAAATGGGGCGCGATCGCTGCCGCGGCGCGATAACGGCCGGAGCTGTTGACCCAACGGTTACAGCACGCCTTTGCGCCGTAGCGCGGCGTCCATCGCGTGCTCCACGAGCTGCGCGGCCAGCGGCTCGGTAGCTTGATCCAGCGCCGCATTCGCTTTTTTTAAACGCTGCACTTCGCCGGATTCCATCGCCGCTTCGACTTCCTGCATCAACTCCGCGAGGCGTGACTTTTCCGATCCCCCGATTTCATCGCCGAGCTGGGCGAGCGCAGCGCGCACTGCGGGCAGCATTTCTGTTGCTTTTAGTTTCGCCTCGGTAAAAACGCGCTCGCTCATGTCGTCGAACGCGTGCTCGACCGACTCGGCGATCATCTTTTCCACCGCCTCGTCGGAGACATCGACCGCGCTCGTGATCTCGACGACGCGCTCGCTTCCCGTTTTCACGTCGCGCGCGAGCACGTGCAGGATGCCGTTCGCGTCGATCTCGAATTGCACGCCGACGCGCGCCTGGCCTTTCGGCGCCGGCTCGAAGTCGATCTCGAATTTCCCGAGCGGCCAGTTGTCTCGCGCCATTTCGCGCTCGCCTTGCAGCACGCTGATTGCCATCGCGCGCTGGCCGGCAAGCGCGTTGGTGAACATCTCGCCGGCTTTCAGCGGAATGGTCGAGTTGCGGGGGATGA
>JAXDQV010000141.1:0-4796 GCA_034667645.1 Chthoniobacter sp.
ACCTCGACTCGATGCAGGCCATCTGATAAGCCTCTCCGGGATAGCGTCCTAAATTTGGCAGGCGCTTCAGAAAGTCGCGTGCCTCTTCGAGCCTTCCGAGCAAACTCGAAGCAATGGAGGCGTTATAGGCGGCTTGCGTGAAATCCTCGTTGCGCGCCAGTAAGAGCTTTCCGGTTTCCAGTGCCGGGCCATAGCGGCCGAGGGCGATCTGCACCCTCAGGAGTTGATCGAGCGCGGCATCATATTTTTCCCCGTTTGGTGGGATCTGGAGGAGTTCCCTTTCTGACTCCTCGAACATCCCGAGAGCAGCCAAACCGAATGCCGAATTGAGAATGAATTCGTGATTTATTCCGGACCCCACAATCCCGTCGTAGGAGCGTCAACCCATCCGCTTCGAAATCAACCGCGACTCGCGCGGGCATCGGCATGGACCTAGCGACTACGGCACCGACGATGGACGTGGAAACGACTCTCTGACCTTAACAAAATTAACAATTCGCGAGCGCGTCGCCTCCCCCAATTCGGCATTATTGTCGGGCAATACGCGTCCTTGGCCCGTCTAGTCGGCTCGCGTGGAGGACACAAAATTTCTCCTCGCTCGGCTATTCCACCTCGTAAGCTGAAATTCGTCTTTTTGATCGCCGGCCGATCGCGCTCCGGCGCCGTTGGGTCAGCGTAATGAATAGTGGCGGTGGAGGCACTAATCTGGCGCCCGGTAAAACTTTCTCCTCCCACCGTCCCTCGCATCCCGTTGCGGCGCCCCGCATAGGCTGCGCTCCGCCCGGTCCCGCCACTTTGCAGTCCGTTCGCGCATTCCCGCGCTTCTCGAGTTCTTGCAGAAAAGGAGCGTCCCCAGCAGTTTTACTCACGCGCGCGCGCGTGGTGTCCGGTTGTGTCCGGTTAGGTGTTCGGGATACACTCTGGCATAGCATCCTCACATCCATGTGCCTTTCATTTCGCGTTTTGCTAGCGACATTCCTGATCCCTTCCGGACTGTGCGCGGATGAGGTGCTCACGCGCAGCGCGGACATCCGCGCGCTGACGCGGGAGCAGGCGGCGGAGGGGCGACCCGTCTTGCTCCGCGGCGTCATTACCTCCGGGCGAAAGCGTCTGGGGGGGTTCGTTTTGCAGGACGATTCCGAAGGCATCTACGTGACGCCGCAGCAGTTTGATCGAGTGCTGCAGCGGGGCGTTGAGTGGATCGGTCTGAATTCGGTGGAGCCCGGCGGCGTGCTGGAAGTCCGGGGAATTACCGCGCCGGGCGGCTTCGCGCCGCTCGTCGTGGCACAGCGGGTGCAGTTTCTCGGAACGCGCCCGCTGCCGGCGGCGCGCGCGGCCACCCTCGCAGAGTTGCACGCCGGCACCTTCGACTGCCAGCGCGTGGAATTGCAAGGGGTCGTGCAGCGCTGGCATTGGGATGAGCGCACGTCCGAGTTGTGGCTACAAGTTGCGGAGCAAGCGGGACGTTTCACCGTAATAGTGCCGGATGCTGCAGGTCTGGATGCCGCCCGGCTCATTGATGCGGCGGTGCGCGCCAAGGGCACTTGTCTTTCTTTCGTCAATACGCGCGGTGAGATCGTCGGTGTGCGCCTGCGTGTGGCTGGCGGCGATGACTTGGAAGTCATCGAAACTCCGCCCTCCGACCCGTTCGCTGCGCCAGAAGTTGCCGCACTCGCGTTGCGTCCTTTTCGGCGCGAGCCACCGAGCCTGCACCGGCAGCGGCTGACGGGTGTAGTCATGCTGGCTCGCACGGGACAGTTTGTTTATGTGCAGACGAAAGAGCGTGGCTTTCGTGTGAACACGCGCAGCGGCGACGTTTTCACGCCCGGCGATGTCGTCGAAGCCACGGGTTTTGTCACGCCTGCAAATAACTTTGCCGTCATGAACGATGCGCTGCTGCGCAAGACGGGACGCACCGCTGTGCCAGCGCCGATCGCAGTTTCGAGCGCTGAAATTCTCGCGAAGAAAGACGTGAATCATGGGCGTCTGCTGCGCGTCGAGGATTACGATGGCGCGCTTGTGGCGTTGCGCGGGCGACTGGTGCGCGTCGAGGCGCCCGCGGGTCAGGAGCCCCGGCTCTACCTGGACTGCGCGGGATCGCTCATCAACGCCGTGCTGGGCGCGCAGACCACCGCGGCTTCGCTCGCGCATTTGCAGCCTGAGAGCGAGATCGAGGCGACTGGCATCTGCGCGGTGCAATTGGACCAGGAGTGGCCGGCGAACGCGATGCCCGCGCCCGCGAGCTTTTCGCTGCTGCTGCAGGGCGCCGACAGCCTGCGCGTGGTGCGCGCGCCCTCGTGGTGGACCCGCGAGAGAATGCTGCGCTTACTGGCGGGTGTGGCGGCCCTCGCCGCGCTCGCGGGCGTGTGGGCGATCACGCTGCGGCGGCGCGTTATTGCGCAGACCGCGATCATCCGCCAAAAGATCGAGCGCGAGAGCGTGCTGGGCGAACGCGAGCGGATCGCGCGCGAACTGCACGACACGCTCGAGCAGGAACTCATGGGCGTGAATATGCTGCTGGATGAAACGACGGTGCATCTACCTCGCGATCCTTCCCGGGCGGCGCAAACGCTATCCCTGGCCCACCGCATGTTGCGCCACTGTCGTGCGGAATCCCGCTCCTCCATCCGCGATCTGCGCTCGATGACGCTGGAAAATCTCGGACTGTCCGTCGCGCTCGATGAACTGCTGCGCCCGGTGGCGACGATGAATGGCGCGGAGCTCACCGTGGCGACGGAAGGTGAGGCGCGCAAGCTGCCGATCAGCACGGAGACGGCGTTGCTGCGCATCGCTCATGAAGCGGTGGCCAATGCCGCGCGTCATTCCGGCGCCGCGCACATCGCTGTCACGCTGAAGTATGAACCCGAGCGCGTCCGCCTCGAGGTTCGCGATGATGGTGGCGGCTTTGACCCAGCGGCCCCGCACAGTCCTGGCGAACACTTTGGCCTGCTCGGGATGGATGAGCGGGCCAACAAGATCGGTGGCGAACTCCGTATCAACAGCACACCCGGCAGCGGCACGACTGTCTCCATCGGTGTTCCGAGCGCATGAAAAAGAAGATCAGCGTCCTCATCGTTGATGACCACTTCATGGCACGCATGGGGCTGTCTGTGCCGATCAACGGCGAGGCTGACATGATGGTCGTCGCGGAAGCGCGCAACGCCGCAGAAGCCCTCACCTTTTACCGCAAGCACCGCCCCGATGTGGTGACGATGGACTACATGATGCCGGATCAATCAGGCGTCGAGGCGACGCGGACGATCATCGCTGCATTCCCCGAGGCGCAAATCATCATGCTGTCCGGACGCGACGGCGAGGAGGACATCCACCGCGCCGTCGAGGCCGGCGTGCGCGGCTATCTTACCAAAGCGGCGGAGCGCGACGGAGTGATCGCCGCCATTCGCACGGTCCACCATGGCGGCCGGGTGTTCCCGCCGGAGGTGGCGGCCAAGCTGACCGCGCGCAACGAACGCGAGCCGCTGACGGAACGCGAGATGGCGATCCTGCGCCTCATCGTCGATGGCCGCAGCAACAAGGAAATCTCCACCGCGCTGCACATGAGCGGCGGGTTGGTGAAACTGCACGTCTCCCGGATTCTCGAAAAGCTCGGCGCCCCCGACCGCACCCGCGCCGCCACGCTCGCGATCGAGCGCGGCATCGTTCATCTGTAGATAGAGTCTTATCTCCGCGGTGCGATGCGCCCGCTATTTTTGGACATTCGTCCAAGAGACAACCCCTCGCGAGCGGGTAAACTCCGCGAATGCACGCCCGGTCACGCTCCCTCCTCGCCCAAGCCGTCACACGAAAAGTGAGCAGTAAACAATCGCATCGGATTCGCAGCTTTTGCGTGATAGCCGTAAGCTTACTGCTGTTTTGCTGCACTCTTCTATCCGCTGACAAGCCGGTATCTAGTTTCAGTCCGGGAAAAACCCACATCGTCCTCGTCGGCGACTCGACGGTTACTGACAACGCGGGATGGGGAAAGGGATTTGCCAGGGCATTCAAAGATGATGTCGAGGTCATCAACTTGTCCAAAGGCGGGCGCAGCTCCAAGAGCGCCATTGCCGAAGGCATGTTGAAGAAGGCAATAGAACTCAAGCCTGACTACATCCTCATCCAGTTTGTGCACAACGATCAACACGGCCACGGCGCCGACCGGGAAACCGATCCGCAGACTACTTACAAGCAATACATGACGCAGTATGTGGATGAAGCGAGAGCCGCAGGCATCAAGCCGGTGCTGGTGACCTCCTTAAGCCGCAGGCAATGGGGAGCAGATGGGAAAATCCACTCTACGCTGACACCAAATGCAGACGTAGTGAAACAGATCGCCGCCGACAAGAAGGTGCCGCTCATTGATCTGCACGCCCGCTCCATCGAGAAGTATGAGGCGATGGGCAAGGTGAAGGTTCTGGAGATCTCCCCGTCAAAGAACGCAGACCCAACTAACCCGAATGCTGATACCAGCGGACAGACGGTGGACGGGACGCATCTCAACGAAAAGGGGAGCCAGCTTTTTGGCCCCATCGTCGCAAAAGAGCTTAAAGCCGCCGTGCCCGAGCTGGCATCACACGTTAAAGACTAAGCACACCTTGCAACGTCTTTACCTCAACCGTTTCACCGCGGAAACGTCCCAATGAAAACAAACATATCCCCCCGGACATCGGTGCTTGCGCCGTCAGTTTCGGCTTCCGAAAGACAGACCCGGCCGGAAATCGTGGCAACGTTCAACGAATTGGTGCTGGACATTCCAAGGCACGTTATCACTGCTTATCGCGTTATGCGGCCTCGGTGCA
>JAXDQV010000142.1:0-11264 GCA_034667645.1 Chthoniobacter sp.
GTGGATCGTGGCGAACGAAACGACGATCACCTGCAGCATCGGCGTGATCATTGAAACGCTGAACTATCAGCAGCTCTTTGGGAAACTCGGCCTCGACATGGTGGTGTTCAAAAGCGGGAAGTTTAAGGACATCCTGAGCGGCGCGCGGGAAATGACGCCGGAGGAAAAGGAATATATCCAGACGATGGTGATGCAGACGTATGGCAAGTTCGTCGGCATCGTCGCGAAAGAGCGGGCTTTGCCCGAAGATCAGCTGCGGGCCGGGATCGCGGACGGTCGCGTCATTTCTGGAAAGGACGCGCTTGGCTACAAGTTGATCAACCAGCTCGGTCAAATCGAGGATGCTTACGCTAAGGCGCGCGAGCTCGGCCACGCTCCGGATGCCGCGGTGATTCGCTACGCCCCAGGTTTCCATCTCGGGCGATTTCTCCGGATGTTCGGCCAGGCGCAAAACTCGAAAGTAGAGCTGAATCTCACTGACGGGATTGTTCCGAAACTGGAGAGCGGCAGGCTTTACCTTTTGCCGGCTTTTTACGCACCGTAGATTCTGCGAATCGTCATGCCAGGACCGTCGAGGGATTGCGTCGCAGTCGTAAATGGTTCCGCGAATTCCTGCTCCAGTGAGCTCCGCGCGTTGACGGCAATCGAGTTGTGAATTTCCCCCCCGCGTTCCCAGCCTGGCTCGCCGCGGCGATTGGAGTGGCCGTTGTGCTCAGTATCGCGATTTACACGATTCTGCTGCGACAGGTGCTCATGGGTGGCGGAAAGGTGAGTGCGCGTGAGTTCGGGCTGCCTGACCTGTTTCTCGGGAGCTTTTTTGCGATCTGGTTTGGAGTCGCCATCACGCAGGGTTTTCGAGCCGCTCCGCATGCGCTCACGAACCGCGACGTCGTCCACGGCGCTGTGCTCTTCGTCGTCATCATGTCGGGAATCGCGGGATTTCTCCGCTACCGCGGATTGCAATTGCGCTCGCAGTTTGGGTTCACCCGAATCTCCGCGCCAAAAGCGCTCGCAATTGCACTGGCATTGCTCCTCGCCACCTATCCGACCATCGCGCTGGTGGGAAAACTGACCGAGCAGGCGCTGGGCGAAAAAGCTCAGCGTCAGGAAGTCGTGAGTTTTTTTCTGGATGCGGCTCAGAGCTCGAACCGCTTCTCTCTCGTCCTCACTCTTTTTCTCGGGGTCATTGTCGCGCCCGTCGCGGAGGAGTTTTTGTTTCGCGGTTACCTTTATGGCGTGATGAAGCGCTACTGCGGCACGCTCTCCGCAATGGTCCTCAGTTCGGCGCTCTTTGCCGCGATCCACCTCAATCTCTCTTCGCTGCCCTCGTTGTTCGTGCTCGCGCTCTGCTTCGTCATTGCCTACGAAACCACCGGTTCGATCCTCGTGAATATGTCGATGCACGCGCTTTTCAACGCGACCATGTTTCTCGTCATGCTCAATCTCCCGCCTTCGCTGCGATGAAGCTTCGCGGCTACGGCGAAGACCGCCTCGTCGCGGAGCTGCTCGACGGTTTGGCTGCAGGAAAACAAGTGATCGTGGGCGCAGGCGATGATTGTGCGGTGGTGGGCCGGCGTTCCGCCAAAAAATGGCTGCTGCTGAAGACCGACTGCATCGTGGAGGATGTTCATTTCACGGGCCGCAGCGACCCTTTTCAGATCGGCTGGAAAGCTGCCGCTCGAGCCATCAGCGACATCGCGGCTATGGGCGGACTGCCCCAGCACGCGCTGGTGACGGTCGCGGCGTCGCCGGAAATGGAGGTCGCTTTTTTAAAGGCGATCTATCGAGGCTTGGACAGCGCGGTTGGGAAATTCGGAGCGGCCATCGTCGGCGGTGAAACCTCCCGCTCGCCGTCTAGCCTGTTTATCTCCGTCGCGCTCACGGGCGAGGTGGAATCCGGCCGTTGCGTGACGCGCAGCGGGGGGAAAGCGGGCGACGCTCTTTTCGTCACGGGTCAGCTCGGAGGTTCGCTCCGCGGCAGGCATCTCACCTTCATTCCGCGCGTAAACGAGGCGCGCTGGCTGACGAAGCATTTCCCCATTCGTGCGATGATGGATCTCAGCGACGGTCTCGGCGCAGACCTTCCCCGCCTCGCAAAGGCAAGCGCAGTGTCTTTCGAAATCGAAGAATTGTCGCTCCCGCTCACGCCAGGCAGTGCCGCGCAAAACGCGATTGGTGACGGGGAAGACTACGAACTGCTTTTCTCAATATCGTCTTCTCATTCTCAAAAGCTCCTCCGCGCGTGGCGTAGAAAGTTTCCAAAACTCCCGCTCACCGAGATTGGGAAACTGGTGCGCCGGGCGAGCGATGGGACTTCCAACACAAATGGCTTCGATCACTTCGCATAGCGCGGACGAGACTTTCGAACTCGGGGTGCGTTTTGCCGCCAGGCTGGGGGTCGGCTCCGTCGTGGCACTCTCCGGCGAGCTGGGGGCCGGGAAAACGCATTTTGTGAAAGGCCTTGCGCGCGGCCTTGGAATCGCCACCAAGGTGACGAGCCCGACTTTTACGCTCGTGCACGAGTATCGCGGTGGCCGGGTTCCGCTTTATCACATCGATTTTTATCGGCTCGAAAATCCCGGGGAACTGTTGGAAATCGGGGTCGAGGATTACCTTCCCGCGGATGGTGTCACCGCCGTCGAATGGGCCGACAAGTTTTACGAGTTCATACCGGCTGATGCATTTCAGGTTCGGTTCCGCGCCGGGTCCGGCAATGAACGCGTTGTTGAAATGCCGTGAATTGTTTTATGCACGCGCCAGTCCAGTGATCATTCTCGCGATCGAAACCTCCACCACGAGCGGCAGTATCGCGGTGCTGGACGACTCCCGGCAGGTGTTCAACGAGTCGTTTTCCGCGGAACGCGGACACGGTGCTCACTTTTTCGTGGTGCTGGAGCGCGCGCTCGCCATCGCACCTGCTCCTGCACAGATAGCGGTGGGACTGGGCCCCGGTTCCTATTCTGGCGTCCGCATCGCGATCTCCGCAGCGATCGGGATTGGTCTGGGCACCGGAGCACTGCTCGTCGGCGTTCCCTCGGTCGCCGCGTTCGCAGGCGACGAATACGTGGCAATTGGCGACGCCCGCCGCGGCACGTTTTATTTTTCGCACGTGCATGACGGTGAGGTCATTGAAGGTCCGCAACTGCTTGACCTGCCGGCGCTGGGCGAACGATTGGCGCAAACTCAGTTGCCCGTGTTCGCCTCCGAAAAGGTCGAACTCTTCCGCGCGACACTCTGCTTTCCCGCTGCGGAAAAGATCGCTCGACTCGCCCTTCTCGGCCGGAGTGTCATCATGCGCGAACGCTTGGAGCCGATCTACCTTCGTGACCCGCATATCACCGTGTCTCGAGCTTCAGCCAGCAGCTCCGCGTTCCACAAATTCTGAGGGAAAAAGGGCAAAATGCGCTCACGCTTGTAAAACATTCGTTGATGGATACGCGCGCAGAGCCTTCCGTTTGCGAACAGTGTGTGAACAAATAACCAAAGGACTGTAATGAAACAAATTCTGCTTCTCACCCTTCTCGCTGCTTTCACCACCGTTTTCTGCACCGCGTGTGTGGTGAATAAAGAGGAGCCGGTTACCACCGCTCCCACTCATACGACCACGACTACGACGGCTGAAGAGCACAGCGTTCGCGCCTACTAAGTAGTCGTTCGCGACGAAGATTAAAACAGGGCGATGCCTCACGGCATCGTCCTGTTTGCATTTGGAGCGGAGTGACGCCGCGGTTGATCTGGAATTGAGGTTGCCGATTTTTGGCGTAGGAAGAGACTCGTCCGAAACTGCGCGATGGCTGACGATTTCTCTGACGTGGCAATTGTGGATGGACCGCTCTCGATCGGGCCGGTCTTGACGGATGCCGCCGCGGGCGCAGTCGTCGATTTTCTCGGCGTCGTCCGGGCTCTGGAGCACGGCGCACCAATCTCCGGAATCCAATACGATGCGCATCCGAAAATGGCGCGCCATCAGCTTGTCAAAATCGCGCAGGCTGCGGGTGAACGTTTCCAATGTGAGAAGGTGATTCTGCATCACCGCATCGGTTTTGTCCCGGTCGCCGCGCCATCGCTATTTTTGCGAGTGTTTGCTCGCCATCGTGCTGCGGCCTTCGCGGCGTCTCAGTGGATCGTCGAGGAACTGAAGGCAGTGGTGCCGATCTGGAAAACGCCTTTTCAAGACCCGGCGGCGCCGGTATGAACTGGGCGAACAGGCTGACCGTCGGCAGGTTTTTTCTGACGTTGATTTTTGTGGCGGCCCTGAGCTGCACGTTTCCCCTTCATTACACGCTGGCGCTGGTCCTTTTTGTCATTGCCGGGATCACAGACTACATGGATGGCGAGATCGCGAGGCGCTGCTCGCTGGTCACGGATTTTGGAAAACTGATGGACCCGTTGATTGATAAAATCATGATGGCGTCAGCATTCATCTGCCTCGTTCCCATCGGAGCCATGCCAGCTTGGGTGGTCGTGATAATCATCAGCCGCGAATTCCTGGTGACCGGCCTGCGGTTGCTGGCCATTTCGAAAGGACAGGTGCTGGCCGCGGAATCGCTCGGCAAACACAAGACGGCCTGGCAAATCGCCACGGTCATATTTTATCTCCTGCTTCTCTCGATCCGTGAACTCACCCACTTCGAAGCGAATAACCTGCCGGTGTGGTATCAGTGGCTCTGGCGCCCGGCGGGAACGGTTCTGCTCGCGGTCGCTGTCGCCCTGACACTCGTCTCGGGTGTCGGCTACCTGTGGAAAAACCGGGCCGTGATTCAGATGCGCTAACGGCGCCCCGGGGGGCTACCAAATACTTTGCGGCACTTCGATCTGATCGCCGGGAAGCGCCTTCGGATCCTGCGAAGGATCTTTGCGGATTTTTTTCAGATCGAAAGAAACCCGCTTGCCCTGACGTGTAAGAAATGCGGTTTGCTTCGCGAAATCATTCAAGCCGCCCGCTGCATTGATCGCTGACATCAAGGTCAAATCCGGCGTGAAAAGCACCCGCCCCGGCGCACGAACAGATCCACCCACACTCACAAAACGCTGCCCCGTTTGGGCCTGCTGAACGGTCACAGTTGGATGCGTATAGATGCCGTCAGCTTTGAGTTTGATTTCGACAGAGCTCTGGAACTGATTTGGAAGAAGTCCGCCCGCTTTGAGCTCGCCAATGTAAGGCAGGTTAATCAAACCGGAATCGTCCACGGTGTAGGGAGCGCTGAACTGGCTGACTTCCTCCGGCGGCACGCCAGAAAGTCTGATCTCGACTACATCGCCCGGCCGAAGCACCGCTTGTGCAAAAACAGACGGAGCGAAAACAATCGCCGCGAGAAAAACCAACCCCCCCAGGAAACGCTTCATCAGTATTGCTCTCCGGAACGCATCGGGCGGGGCTCTTCGCGCCTGGGCAAAGCAGTTTGCGCAGCTACGGCGCGGGGCTGTTTTGTCTCCCCCACCTGAGGTGCGTAATAATTGTAGTAGTTCGTGTAATATTGGTAGCCTTGGTCGTTGCGCGTATCGACCTTGTTGAGGACGACTCCCAGCAAGTTGCCACCGACATTCAGCACGGCCATTTTCACCCGCTGCAGCATCGAGCGCGGGAATCGCCGGTGCTCGACGATCATCAAGGTCAAATCGACCTCACTCGCGAGCACGGAGCCATCGCTGACGCCGAGGATTGGAGGAGAATCGAAGAAGACCAAGTCGTATTTGCGCTTTGCCTTTGCGATGAGATCGGACATCCGCTGCGAGTTGAGGATGCCCACAGCATCGGAGGGTAGATTTCCGCTCGGAATGAAAGAAAGATTCTCAACTTGCGTAGCCCGGACAACCTCCTCGAAAGGCATGTTGCTCATGAGGTAGTCCGTCAGCCCAGTTCCATTCTCCATGCCGAAAAGCTTATGCTGCGTAGGCCGCCGAAGATCGCCGTCCACCAGCAGGACATTGTAGCCGCCTTTCGCGCAGGTGTAGGCCAGGTTGCAAAGTGTGGTCGATTTTCCTTCGCCGGGGCCGCCGCTGATCAACGTGATCGTATTTGCGTCCGGATTCTTCCGCGTGAACTCAATATTGGTTCGCAGAATACGATATGCCTCCGCGTCCGGCGCCATTTCCCCTCCTTCTTTCATGAGGATGCCGACGTTCTTCGGAATAACGGCGAGCACCGGAATCCCGAGGAACTTCTCCACGTCTTCGAGCGTTTTGACGCTGGTGTCGAGATACTCGATGAAAAAGGCGAGTCCGACGCCGATCACCAATCCCATGAAGGCCGCGAGGGCCATGTAAAGGGCGACCTTTGGCCGTGCCGGATAAAGGGATGGCTCACCTTTTTCCCAGATCTTCGCTGCGATAAACGAGATCTGGCTCTGCATTCGCTGCGTGTTGTAATTCAACTCTGCCGCATCGAGCACTTTCTTGGCCTGAATGTAGCGGTTCTTCGCATCGAGATATTCGACGCTCTGGGTGCGCTCTTTTTGATAGTTTTCGCGGGTGGAAGTCAGTTTCTTTTCCAGCTCTCCCAGTGTCGCCTGCTGGATTTTCAGCTTTGTATCCAGCGAACCCCGCAGCGCCAAAACAGCTTCGTTCAGTTGTTTGCCATACACCTCTTTCGTCGCCCGTAGCGCTTTAATCCGCGGATGGTTTACTCCGAGGCCTGAATTGAGCAACTTTGCTTCCTCCGCCACCGCCTCCTGATAGACCGGCAGCACCTTCATGATCGTCGGATCATCGAGATTCAGCATGTGCAGCGCGACCATCAGCTGCTCCGGCGTCAGCGTGGAAATCTGTTCCAGTTGCGTCCGGATCTCGGCCACTTTGACGCGGGATTCGTCCGCCTTTGATTCGTCGGCGACCACGGCCTTGGTTTCGATATCGCCGGACGACCCGAGGTCATCCGGGTGGTCATCAATGATGCCTTTTTCCATCCGGATTCGGGCGGCCGCTGCCGAGGCGTCCTCGACGATTTTCCGCTGCTTTAGCACCTCCTCTTGGACTTGGCCGAGTCCCTGTGTCAAAAGCTTTTGCTGATCGCTGCGACGTTTTTCCTGATACACCACCGCGACGGAATTTGCGATGTCGGCCGCTTCCTTGGGATCGATGGAATAGACGCCAATTTCAATCAGGTCGGTGTTCCGCACCTCGCGCATGTCGAACATTTTCAGCAGCTTGAAATACGCCTGCTCCATCGGCAGTTTTTGCCCTTGAATAGCCCACCGTTCCGGCAATCCCAAGTTTTGCAGCACCGGATAAAGGATCTCCTTGCTTCGCAAAATCTGGAACTGCGTCGGCGGGAAGCTCGCGTCCCTGCTGCCTCGCAGCTCGCCATTCCCAAACATCTTCACGCCGGTATCGTCCGGCTTCACCTCGAGCGTCACTTTTGAAAAATACTCCCGGGGCAGGAAATAGACCGTGATGCCTGCCGTGATCATGGTGAGCAGGAAACTCAGCAGGATAATGCCCGTGCGGGCGCGGACGACGCGCCAGTAGTCGAGAAAATGGAGTTTAACCTCAGTGGAATCGGTCATATTCGCTTCACGATGGGAATTCGCTTCACACTCACCTTTTTTACAACGTAATCCCCTCTGGTTTTAGCCGCAAGCGACGAAGCGATACTTCGACAGAAGAAGCCTTCGTCCGTTCAAAACGAATAAGTCCCACCCAAAAAGATCTGATTACGACGATAAGAGGTTCCCGCCTGCTCCGTAAGGGTTTGGGTCAGGGAATAGTTGGCGTTGAACGACAGTGAGCGATTGAGAACGTATTGCAGGCCAATATTCGCCTGAATGTTGTTTTCGATCGCGGCCTTTTGTTCGTTACTGGCAATGAGAGTCGTGGAGTTGCGGTTGTAGGCGACGCCGGCGCTCGCGGTTGTTCGGGCGCCGATCACGTAATTGAGCGAAAGGTTCGTGCGGTAGGTCAGGCGGCTTTGGGCGGCATTTCCAGCGTCCTCAAAACCGAAGCGGTTGGTCCATGCGAAGGAAGAGCCGCGCGTAAACTGATAGGCCGTGGTCGTCTCCAGGTAAGGCGTCGCGAGGGCGGTTCCGTTTTGCGTTTGCGCCCGCACCTGTTCGCCCACCAGCGCTGTCGCGCGCAGACGCGTGCTGGCCATGTAATCGACTCCGACCAGCAGAAAGGTGTTCGTGCTGTCCTGGGCCGGATCGTTTGGGTGCGTGTTGGCGGATTCGCGGAGATCAATGATCAACGTCGAGCGTGGCGAAAGGGTGTAACGAACCTGGTTGGCGATTTGATTATCGAACACGTCCCCGCCTGCCGCGTCGGATTGCAAAAAAGTTCCGTTGAAAATGTAGCTGGTTACCGATCCGAGCCGTGGACTCCAGGAATGGTTCAAATCGATCTTGGCCGTCGCGGAAACATAGCCATCGCTCGTTTGGTTGGTCGGCGTATTGATGCGGCTGAAATTCGGCTGCGAAGCGTAAACCGCGTCCGCCTGTGCGGTGACGGTGGTCCGGGCAGAGATGCGGTGAAGAAAGGTCAGCGCAAGGTTTCCGTTGTAGTCGGTCGAATCTCCGGGTCGGCTCCAGTAATAAAGCCCGCCGGCACTGGCATCGAAAGTGTAAACAGTGCGCGGGCTTGCCGACTGGGTTTGAAAGGCCAGCCGGCCATTGGTGACGAGACTTCCTTGCTTGGGCGGCGGCGGCGGCGGAGCCGGCACTTCAACGAAAGTTGCGACGTTTTTCGTCACGAGCCGTAACTCGGGAACGAGGAAGCCGCTCACGAAGACAAATCTGCCGGTGGCGACCTGCTTGCTCTCAGGCGTGAGGACCGCAACTTTCTGAGTTTCCTGTTTCGACGGGTGTGCGGGCGAGTTGAAGATGTTGTCGTCGTAGCCCTGCGAAACGGAGAGGGTCAAACGATACGGCGGCTGTGCAAAACGCCCTTCCCCGGCAGTGAGCGTGCGCGGCAGAAAGCCAGCGCCTCCCGGCAGGGAAAAGGTGGGGGGAGCCTGCTGCGCAGCGGGTGTGCCCCCGGAAATGACTCCGGCGCCGAGCGGCGACGTTTCGCTCGGTGTCGCAGCGGTTCCGCTGGTGGGGGAGGGCGGAGGCACCGACTCCGCGGGCGCGGAACCAGTCGGGGCGCTCTCGGTGGGAGTGATGCTGGAACTGCCGGAATCCTCCGACGCCGCTTCTTGAGCTCCTGAGTTCGTAGCGAAAATCAAGCCGGTCAGCAAAACCGCGAAAAAACGTGGCATCCTGAGCAGCGGAAGGCGACGGAAGGCGCTAATGAAGGCGAAGGTCAGGCGCAAAGGATTTTGAGTTTCAACATCAACGACCCAAGCCGCCCCGGACAAATTAGCGGGCAGAGGGAATCGAACCCTCCTGGCCAGCTTGGAAGGCTGGAGCTTTACCACTAAGCTATGCCCGCAAACGTGGCGTGAATTTTCGCGGGAGGAGGGCACTTGGCAAGTGGAAAAACGGGCTAGACTTCCAACACGTTGAAGTTCGCGGTGATCGGCACTCCGGTGGCGGTCTCGTTCGACGGCCCTGGATGGAGATCGAGCGTGTCGGTGCCGATGCTGACCGCCTGGACCTCCTGCGCCACGATTCCAAAATGCTCCGTCCCGGTGGCGCTTCCGGCCGCAGTCCCGCCGATAACGACCGCGGCAATCTTTGCAAAGATTCCAGAAAGATGATCCGGTCCCGCAGCGTCATCCGGGGTGCCAAACTTCGCGTCGGCCCCGGCGCTCGCGCCTGCGACGATGCTGCTCGCCACCATATCCACATTGATGCGGACGGTCCCGATCTGCGCATCGCCGTCCGTCAGCACTCCGCGGGGATTGGTACTCGTCGCAGCGGTATTGTAGCCGGCGAGAATCTCCGCACGCGTCATCGTCCCGCCGATCGTCAGCGTTCCAATGGCGAGGTCGGTTTTGGCGGTGGAAGATTGGGGCACGAATCCGTTCGCGGAAATGATGGCGTTGTTTTCCGCTGTCCCGGTTAGATTTCCCGAGATGGTAATGGTCGAAATGTCCTGGGTGGCCCGGATGGCGCCGCTGTTGGCGATTCCCCCCGCTCCGCTGTTGGAACCTGCGATCACGTCGTGCACGCTCAAGCTGCCAATGTGTCCCGCCTCGATATAAGCGGACTGGCTGATGTTATTCGCCGAGTTCACGTCGATTCCGAGCAGATCACCGTCGATCGTCAGTTTGCTCAATGCCGCGAGCGGGAAAAACAACTGCGCCTGCGCCAGGATCGCCCCGGACCAATTACCGTTGCCGCCCTTGACATCTCCCGCGATGTGCAAGGTGCCGATCGATGCGCCGCCGGGGGTGCTGCCGCTTTTCAACGCGACGGTGGCCTGATCTGCACCGATGAACCCGCTGTGGTCGCCGGACGCGCCGATAAGTGACTGCCGCACCGTCACATTCCCGAGCGCCCCGCTGAGGACCGAGCCGGAATACGAACCGCCGCCGCCTTGCACGTTGCCGCCGATCACCGCCTTGTTCAGCGTTACGCTCAGGATTTGCCCGCTGTCGTCGCCGGCGCCACCAACGATATTCCCTCCGACTTCGAGCGAATTGAGCGTCCCGGTCAAGACACGTGCGCTGAATTCTCCGTCGCCGCCCGTGATATGGCCTCCGATCTGAATGCTCCGGATATTGGTGCCGAAAATCTCCGCGCTCGTTTGTCCTGCACCGCCGATGACGTCGCCTCCAATGGATACCAGGCCGATCGTCCCATTGCTGATGATGTTGGCCGAAGAATTCCCGCCGCCACGCAATGATCCGCCGACTTTCACTGAACCGAGTGAGGTGGCTCCGAAAACGTAGCCCGATTGCGTGCCCGCCGCGTTGCCGATGATGTCCTGATCGATTCGCACCGAAGCGATGCTGAACGCCGCGATCTCGCCGCTTTCCATGCCCGTGCCGCCAGTGATCGATCCCAAAACGTGAACGCTGCCGATGTTTGCCGGCCGATTTGCGTTGTTCAGATTCCCCACGATCGAGCCCGATTGAGCGCCCGCGCCGCCAATGATGTCGCCCACGATCGCACTCCCCAGTTTGCCACTGAAAGCAATTTGCCCGCTATTTCCCTGCACGCCTCCACGCAGCGCTCCGTCGATTCGCAGGGTGCCGATGCTGCCAAATTGCGCGCCGAGCACATGGATGCGCGCATTGTTCACGTCGCCGGTGACATGAATGCTGCCGACTCCGCCGAAAATGTTACTCTGGAGCCCATTGTCGAACGGGTCCTGCGTCGTCGTTTTTCCCATGGACCTGGCAGTCAGCGCCTTGAGCGCCAGATCGGAAATGCTGTCGCCCACGT
>JAXDQV010000143.1:0-9225 GCA_034667645.1 Chthoniobacter sp.
TTCAGCGTTTTCATCCCTCCACGGCGGCGCGCTCGCCACGGGAATCCAGGTAGAACAGCAAAGAGAAGATGGAGCCGAGCAGCAGTTTCAGCCCGAGGAGGAACAGACAGACCGCAAAGAGCAGGCAAGGGATGGACGAAGCGAGAAAGCCTTGGACGGCAAAGCCAATGTCCGCGGCGCACAACAACGTGTCGAGAATCAACAGTTCAGCCACGTTAGAACGTCTGGAACCATTGCTTATCGACTGAGATTTCTTCTACGATTCTCTCGCGGATGGTCACGCCAAGCCGAAAGTCCTTGAGCATCTTGACGAGATCGTCGCCGTCGATCAGATCCAAGGGTGGCGCGCCGTCCCGAAGTGCTTCCTGCCTGGCGTCGCGCGTGAATGTTCCGGTGGTGATGAAGATGCCTTTGTCCGCGCGGCCAACCATAGCGCCGCGAAAATCGCGGATCATCGGAGAGGAAATGCTCTCTCGGTAGCGCTTGCACTGGAAATGCACATGAAAGGAAATGATCTGGCCGAGCTTAACGACGCCACGGCCGTCAATCCCGCCATCGCCGGTGCGTCCGGTAATCTCGACTTGGATGAAACCGGCCTCGCGCAATAAGCGCTGGCAGAGCCGCTCAAAGGCGTCGGGCGTCATCTGTTTGAGGGCTTCGAGGGCCTCGTCCTCCCAAGTGAGTTCCTCCACGGGGGAGGTGTCCTCTGACTTGTCATCGGCGGCAGCGGTTGCCTCGCGGTTGCGGGCCTCAACGAAGCGTCGCACCTCATCCGAATCGACGTGCTTCGTCTGTTGGCCTTGGGGTGTGAGTGCCCAAACTCCCCGAGAAGAGTTCGTGATAAGGCCGAACTTCTTTAGGTAGGTGCGTGCCCAAGCCAGATTGTAGCTAAAGCGGGTCCGGTTGCCCTTGTGAATAACGGTCACATCCTCCTCCGACAGTTTCAGAAGCGCGGCAACGCGATCCTCTAACTCTGCCACTGACGCGGAGCTGCCAAGCTCGTGCAATGCCTGCAAGAGAGGATTAAATAGATCGTCGTATTTTGGAATAGGCATCGCGTGTCAGTGGCCTAGCAGGGTGTTAGCATCCGCTCCAATGTGTAAACACATATAGACGTCCTTTAATGGGGTGGAGAGAAATCGCTCTCCACTATCGGGCTGCCCGCTCATGGGAGTGGGGGTTCGGTGTATCGAATTGCAACATCGGCCTGTGCGACCGGGCCGCCGACGTGTTGCGGCGGGTCGCCTACGCATTGCAGCGGCTCTCCTACGTATTGCGCCGGACCGCCTACGGGTTACGGCGGGTCTCCTACGGGTTGCGGCGGGTCTCCTACGGCGTCGGCGGGCCGGTCCCACAGGGAGGCGGTTCGATTTTACACGGCAACAGGCGGCCCTGACCCAAGGGCAACCGGCCATCCGCCACGCGACTGCCCGGATCGCCCCGGGGGAAAGCGTCAATCGGGAATCTCGGCTTCCGCGAGCTGGGCGAGGAGGGTGAGCGACTCCTGCCAGCCGAGATAACAGGCCTCGGCGGGGATGACGCCCGGCACGCCAGCCTGCACGACGGTCAGCTCCGTGCCGCACGAGACTTCCTTTAAATCCACGGTCACCTCGATCACGCCGGGCAGGGCCGGGTCGTCAAAGACGTCGGTGTAGCGGATGCGCTGGTGGGGAACCAGCTCGAGATATTCCCCGCCGAAGGAGTGGCTTTTGCCGGTGGTAAAGTTGGTGAAGGACATCTTGAAGCTCCCGCCGACCCGCGCGTCGAGGTGGTGCATCCGGCCCGTGAAGCCATGGGGCGGCAACCACTTGCCTAAGGCGTCTGCATCGAGAAACGCGCGATAGACTCGCTCGGGTGCGGTGCGCAGGACGCGGTGGAGTCGAATGGTGTGGGTGGGTGGCATGGGTGCGGGCATTTTAAAATCCGACCTCAGCCGAGAGGCGGTCGAGGTTCTGTTCGTTGGCCGGGACGACGATGGGCTGGAGGCGGCTGGCCACTTCCGCACTTTCGAAGGCCTGCGACCAGGAGACGACGGTGCCCTTTGCCGACGGAGTGAGGGCAATGGTTAAGCGAAACTTTGGCTCCGAGACGTGCTCCACGACGACCTTTCGCGGCGGTTCTATTTCCGCAAACACGTTTTCGTTGGGATAGACGTGTCCATCCGGTCCGTGCATGAGGAAAGACCAGCGTCCGCCCTGCCGGAACTCGCAGACTTTGAATGTATTGGTGAAACCGGCGGGCCCCCACCACCGCGCCAGTCGTTCCGGGTCGCTGATCGCGGCAAAGACCTGCTCGACGGTGGCCGGGATTTCACGGGAGGTCTCGAAGGTCGTCATGGCCTGCGTGGACGGGTCCCGTTACTTGGCACGGCGCGCGCGCACCATCAGCCAAATTTTCCGCCCGATGAAGAGCGCGACCTGGCTCAGAAGAGCGCCGCCGTATCCGAAGAGTTGATAGGCTCCGAGCCAGAGCGCCACGCCGATGAAGGCGAAGATGAGGCCGGCATACATCCAGTAGCCCGAGAGGATCATGAGGGGAACGAAGAGAAAGCGGACACCGCCGGCGTAGGCTTGCACCTCCGCCGCCGGTTCGTAAATGTAACCGAGGATCGGGATGCTCAGGACGAGGTGAACGCAGCGAAGAAGCGTGCGTTTGGTGGCAGGACTGATCATTTCATCGCGTTCCGTAGAATGCCCTTGGGATCATTTAACGAGGCACCTTTGGCAAATAAAAAGAGCGCACACCGTTGCCACGGATCAGGAGCACGAGCCAAAATCCGGCCTGTTTTTCAGAGAGAAACCCTACACGGGGAAGGTGTAACATGGACGAACTACCAGCGAAATAGACCCCCATGGAAAATACTGCGACATCCACAGAGATTCAATCAATCGACGGCCACTCCGGCAATGGTTCGAAGGAACCAAAATTGCGCGTGCGCGATGTGATGAAACCGGTGCCGGTATTGCCGCGGGATGCGGCGGTCTCGGAGGCTGCGCGCGTGATGAACGAGGAAGACGTGTCCATGGTGCCCGTGGGCACCGAGGACGACATCGCAGGCGTGGTGACCCCCAACGATATCGTGGCGGCGACCGCCGATCCGGGCTCGGATGCGGCGGCGATGAAGCTCGATGAGATCCTGCAAAACCTGATGTGCTTTTGCCACGAGGGGGAACAGCTCTGCGCGGCCTTGAAGGCGATGCTTTCCACGAAATCCTCGCGCCTCCTGGTGCGCGACGCGGCCGGTGGCGTCGTCGGGGTGATCGCGATGGAAGATATTCTCCACGCGGATCCGGACCTGCGGGATCAAGTCGCCGTCTGACTCGGCTTGAAGGGGATCGGACGGCGACTTGGCCGCAGGTCCGCGCATGAAAGTAGCGCTCGTGCCCGCGCGGGAAGCGAACTAGATTACAGGCATGGCTCGCAAGAAGGACTCCGCAAAGGCGGATCCGGCGCATGTGCCGGGCGACGGATTGCCGGCGATGGGGCCCGACGAGATCGAGCAGGAGCTCGGCGTGGAGATGGATAACGTCGTCCCTTCGCGCGGCTATGACCTGACGCCGATGGTGGGCCTCGGCGGATCGGCCGGCAGCATCGGGGCGCTCCAGGAATTTTTCAAAGCGATGCCGGCCGACAGCGGATTCGTGTTCGTGGTGATCCTCCATCTCTCGCCCGAGCACGAGAGCACGATGGCCGATCTGCTCGGGCGGGTGACGACGATGCGCGTGGTGCAGGCGGTGGACGGGCAAAAGGTGGAGCCAAATTGCGTTTATGTGATTCCGCCCGGGAAGCATCTGGCGTCCACCGACGGGCGTCTCGGCCTGACCGATCTGGACAAACAATTTGGCACCCGCGTGGCGGTGGATCTTTTCTTTCGCACTCTGGCCGATTCGCACGGGCCGCACTCCGCGGCGATCGTGCTTTCCGGCGCGGATGGCGATGGCGCGATCGGCATCAAGCGGATCAAGGAACGCGGCGGGCTGACGATCGCGCAGGATCCGGACGAGGCGTCGCACGGGAGCATGCCGCGCTCGGCCATTGCCACCGGGATGGTGGATTGGGTGTTGAAGGTGGGGCAGATGCCCGGCCGCCTGATGGAGTATGCGGCCAATGAGCAGCGGTTGAAGCTGCCATCGGAGGAGGGGCCGCAGCCCGCGGCCGTCACCGCGCCGCCCCCGAGCGAGAGCGAGAAGGCGCTGCGAGAAGTGCTGGTGTTTTTGCGGTCACGGACTGGCCGGGATTTTACGTATTACAAACGGGCGACCATCCTGCGCCGCATCTCCCGCCGCATGCAGGTGAACGGCGTGACCGACATGCCGGGCTATCTCGATTTTCTCCGGACGCATCCGGGCGAAGCAGGGGCGCTCTTTCAGGAGCTGCTGGTCAGCGTCACGAATTTCTTCCGGGATCGCGAGGCGTTCGCCGCCTTGGAGGCGCGGGTGCCGGCGTTGTTTGCAGGAAAGGGGACTGGCGACGTGGTTCGGGTGTGGGTGCCGGCCTGCGCCACGGGCGAGGAAGCTTATTCCCTCGCCATCCTGTTGTGTGAGCACGCCGGGCTGATGGATTCGCCGCCGGCGCTGCAGATTTTCGCGACGGATCTGGCCGAGGACGCGGTCGCGACCGGGCGCGAGGGGCTTTATCCCCCCGCGATCACGGCAGACGTTTCGGAGACGCGGTTGCGGCGGTTTTTCGTCAAGGAACATCGCGGCTACCGGGTCAAGCGTGAGCTGCGCGAGATGGTGCTCTTCGCCGTGCATGACTTGCTGAAGGACTCACCGTTTTCCCGCCTCGATCTCGTTTCGTGCCGCAATCTGCTGATCTACTTCACGCGGGAGGCGCAGAGTCGCGCCTTTCAAACCATCCACTTTGCGCTTCGTCCGGGCGGCCTGCTTTTTCTCGGGACCTCGGAAACGGTCGATGAGGAATCCACGCTTTTCATGACGGAGGATAAAAAGCACCGGATCTTCACGCATCGGCCCGCGTCGGGCCGGGTGCTGCCCGTGCCGTTCGGCCCGTCGACGTTCGCACTCACCGCGCGGGACGTGCGCAGCAGTCCGGTGATCCACGGAGCGGCTTTCTCGCAAAACGCCTTCCTGCAGGCGCGCGATGATACGGATTTTACCGACGACGCGCGCACGTCGTGGGAAGAACTGCATTTCCGGCTCATCGAGCGTTTTGCGCCGCCGTCGCTGATCGTGGACCGCGACTACGAGATCATGCACATCTCGGAAAACGCCGGGCGTTTTCTGCGCATCGCCGGCGGCGAACCGAGCCTGAACCTGATGCGCGTGGTGCATCCGATGTTGCGGGTGGAATTGCGGGCCGCCCTTTTCCGCGCGGCGCAGACCAGCATGCCCGTGGAGGTTTTTCGCGTGCCGGTGGAGATGGAGGGCGTCGCGCGCGCGGTGGACATTCGTGTCTCGCCGGCGCAGGAAATCGCGCCGGATTGTTTGCTCGTCATTCTTTCGCCGCGAGAGGAGCAGGAGGGAGTGGAGGCGCGGCCAGTGGAGGCCGAGCCCGCGGTGAGACATCTCGAACGCGAGCTGGAGCAGATGAAAACCCGGCTGCGGGACACGGTGGAGCAATATGAGGCAAGCACGGAGGAATTGAAGGCGAGCAACGAGGAACTGCAGGCGATGAACGAGGAATTGCGCTCGGCGACCGAGGAGCTGGAGACAAGCCGCGAAGAGTTGCAGTCGATCAACGAGGAGCTCATCACGGTCAACCAGGAGCTCAAAACCAACGTCGATGAACTCGGCCACGCTAACAGCGATCTGAACAACCTGATGGCGGCGACGGCGATAGGCATCGTCTTTGTCGATCGCTCCCTCCACATCACGCGTTACACGCCATCAGCCGTGGCGATTTTTCATCTGATCCCCGGCGACATCGGCCGCCCGCTTAGCGACCTGCAGCACCGGCTGGATTACCCGGAGCTGAGGCGCGATGCGGAGCGCGTGATCGAGACGCTCGTTCCCGTGGAGCGCGAGGTGAAGGACGGGACGGGGCGCTGGTTTCTCTCCCGCCTGCTCCCGTATCGGACGGAGGAGGATTTGATCGCGGGCGCGGTGCTGACGTTTGTGGACATCACGGATCTCCGGCAGGTGCAGAGTGCGCTGCAGGAGTCCGAGGGGCGGCTGGCGCTCATCATCGAGAACGCGCGCGAATATGCGATTTTCTCGACCAATCCCGAGATGATCGTCACGAGCTGGAATCCAGGCGCAGAGCGGCTTCTGGGCTACCACGAAAAGGAGATTATCGGCAAAAGCGCGGATCTTATTTTCACGCCGGAAGACCGGGTCGTGGGGGCTCCGGAGGCGGAGAAGGAACAGGCGGTGGCCGAGGGGCGCGCGACCGACGAGCGCTGGCATTTGCGGAAGGACGGCACCCGCTTCTGGGGCAGCGGTTACCTGATGCTGATGCGCGGGGCGGGTCAAAAGATCATCGGGTTTGCCAAGATCCTCCGCGATCTCACGGAAGCGAAGCAGACGGAGGAAACGATCCGCGCGGGCGAAGAGCATTTCCGCGCGCTCATTCGCAGCGTCAAGGATTACGCGATCTTCACGCTCGATGCGCAGGGACGGATTACCGATTGGAATACTGGCGCCGAGCAGATCACCGGTTACAAGGCCGCAGAAGTGATCGGCCGCGACCTCGCGTTGTTTTATCCGGCGGAATCGCTGAAGGCGGAGGTGCCCCGGCGGGAGCTCGAACAGGCCGCGGCGAACAATCGCTCGGAAAACGAGGGCTGGCTGGTGCGCAAGGACGGCTCACTCTTTTGGGCGCATGAAACGGTGAATGCGCTCCACGACGAAGCGGGCGGGTTGATTGGATTTGCGAAAGTTTGCCGCGACCTCACCGAGCGCAACAAAGCCGAGGAGGCGCTGCGCAGCTCGCAGATGGAACTCGAAAAACGAGTGCGTGCCCGCACCGCCGATCTCCGCCGCGCGAACCGCGAGCTTTCCAGCGAAATCATGCAACGCACGCGGCTCGAGACCGAGATTCTGGGCGTGAGCGAACGCGAGCAGAGGCGGATCGGACAGGATTTGCACGACGGCGTCTGCCAGGAGCTCGCCGCGAACGCGTTCATGACGAGCGCCCTGGCGAAGCGGCTCGCGCAGAAGCATGTCCCGGAAAGCGAGGAGCTCGCAAAGGTCGCGGCGCAGATCAACGAAGCCGTCGGCCGCACACGCGATATCGCCCGCGGGTTGCATCCGGTGGAAATGGACTCGAACGGATTAATGAGCGCGCTCACCGCGCTGGTCGGGGGAGTCAACGGCGGAATCAAATGCCGGTTTTTGTGCAAAACGCCGGTGCTCGTGGACGAAAGCAGTGTGGCGATGAATCTCTACCGCATCGCGCAGGAGGCGGTGACGAACGCCGTCAAACACTCCAACGGCACCCGTATCGTCGTGGACCTCGCGCGGAAGGGCGACACGATCAAGCTCGTGGTGCGTGATAATGGCACGTGGAGCGAACCGAAAAACGACGGGATGGGGCTCGACATTATGAACTACCGCGCGCGGACGATCGGGGGCTCGATTTCCATTTCACATTTGACACCTCACGGCACGCGCGTGACATGTCTCCTCCCCATAAAATAGAGCACCGGCGCTATTTTCCCCTCCATGAAAACATCCTCGTCTCCCACCCTCGAACGCGAAGCGGCGGTCCAAAAGCGGAGGATTTTAATCGTGGATGATCACCCGCTTTTTCGGCACGGACTCGGCGATTTGATCAATGCGGAAAGCGATCTCGTGAGTTGCGGCGAAGCGGAAAGTGCGCCGCTCGCGCTCGATGCGATCCGGCGGCTGAAACCGGACCTTGTGGTGGTGGATATTTCGCTGAAGGGGACCAATGGGATCGAGCTCATCAAATCAATCAACGCGGAGCACGGGAAGATGCCGGTGCTCGTCGTCTCGATGCACGACGAAGCGCTCTATGCGACGCGGGCTTTGCGCGCCGGCGCGCGCGGCTACGTGATGAAGCAGGAGGCGCTCGATCGCGTGCTGGCGGCGATCCGGCAGGTGCTCGAGGGCGAAATTTTTGTCAGTCCGGCGATGTCCGGGCGCATGATCAACGAATTCGTGCAGGGCAACACCGGCGGTTCCATTACCGACCGGCTCAGCGATCGCGAGATCGAAGTGCTCCAGCTCATCGGCGAGGGACAAGGCGTGCGGGACATCGCCCGTCAATTGAACTTGAGCGCGAAGACCGTCGAGAGCCATCGCTCGCGGATCAAGGAGAAGTTTGATTTCAAGACGGCGCGCGAGGTGGCGCGGTTCGCCGTGCAGTGGGTGGAGAAGCAAAACGCTTAGCCAGCGCGTTGTTAAACATCCGTTCCTAGGTGTTTGGCGGATGGGATGCTCCGACCAAGCCCCGATTGCCTGTCCGCGACGGGCGCGCGACACTATGCGCCGTGAGAAAGACTGATCACGCGCGGCGCTCCCCCGAGGAGAAGCTCGCGCTGCTGCGGAGAGGCGATCCGCTGCGTCATTGGGAAAGCCTCGATGACAAACGCCAGTGCGTGCTTTGCGAATGCACATTTTCGGGCCATCAGGTGCGGGTGGTGGTGGGACGCGGCGGGCATCTGGCCCTGCATTGCCCGAGCGAGGACTGCAACTCGACGCCGCACGAGTGGATTCGACCGGGCAACCCGTTGCTGGACGACAAGGTCTGGGAGGATTGGGTGGAAATTCTCAACGAACTCTCCGAAACGCCGCTCAGGGCAGCGAGCAGTGCAGGCCGGCGGGTTCACTACGCTGATTAACCCAAAATGAAAACATGTGCCCTCGAGGAGGCCGCGCCTCCCAACGCTTCCGCCAACGACGCCGCCACCATGCGCGCCATCGCCCGACGCCGCCCCGAAGCACTCGCCGAACTCTACGACCGCTACAGCAGCATCCTCAAAGCGCTGATCATCCGCGTGGTTCACGACGACGCGGAGGCGGATGATTTGCTGCAGGAGATCTTCATGCAGATCTGGCGGCAGGCGAAAAACTACTCGCCGAAAAAAGGGCAGGCGCTCGGCTGGATCGTAACGCTGACGCGCCGCCGCGCCATTGACCGGCTGCGCAAGCGCCAGGCGTATCATCGCGCCACGGAGCGGCTGGAGGTTCGCACTGAGCACCAGCCCGAGTCGTGGCTCCGCAGCCGCGTCGAGGAGGATATTTCGCACCACGACTTACGCGAGTTCCTGCGCGCGCGGATTGATGCCTTGCCGCCATT
>JAXDQV010000144.1:0-10765 GCA_034667645.1 Chthoniobacter sp.
AAGAAATTGCGCCTCGAAAAACACAACCTCAAGGTGCTCTACAGTTCCGGATACTCGATCGAGGTCGCGGGCCAGGACTTCGGCCTCCACGACGGGATGGCGTTTTTGAAAAAGCCCTATCAGCCGCAGGCGCTCGCGCAAAAAGTCCGCGAATGTCTCGACCTGCACGCCGAAGCGTCCGCCGTCCTTTAAGCCTCCGCAAAGTTTCGTGGTTCGAAACGGAAAACGCGTTATTGGAGCAACGCATGCGACTGGCCGAACTCGCTGCTCTCACTTTCTGCGCGACGGTTCTACACGCGGCGGATCCGCAAATTGTTTCCTTGCTCCAGCAGGGCGATGCGGAGGTAAGCCGTCGCAACCTGCCCGCCGCGCTCGGCGCGTTCGAGCAGGCGGAGAAAATCGATCCGCAAAATCCGGAGGTGCTCCTGCGCATCTCGCAGCAAAACAGCGACCTCATCGCGGAGGCGCCGAGGCCGGAGGAGGCGAAAACCTTCGCGCACAAGGCCCTCGACTTCGCCGAACGCGCCGTTGCGCTCGCGCCGCGCAACGCGAAAGCACATCTGGCCGTGGCGGTCGCTTATGGACGGCTCACGGATTTTGCGACCAATAAAGCCAAGCTCGAATACTCGCGAAACGTGAAGATCGAAGCGACCCGCGCCGCCGAGCTTGATCCGCACGAGGACTATGCATTCCACGTTCTGGGTGTGTGGAATTATCGCGTGGCGAATCTCGGCGCGGTGATGAAACTGCTCGCCAAAATCATCTACGGCGGCATCCCGGAAGCCTCGAACGAAGAAGCGGTGCGCAATTTCAAAAAAGCCATCGATCTCGCGCCGCAACGGATCATTCACCACCAGGAACTGGCCCGTGTTTACGACACCTCCGGTAAACGTGAGCTTGCGCGGAAGGAATGGCAGACCGTCCTTGCACTCCCCGCCCAGAATTCCACGGACGAAAAAGCGCAGCGCGAAGCCGCGGAAGCCGTGGCGAAAGGATCACCTCTTCCACGCGAGCGCCAGCCAGCCGCCCAGCAAACACAGTCCCCCGAGCGGAGTGACCGCCCCGAGCCAGCGAAGACCGGTGAAGGCCAGTAGATAAAGGCTTCCGCTGAAAACGAGAACGCCCGCGCATAACAGAATCCACGCGAGAACCGGCACCGGGTCGCGCGTCGCGAGCAGCAGCAGGACGACCGCGTGCACGAGGTGGTAGAGCACGGCTTTTTCCCACACTCCGGTCATCCCGCTCGCGCCGAGCGAACCCTTCAACGCGTGCGCGCCGAACGCACCGAACGCCACGGCGAGAAATCCCAGCGCGGCGGCAATTCGAAATGCAGTCGAGTTGTTCATGCGCGAAACGCTATGTGATACAACTGCCGAAGTGCGATCCGCGATGCTGCCCGCCCATTTTTAATTTTTTGTGGACTGGACGAACTGGATTCCGCGCGAGCGGGCCAATCTTTGCTTCATTTTAAAAAACGGACGGCTGCTGCTCATCCGTAAAAAACGCGGGCTGGGCGCAGGCAAGATCAATGCACCGGGCGGAAAAATCGAGGCGGGTGAAACGGCGCTGGAGTCCGCCATTCGCGAGACGCGTGAAGAAGTCGGTGTCACGCCCGTTGCGCCGGAAAAACGCGGCGAACTTTGTTTCCAGTTTGCCGATGGCTACAGTCTGCACTGCACAGTTTTTCTCGCTTTCGATTGCGAGGGCGAACCGGTCGAGACGGCGGAGGCGGCGCCGTTCTGGAGTGCCGTGGACGAAATTCCCTATCATGAAATGTGGGCCGACGATCGCCACTGGCTGCCGCTGCTGCTCGATGACCAGCCGTTCTGCGGCTATTTCACTTTCGATGGAGATGAAATGAAATCGCGCGAGATTGAGATCGTCACGGAGTTCCTGGAACAAGGAATGCGCTGAGGAGGCGCACTGCTCATCGCGATGAAAGTCGTTGTTTTCGGATGTGGCTACGTCGGCGTGCAAACGGCGCGTCTGTTTGTCGAAGCCGGCTCGGAGGTGATCGGTGTCACGCGTTCTGCGGAGTCTGCGGACCAACTCGCACGCGAACGTTTTCCAGTCGTGGCGCGGGACATCACCGATCGAGCGGCGCTCGCCAGCGAAGCGCGCTTCGCGAGGCCGGATGTGGTGATCAGCGCCGTAAGCTCGGGTGGAGGAAACGCGGACGATTACCGGCGTCTCCATCTCCAGGGCATGCAAAACATCCTCGAGGTTTTACAACCGACGAGGGCTGTTTTCGTCAGCAGCACTTCGGTTTACGCGCAAGTGGATGGAAGCAGCGTGGACGAGTGGAGCCCCGCGGAGCCGGACCGGGAGACGGGAAAAATCCTGCGCCAGACGGAAGAATTGGTGCTGGGTCAAGGCGGAGATGTGGCCCGGCTCGCCGGGATTTATGGTCCGGGGCGGTCGATCCTGCTGCGAAAGTTTTTCGACGGCGCGGCTGTTGTCGAAGGAGATGGCGGGCACTGGATCAATCAAATCCATCGCGACGATGCCGCGCGCGCTCTCCTGTTCCTCGCGCAAACCGCGCCGCCGGGAATCTTCAATGTCTGCGACGACACGCCGCTCCCGCAGATCGTGTGCTACCGCTGGCTCGCAGAGAAATTTCAAAGTCCGCTGCCGCCCAGCGGACCGATCGATTTTCAGCGCAAGCGTGCCTGGACCAACAAGCGGGTCAGCAACGCAAAATTGCGGGCGCTCGGCTGGCAGCCGCGATTTCCGTCATTCAAGGACGCAGTCGAAAACGACCCGGAATTGGTCGTTCAGGCGCGCGGGTGAAATTTGTGATGCACAGCCTTCAGGCGCTGCTGGTCGACATGCATGTAAACTTGCGTCGTTGAGATGTCCGCGTGGCCGAGCATTTCCTGGATAATGCGAAGGTCGGCACCATTGCCGAGCAGGTGCGTGGCGAACGAATGTCGCAGCAGATGCGGATAGACGTTCTGCTCGAGACCGGCGTGCCTGGCGGCGCGTTTCACGATCTGCCAGATGCGCACGGTCGTCAGCTTCGAGCCGCGCGCGGAGAGGAAAATTTCGCTGCCCGTTCGTTTTTTTACGAACTCCGGCCGCTCGCGCTCGACGTAGGCGCCGACCGCCTCGCAAGCCTTTTTCCCGACGGGAACGATCCGCGTCTTGTTCCCCTTTCCGGTCACCCGGATCGTGCCCAGCTCCGGGGCGAAGTTTTCCAGCCGCGCGTTGGCGAGCTCGGAAATCCGCAAGCCGCTTGCGTAAAGCAGTTCGACCATCGCGAGATCGCGCAAGCCGTGCAGCGGCGTGGTTTGCATGCTGTTTAACAAACGCTCCACATCCGCTTCGTTCAGCGTCTCGGGCAAATAACGCTCCACGCGCGGCAGAGAGAGCACTTCCGCCGGATCACGCTCGATGAACTGGCGCGCGTGGAGGAAACGGAAAAAAATCTTGATCGCCACGACGTTCAGTTTGATCGACGCCGCGGAAAGTCCGCCGCGCTTTCGGAACGCCAGATAGTCGGCGATGACCGGCAACGTGACTCCGCGCGGCTCAACGATCTGCTTGGCGCGCGAAAGCCATTGCGCGAATTCCTCCAGCGAGCGCCGGGTGGAGAGTTGATAGTTTTGCGAAAGCCCGCGCTCGGTCGCGAGATAAAGGAGGAACTCGTCAATCGCCGCCTGCATCAGCCGGCCACTCCCTCGCCCGTCAACCGAGTGAACGCTTCGCGGTATTTCTCGCTCGTCTTGCGGACTACCCCGACCGGCAGCGACGGCGCGGGCGGCGTTTTCTCCCAATCGAGCGCCTCGAGATAATCGCGGACGAATTGCTTGTCGAAACTCGGCGGGCTGTAGCCGACGGAGTAGCGGTCTGCCGGCCAGAAGCGCGAGGAGTCGGGGGTCAAACACTCGTCGATCAGAATGAGTTTGTCATCGAGCAGGCCGAACTCGAATTTGGTGTCCGCCACAATGATTCCGCGCCGCTGCGCATGCTCCCTCCCGGCCTCGTAAATTTGAATGCTGAGCTCGCGAGCACGGGTCGCCGTTTCCCGGCCCACCATCTCGCAGCAGGCTTCCCAGCCGATGTTTATATCATGGCCGGAAACCGCTTTCGTGGATGGCGTAAAAATGGTTCGCGGCAACCGCGAAGCCTGATTGAGACCGGACGGGAGCCGCTCGCCGCAGATTGCGCCTGTCGCCTTGTATTCCTTCCAGCCCGAGCCTGCGAGATAGCCACGCACCACGCATTCGATCGGCAGCGGGCGGGCTTTCCTGACGATCATCGACCGGCCTCGAAGCTCGGCGCCGAGCTCCCTCACCTCGTCAGGAAAAGCGTCGAAATCAGCCGTGACCATGTGGTTTTCGACGAAATTAAATTGGGAAAACCAAAACGCGGAGATCTGCGTGAGCACTTCGCCTTTTCCCGGAATCGGATTGGGCAGGATGCAGTCAAAAGCCGAGATTCGATCGGTCGCCACAAAGAGCAGCTTGTCGCCGAGGTCAAAGATTTCGCGCACCTTCCCGCTCGCGATCTTGCGCAGGCCCGGCAATTCACATTGCGTGATTTCCATCGGGCGAAAGCTAGCGACGCGCGACCGCTTCCGCGAGTCATTCGTCGCCGATTTTTCCCCGCAGCTTTTTCGTTTGTCCGCGATGGCGCTTGTTTTCGAGCATTCGCTTTTTCACGGCTCGGGGACGTTTTGCGTTTTGACGTCGTTTCTTTTCACGCAGCGCCCGCGCCATTTGCCTGCGCTCCCGTTGTTGCCGTTCCAGCAGCTCCAACAGGCGTTCCCGCGCCAGTTGGCGGTTCATTGATTGCGAGCGCGTGTCCTGCACCGTCACTGCAATGCCTGTCGGCACGTGCCGCAACGTGACGGCGGTGGAAACTTTATTTACGTGCTGACCGCCGGGCCCGGAAGAGCGCGCGAAGCTTTCGGCAAAATCCTCTTCGCGCACGCCGAGGCGCGCACACCGGCGGCGCATCGCGTCTTTCGCAGATTGAATCGGGCTCGGAGACTCCATAGCGTCGGCGCGTGGAGGTTATCATCAAAGCCACCGCCGACGAAGCTTCCATCGAAGCTGCGCGCGTTTTTGAGCAGCTCATCCTTTCCAAACCGCAGTGTGTGCTCGGTCTCGCGACCGGCTCCACGCCGCTCGGCCTGTATCGCAAAATGACCGAACTGCACGCACAGGGCGCGCTCGATTTCTCGAGCGTTACCACGTTTAACCTCGACGAATACGTCGGGCTGGATCGCAACCATCCACAGTCTTATTTCCACTTCATGTGGGATAATTTCTTCAGCCGCGTGAACATTCGCCGTGAGAATATTCACATCCCCGACGGTCTCGCCGAGGATATCGCCGCGCATTGCGGAGAATATGAAAAGGCGATCGCGGAACTGGGACCGATTGATCTCCAGCTTCTCGGTTTGGGATCGGACGGGCACGTCGGCTTCAACGAGCCGAGCTCGTCCCTTGCCTCCCGGACGCGACTCAAGACGCTGACGGAGCGAACGATTGCCGATAACGCGCGCTTTTTCCCCTCGCCCGCCGAGGTGCCACGCCACGTGATCACGATGGGCATTGGCACCATCATGAGCGCCGAACGCATCGTGGTGCTGGCATTTGGAGAAAAAAAAGCGAGCGCGGTCGCGGCGATGGTGGAGGGGCCGATCACCGCGAGCGTGCCGGCGTCGGCGCTGCAACTTCACGAAAAATGCCGGGTGATCGTGGACGAAGCGGCGGCGGCGAAATTGCAGCGCGCGGATTATTATCGCTGGGTCTACGACAACAAGCCCGAGTGGCAGCGCATATGATTTTCAAAAATGCGCGCTTGATTCTGTCCGATCGAATTGAGGCCGGGGCGCATCTCAGAGTGGCGGATGGAAAAATAACCGACCTCGGAACGGAACCGTTTGCGGTGGAAGCGGACGAGGAAGTCATCGATGTCTCGGGAAACTATCTCGCGCCGGGTTTTATCGATCTGCACATCCACGGCGCGCTGCGCCGCGACGCAATGGAAGCCACGCCCGAGGCGTTCGAGACGATTTGCAAATTCCACGCGGGCGGCGGAACGACTTCGCTTGCGCTGACGACAATCACCGCGCCGCTCGACGATATTTTGCGAGTGCTGGAGGCGGTGAAGTCATTTCAAAAACCGTCGCATCACGGCGCGAGCGTTTTGGGAGTCCACCTCGAAGGCCCGTATTTTTCCGCCGAAAAACCCGGCGCACATCGCGCCGATTTGATCCGCAATCCCGAGCGCCACGAATACGAAAAGCTGCTCGAGCACTCCGAGGTGATCACCCAGATGACACTCGCGCCCGAGTTACCAGGAGCACTGCCGCTCATTGAGTCCCTGTGCGCGCATGGTATTCGCGCGAGCGGCGGGCACAGCAATGCGTGGGACGAAGACGCCTGCGCCGGGTTTGTTCACGGAATGCGCCAGGTCACGCACACGTTCAACTGCATGTCCTCGGCGCGCCGTCGCGGCGCCTATCGGGTCGCCGGCGTGCTCGAGTTTGCAATGAGCGAGCCGGAGATTCTCTGCGAGCTGATCGCCGATGGACGGCACGTTTCCCCCACGCTCATGCGCATGCTTTACCACGCGAAAGGCGAGGACGGCATCGCGCTCGTCACCGACGCGACCGCGGGGGCCGGACTCGCGGAGGGCGAACATTTTTTACTCGGTGAACTCGACTGCGTGGTGCGCGATGAAGTCGGTCTTACGAGCGACGGCAGCACGCTCGCAGGCAGCACCTCCACCATGATCCGACTCGTGCGCAACATGGTGGAATTGGCCGGCGTGCCTCTGGTGGCGGCCGTGCGGATGGCCACGTTGAACCCTGCGACGGCGCTCGGGATTCACGAACGCAAAGGCCGGTTGCGCCTCGGCACGGATGCCGATCTCGTCGTCCTCTCGGCCGATCTCGATGTGTTACTCACACTGGTCGGGGGTCGCATGATTTATTCAAGTGACGCTGTCTGATCCGGACTTCAAATTCATCATGGTCGGGCGCAAAAGCTGGCCGAGGTCGAGGTCTGGGTTATCCTGCGGGAATGCGCTTTCAATATCAGGAGTTGGAGCGCGATGGACAAACGCTCGATGTTCTCACCGATGGGGCGAGCGGCTTGCGCATTGCCGTCAGTCGCCGCGGCGCAGAGCTGGTAAGTCTCGCCCGCCGGGAGGCAAACGGCGAATGGATCGGATTCCTGCATCGCGACAGCGAGGTGTGCCCCGCCCTCAGTGGCTGGGGCAATCACGCAACCGTCATGGGCTACTATATTCATCGGCTGAAAAACGGCCGCACGAGTTACCGTGGCCAAGAGATTCGCGGAGGCACGCATTCGTTTTTAAGGCACAAGGAATTCGCGCCGCCGCGTTTTGCTGGCGACGACTCCGCCTCGCTGACTTATCGCATCACGCCGGAGCAGTTGGCGCGTGACGAGTATCCACTGCGAGTTGCACTGACGCTACGCTACGCCATTGCAGATGACGCCTTGACGGTAAGCTTCCAATTCGTAAACGAAGAACCGGAGTTGACGGCGCATGTTTCCTTCGGTCTCCATCCTGGCTTTACTGCGGCATCGCTGGAATCAGCCGACGTCCTGATGCCGGAGGGCGACTACATTCGCCACCTTGCACCGGGTGATTTATTATCCGGTGACACGGAAACTTTCCATCACGCTGGCGGTCCGATGCCCTTTAAGAAAAGCGATCTGCCCGGTTCGTTTTTACTCGAGCTAAAAAATGTCGCTGAGGCGAAATTCGCCTTCGTGGATAACTCCTCCGGGCGCCGCGTTAATCTCGGTTTTAGCGAGGCGCCTTACATTACAATCTGGAGCAGCGGTGAGCCCTTCATCTGCGTCGAGCCCTGCTGGGGTTTACCCGATCACCACAACCAACGGCCCTTCGAGCAGAAGCTCGGTATTCAGCCGATCAAACCGGGCACAACGCTCACGCGCAGCTGCACGATTTCCCCGATACTTCCTTAGACTGTAGCCGGCGTGATTCGCATCCCGCACTGCCGCTATTCTTCCGACATCACTTTAGAAGGTTTTCCCGCCGGCGATCCAGCGACACTCGGCTTGGGCTGAACATTCGTGTCCGCAGTGGCCGATGTAGACGGGGTAGAGATCTCGACGTTCTTCATTTGCAGGTTACGCGTATCCTGCACACTCATGGGAACCTCAGCGCCGGCCACGCGAATGTTTTCAAGTTGAACGTCGGTAATCGGACTCTCCGGAAGCCCCGCCAACTCGATCGCTTTGCGAGATGCTCCTTCACAAGTGATGTTTAGAAAATGGACATTCCGAACCTTCGGTGTGGTCGGACTCACCGGCTTTAACTCAGGTGTCAGAGCGGTCTTCTTATCATCGTAGAAAAGGAAAATCGTGATTGGAAATCCGACGTTCTTCATCGTGATATCGCGGTAGAGAACGTTTTCGACCAACCCGCCGCGGTTACGGTCGGACTTGATGCGAAGAGCGTTGTCGGTGTTCTCGAATGTGCATTTTTGCACAAGAAGGTTACGCACTCCGGCGTTGGTTTCGCTGCCAATGGAAACACCGTGCCCGTGTCCGAATTTACAGTCGGTGATCGTGATATTCTGCATCGGAGGCGCGCCTCCACTTCCACCTCCCTTTAGTGCAATGTTGTCATCGCCCGTGTCGATATAACAGCGCCGGATCAGCACCTTGTCACAATTACCCGGATCGATGCCGTCGGTGTTCGGCGCATTGGATGGAGTGATAATCTTTACGTCTTCGATCAACACCTCGCGACAGCGCGACGGGACGAGATGAAACATCGGTGAATTCAAAAGCGTCACTCCTTGAATTTGGACGCGTTCGCAATCCTTGAGCATGATGAGGTGAGGACGCGGCACGTAAAGCGGCTTGGTTAGTTGCGGCGTCGGGACGACTGGCACGTCCTTCTTACTTGGATCGGAGGAAGCCGTTTGGTCTAAGGGCGTGCTTTGGGTTTCGGGCGAAGGGGCAGGACTTGGTTTCTCCTCGGGCGAAGCGCCAGGGATTGTTGGGATTCCCTTTAGGCCGCGTTGCGAGGCGATGTCAGATTTGGCCCACCAGTAGGCGCCCGAGCCGTCAATCTTCCCTTCGCCGCGGATCGCCACGTCCGTGAGCTTTGAGCCGCTGATCAACTGCTGCTCCTCGGCTTTCAGCCGGGTCAGCTCGGCTTGATTCGTCGGCAGCGGATCCGGCAGCCCAAAGTCGGAAAACTTGCTCGAAGCTAAAATCACTGCGTCTTTCTCCACCACCAGCGCCATCTTGCTGGCCAGCTTGATCGGCCCGCTGACGAAGGTTCCCGAGGTGACAATCACGTTTCCGCCTCCCGCTTTCGTGCAAGCCTCGATCGCCTTACGGAACGCTTCCGTATTCATCGTCCGGCCATCCCCCACCCCGCCGTAGCTGGTTACTTTGAAAGTGGCATTGGGGATCTTCGGAGGTTGCGGCACCTGAAGATAAAAACCTTGTCCGTAAGTTGAGGCCGAAAGAGTTCCTATGAGAATGCAAAGCACGCCTGCGGCAATTGGGCGGACAAACAATTCGAGAAGGTGAACTGAGGCTTTCCCGCTTGGAAACTGAGCAGTGCTGGACCGTAGGAGAGTTTCCGTGTGTGCCGATTTATTCCAAGCGGGAATGAGGGGGTTCATAAAACCGAGGCTAACCTCCGCAGGCCCTTGCCGTAAAGCGCCGCCGAGCAACGGAAGATGCTTATTCCGACAAACCGGGCACACTGCCGTAGCCGACGAATGTGGGGGCGAGTTTTGCTTCCGGGCCGGGAGGTTTGGTCGCGGGCTTAAAGTCGAATACGCTCACTCCCCACCGTGAAACTCCATCGTAGGTTCGGCCGTCGCTGGAGCCAACCATGACCCGGCGGCCGCTCTTTTTCTCGGTGCCGAGATAAATCATCGTATGGGTTACAGGCGGGTCTTTTTCCGTGGTGTAAGTGCCGGTCCAGAACAGGAGGTCCCCTGGATGCAGCTGATCAAACTCAAAGGATTCCTTCTTCCTGCTGAGCACCGCCTCGAAGTTATCGGCTTTGCGCACCCATTTATATTGCCCGCTCGCATCGCGCGGAACGTCGGCAATCCCATTTCGGGTGAGCACGTATAACACGAATCCTGAGCAATCCAGTCCGCCGTTGGCAGGATCAGCCGATCCGTAAACATAAGTCAGATTCTGTTTCGTCAGCTCGAGGGCGGTTGAAATAATCTGCTGCACGCGCGCCGGCTGCTTTTCGAAATCAACGAGTTGCTCCGGATCGAGCGTGGCATTTTCTGCCGAATGCGGGGTTGCGGTCGGCGTCGGCGATGCTTCTTCTTCTCCTGCCGCCTCCTTTTTACGCGTGCTCTTCGGTGTTGGGGATTCCGCCTCCACAGGCGATGGACTGGCGTGCGACTTGTTGTGCGGGGTCGCATCGGGGTCGGAATTCTTCGCGGTCTTTTTGGGCGAAGGTGTTTCCTCCTCGGACGATGGCGACGAGTGCTTTTTTTTCCGCGGAGACGCAGACGCCTTTGCATGCAGGGAAGGCTCAGCCTTGGAGGTGCTCTTTTTGGAACGGCGCGGCGCGGGAGTCGTATCGTCCTCCTGCGCGAGCAATGAAGCGCCAACCAGAAGGAGGCCTGCGAAGACGCGGATACAATGCAGCGGAGACATGGGAAAATATGAGTGGCGACGCGAAAGCTGCAGCCCCGTCGGAGGCTGGCAAATACTGCGTCCTACGCTGCTCCCAAGCCTGGCTGTTTTTTCTCGACGGGCTGAAT
>JAXDQV010000145.1:0-9932 GCA_034667645.1 Chthoniobacter sp.
CTGAGCCACGACTTACGATCGGCGTGTTGCGCGCCGCCGCGCATTTTACCACGAGTGACACTTCTTCGGTGGTCTGTGGGAACACGACGCAAGCCGCTTCGCCATGGAGCGTTGCTGTGCCGTCGAAGCCGTAAGTGATCAGATGCTCCCGTTCGAAAAGCACGCGTTCTCGACTCAGTAATTCCGTTAGCTCGGAAACCAGCGTTTGCATCGGGTTCAGATTACTGTGATCGCATGACCACTGCGAGCAGCGGAAAGAACCGCCACCCACTCACGATCTGCTCACCGGTCGATAGAAGCGCAGTGCTTCGATTTCGCGCGCCAGCTCCCGGAGCGGATAAACTCCGCGTGAGGCGCCGGCACCGGGATCACGGATCAAATAATCGAACCCTCTCTTGCCGACGATGACGACGAAGTGAGTGGTGCCGCTCGGAAACCGAATGCGGACAATGCACGGATTCCTGCGCAGCAGATTCGAATCAATCAGCCAGAACGATGGCAAATCCTCATATGCCTTTTCGATGCGGCCCGGCAGGAACTCCGCGGCTTTCTCCCAGTAGAGCCAGCCTTGTTCCGTATATCCGCCGTTCGCGGTCAGAAAATTGTTGAGGCGTTGCGGGTTGGTTTCGATTCCGTAGCTTCCGAGAACCATCGCAGCGGAAGCGACCGCGCAGCCTTCTGCCCCAAGCGTTCCGTCGGTGGCGCCGAGATGATCGGACCGCCAGCGTTCATCTCCCTGACGAAATTGCGGCGCAGCAATCTCGACCGGCTGGAAGAAATAGAGACCGCCGCGAGTGGGGAGTTTCCGTTTCCACAGGAGGTGCGCGCTGCCGAGGGCAAGCATTGCGGCCACCACCAGGCCTGCCACGACCAGAATCCGGCGGACACGCATCCTGCTCACTCGAAGGTCAGGAGTATTTTTCCGGAGCGGCGGCTGCGCTGCGCGTGCTCGACTCCAGCCAGCGCATCCGCGATCGCGTAACTTTTCTCGACCTTCGCGTGCAAAAGACCGTTGGCAACAAGTGGCAGCAACTCGTTAAACATTGTCTTCACGCTCTCTTGCGTCGCGGTGCGATACCATTCGGTGATCCAAAATCCCCTCCAGCGCAGATCCTTGAAAATGAGCAAACCATTCGGAATCTTCAGCGGCTGCCGGCCCATCGCACCGTAAGTCACCAACGTTCCGCCGGGCGCAAGCGCGTTCGCCAGCCGCACCGCGCTATCGCCACCAACGGCGTTGAAGGCGAGCCGAATCTCCGCCCGTCCGGTCGCTTCAGCGACTTGCTTGGGCAGGTTTTCCTCATCTAGCAGCACCACGTCGCCTCCTTCACCGAGCAATTCTTCAACGAGTTCCGCGCGGCGCACCACGTTCACCGTGCGCCAGCCACAAGCGCGGGCGATCTGGATGACCGCGCGACCGACAGCGGAATTCCCAGCGTTTTGCAAAATCCAATCGCCTGACTTCAACTCGACAAAATCGTGCAGCATCCGCCACGCGGTCGGCGGATTGATTTTCAACATCGCGGCCTGCTCGATCGAAAGGCCGGATGGAACCGCGATGAGTCCCGCGGCAGAAGCAACTCCGCGCTCGCGCCAACTGCCGAACTCGTGCGGCACGAGAACACGATCGCCGATTCGCCAATCCGCGACCTCTGCTCCAACTGCGGCGATTTCGCCTACACCCTCCACGCCACCCACAGCGGGCAGCGGCGGACGGACCGGGTATTTTCCCTCGATCACGTTGAGGTCCACGGGATTGATCGGAGCAGTACGCATGCGAATCAGAACCTGCCCGGGCTGCGGCGCCGCCACGGACATTTCGCGCACTTGCAGCACCTCAGATGGCGGGCCGTGCCGATCGTAAGTAACCGCCTTAAAATTTTGCATGGGAGAAACGGTTCGCGCCCTTTTAGGCTGCGACCGTGGCACAAATTACAGCGCAGACCGTGGCCAGCAATCTTGAATCGGGCGCGCGGCTCGCAGGCGTTGGCATTCTGATCAACGCGGTGCTCGCCGTAGTAAAAATCACTGCCGGGCTGGTGGGACATTCCTATGCGCTGATCGCCGATGGTTTTGAATCCACACTCGACATCGTTTCCTCCCTGATTATGTGGGGCGCGCTGAAGGTCGCCGCCAAACCTCCGGACGAAACGCATCCCTACGGACATGGAAAGGCGGAGCCGATCGCCGCCGTGCTCGGCTCGCTGACGGTCATCGTCGCGGCGCTCGGGCTGGCGGTGGAAAGCGTGCGCGAAATCTTCACGCCTCACCATGCTCCGGCGCCCTTCACGCTCGCCGTGCTGATCGGGGTTTTGGTCATCAAGGAGGTGCTTTTTCGCAAAGTCAGCCGACTCGCCGATGCGGCGCAGAGCACCGCGATCAAGACCGATGCAATGCACCATCGCAGCGACGCATTCACCTCCGGAGCTGCATTTATCGGCATCTCCATTGCACTCATCGGCGGGCCGGGCTACGAAAGCGCGGACGATTGGGCGGCGTTGTGCGCATGCGGACTCATCGCGTTCAACAGCCTGCGATTGCTCAAGCCGGCAATCTACGAGGTGATGGACACCGCCCCCGCACCCGAGATCGAACAGCGCGTGCGCAGTGTTGCCGGCGAGGTTCCGGGAGTGGTTGAAGTCGAACGGTGCCGCATCCGAAAGATGGGCCTCGAGTTTTACGTGGACCTGCACATCGGCGTGGCCGCGGAGATCACTGTTCGCGAGGGACACGCAATCGCGCATCTGGTAAAAAATGCGGTGCGCGCAGCTGAACCTGCAATTGCCGATGTGCTCGTGCATGTGGAGCCGGCTGACGCGTAGATATTGAATCCACCACACTCGACACGTTATGGAAACACTGCTGCTCGCCGGGACTAAAAAAGGGCTGTTCCTCTTTCGTTCAAACGATCGAATAAAGTGGAAACTGCATGGCCCGTTCTTGCCGGGAAAGGAAATCAATCATGCCATCTACGACCCACGTCTCGGCCGTATTTTCGCAACCGCCAACGACGCATGGTTCGGCTCCGAAATCGTCTGGAGCGCGGATTTCGGCGAAACCTGGCAACCTGCAAAAACGGGCCCGGCCTTTCCTCCGGAGGCCGAGACTAAACTTGAACGCATCTGGCACATCGAACCCGGCCGGGCCAACGAGCCGGAGGTGGCTTACGCGGGCGTCGCTCCGGCAGCTCTTTTTCGCAGCGGCGATCGAGGCGAAAGCTGGCAGGAAGTAACCGGGCTCACCCAACATCCTTCACGCCCGCGCTGGCATCCCGGAGCCGGGGGACTCTGCCTGCACTCGATCCAACTCGATCCGACGAACGACCAGCGAATGTTTGTCGGCATCTCGGCTGTCGGAGTTTTCCGGACCGACGATGCCGGGCTGACGTGGATGCCGATGAACAAAGGCACGCGGGCGGAATTCATGCCGGAGAAATATCCGGAGTTTGGCCAATGTGTGCACAAGCTGCTGATGTCGCCCGCTCAACCGTCGCTGCTTTTTCAACAGAATCATTGCGGTGTCTATCGCAGTGCCGACGCAGGCGAGTCGTGGCAGGAAATCACCGCCGGGTTGCCGTCAGATTTTGGTTTTCCTCTGGGCATCCATCCGCGGGAACCGAAGACGATCTACGTGATCCCGCTTCAGGGTGCTGAATTTCGCTGCCCGCCGGAGGGAAAACTTGCCGTCTTCCGAAGCAGAGACGGCGGCGACACATGGATGTCGCTGACCACGGGATTGCCGACTGACGAAGCTTTCATGGGCATTTTACGTGAAGGTCTCACTACGGATGCGCAGGAGCCTGTTGGTGTGTATTTCGCCACGAACACCGGAAAGATCTTCGCCTCTCGCGATGAAGGCGACTCGTGGACTTTGCTCGCCGACAATCTGCCACCCATTTCCTCCGTTGAAGCACACATGCTGGTGCCTGCTCCCGAATGATTCAGCTTCGCGAAAGTATCGAGCAGGACACCGGGGCGACTCTTGCAATGGTCATCGCGCGGTAGTGGCTAGAGGCTCGTAAACTTCTGCCTCCAGAATCTCGAGGGTGCCTTTCGCTCCACCAGTGGAAGCAGCGGCATCGTCGAGTTTCTTGCCGGTAACTTCCACCATGCCAAACCCATCCTTGTCATCAATCGCGCCCACGAGTTCAATGCGGACGGTCTTGCCCTGGGTAGGTTTTAGCGGGAGCGTCACGTAGCCGAGGGTCTTGGGAGTCGTTCCTGAATAAGCTTCCTTGCCCTCGACGGTAATGCGGAGCGGATAGGATTTGTTGCGCCAGCCTCCGAGTTTCAGCACGACCTCATTGACATTGGCTGGGCGCTCGAGTTCGAACTGAATCCAACCCGTCGCACGCTGGCCATCATTTTTCCACGCAGTCTCTTCGTTGTCATCAAACGCCTGGCCAGCCTGCTCCGCGCTCGCCCCGGCGGTCGCACTCACGATCCGAATCGGCGTTCTCGTCGGCACGACGGAATCGCCAGCAGGTGTCGGCCCGCGATCCAGACGGGCGGTCAGCCCAGCATCCGGCGATGTATTGGCAAGACCATCGGTCGCGGAGAAAGGACTGGAAACAAGCTCGATGCGAGCCGCCTTCAAACCGTCTGCGCTGGCATTGAGAATAATTTTGCCCGCCTTAGGCTGTGAACGCAGGATCACGCGATTAATGCCGCATTCCACCGGCAGCTCTTTGGAAAGAATGTAGTTGTCAGGCCCTTGCGCGATGCCCCCGCGCCACTCCGCGGGACCCTGGAGGTCAAACTTGATCAAGTTCAGGGCGGTCGGGCATCGATTACCCTGCGCATCCATCACTTCCACATCCACGAGCGCCATGTCGGCTCCGTCCGCCTTCAAGCCGTTCGGCCCGGTGCGTGGTGTCAGCTTGATCGCCGCCGGATTGCCGGCCGTCCTTTTGGCGTCCTCGCAGAGTTTCTTTCCAGCGGCATCGTAGCCGACTGCTTTGATTTCGCCGGGCTGAAACGGCAATTCCTTCCATGTATAAAGAAAGCGCGAGCTCTGGTCGCCGAAGCCTTTGGATTGGTTGTTGATGAATAGCTCCACTTTGTCCGCAGAGGAAACCACATAGACTGGCTTCTTGACGTTAGCCTCGTAATTCCAGTGTCCGATGATGTGAATGTGCTGATGCTCGGTGTTCACCCACCCGTCCCACATCACCTGATGCGCGAAGAAGCCCTCCTTCGGGATGCGCATCGCGTCCACCTCGCCGCTGCGACGGTAGTTTTCCACTCCGCGTGAGTGCGTGTTCGAGTCGGCGAAGATGATGTTCACGCCGCCCGCGTTCACCCGCTCACCGGTGCCGGGGCGCTCCTGCCAATAGTCGAACCAGCGCACTACATCCTCACGCGCGAATGAGTCCTGGTTTCGATTGTAAGGAGCACCGCTTTCACCTGGCTTTACCTCGGGACCATCTCCGTCCTTGTGATAAGGCGGTGTCCAGTCGTCCCAGTATTTGCGCAAGCCTTCGTCGCGCGAGTATTCAGTCGCCCAGAACGGAATGCGCGCGCTCTTGTTGATGTAGAGCATCTCACCGCCATACTCGGCGATTTTGCTGTCGAGCATCTCGCGGCAACCCGCTGCCCGGCCGCCATGCGGGTCATACTGGTCGCGCACGGCTTTCAGTTCCGCCATGTGCGCTTCGCTGATGCCCTTGTTGCCACCTTCATACATGACGATGCTCGGATTGTTCCGATTGTAAATCGTGGCATCGCGCATGAGCTGGACGCGCAACTCCCAGCGGCGTCCATCGACATCTTTCTCCGAATCGCCCGCGGGCATCGCCTGCATCAAGCCGACCCGGTCGCAGGATTCGACATCCTGTTTCCACGGCGTCACGTGCATCCAGCGAACCAGATTGCCATTGCTCTCGACCATGAGCGCGTTGCTGAAATCGCTCATCCACGGCGGCACGGAAAGGCCGATGGCTGGCCACTCGTTCGTCGAACGCTGGGCGTAGCCTTTGAATTGAATCGTGCGGTCATTGAGTTTCACCATGCCGTGGCCAAACTCCAGTTTTCGAAAGCCAGTGCGAGTTACGACGGTGTCCACGGGCTTTCCGCCGACCTTCAAAGTTGTCGCGACGTCGTAGAGATAGCCATAACCCCAGCTCCAGAAGTTCAGGCCCTCAACCTTTGCGTCGGCACTGATTACTTCTATTTCTCCCGGTGCAATCGTTTGCTCCGATCCACCAAAGGTCTTCACCGTCTTGCCTTGCGGATCAGTGATCGCGACTTCGTAGCTAAAGGCTTTCGGCTCCGCATACTCATTCTTCACCTGCGCCTCGGCAGTGACCTTCGCCGACTTGCCTTTGATGTCGAAGTCCTGCGCGTAAACGTAAACGCCCGTCGTCCCAAGATTCGAATAGAGAGGCAAAGTCTGGTGCAGCTTATCCGTAACGTGCAGGAACACGTTCTTATTGATGCCGCCGTAGTTGGCGTAGAAGTTCTTGTCGTTCCATTGAAAGCTCGAACGCGTCTCGCGCTCCTTATAGCTCCACGCGTTATCGATGCGCGCCGCGATCACGTTTTCCTCCGGCGCTGGCTTCACCTTATCGGTAATGTCGAACCCGAAAGCCATCACCCCATTCTCGCTAAGTCCAATGGACTCCCCGTTGAGAAAGAACTCTCCGCCCTGCCGGATGCCCTCAAATTCCAGGAAGACTTTCCTTCCCTTCGCATTCGCGGGAAGCTTGAAGTGTTTGCGATACCACGCAATGCCCGTGGGAAGGTCGTGAACGTGCACCTTGAAGGCGCTGTCCTCATTCCACGCATGCGGGAGCGTGACCTTTTTCCAGTCCGTGTCCACAAAGGTTACCGCCTCCGCACCGCTGTCATCGACCATCTTCACGAGCCAGCCGGAATTGAAATTATACTTCGATTGCGAAGAGTTTTGTTGTTGAGCGTGAGTTGTCGTCGCGATGACGAGTAGAGTCAGGGTTGAAATAAGTTGTTTAAACATAATGATGAGGTTTGTTGGGGTTATTGCCATGTGATCACAATCGGCTGGTCGCTCGGCGCCGCTTCGACATAGATTGAACCTTTCTCGATGCGCACCGGCAATTCTTGGGGAGCACGTTTTGCCCTGGCCAACGTGACGCCGGCCGCGTCTATGACCACCGTGAGCGGGACGTCGTATAGTTTAGGATCAAGCGTGCTGCTGAGCATGCAGGTGCTGTTGCCTGGTTTACCCGTCATGTTCAACTTTGCTTCGTCCCGCTCCTTTTCATACCGCGAAATATTGGCAAACGTGTCCACCCAAATATCCTGATCGCGGCTTTTTACATACTTCAAGTGCGCGTGAAGAATTTCCGGGTCGCTCAGCGCAGCGTAACCTTTCGCGATCCCGTGAGTCATTAGTATGCCCAACTTCTTTTCCTGGATGAGCTTGTCTGCCCAGGCGTTGAGTAAGGCAGCCGTGGATTTGCCGGTGGTGCTTTGCTGAAAAGCGCGGTAGGCCACGTGATACTTCAGCGCGGCAGCCTGCACCTCGGGCGTCGAGCCGTTGCCCGGAAACGCAATGGTGAGCGGCGGCTTGCCGATGTGCGTCTTGATCGCGTCGTAGGCCTTGCTGAGTTGGGCGTCCAAATCCTCGGGCGTGAGCTTGGTCAGGGCAGGATGCGACCAGGTATGGCTGGCAATCTCGTGTCCCTGCTCTGCCAGCTTCTTCAACTCCGGCCAACTGATACCACCCCACAGGTTACGAACATTTCCATCCTCTTTTTTTTGCTCTCCCTCCTCCGGCGTCTCGGCTGTTTTACCGGCAATGACGAAAAAGGTGCCCTTGAAACCGACCTCGTTCAACATCGGCAAGGCTAGCGTGTATTGGTCGCGCAGGTTGTCGTCAAAGGTGTAACTAATAGCTGCAGGACGATCGCCCGCGAACTTGGCAATGCGAGCCGATGGCACGGCATCTTCAGCAACAGCGATGCCAATCATCGGGAAGCCGGCGAAGGGGGTTAAAAAGACTGCGCGGAGGCAGTGAAACGGAGAGTTCATGAATTCAATCCACACGCCTTAAGTCACAATGGTAAGCTCCAGCCGATACCGTCTCCGGCTATGACGGTTTTCACCAAGTCCATTCTTAGCACGTGTTACTTCTTTTGGATTGCCTGCATCGCTTTTGCAAAGCGTGCACCCATCTCTCTTGCCCCCTGCGCATCAAAATGCAGTTTGTCCCCCTGATCGCCCAAGCCAGTGGAATCGGCGTAACCAGTGTGCGGCACTTTGCCGGGTATGGTCCTGATCGCCGCCCGCACCGTATCCACAAAGGGATGTTTGTCCTGAGGAAGGAACTCTCCGATCTGGCCGACAACGATCGGGAGATTCGGCTGGCCGAGATCAGCGCGAAGGTCCTGGAGCATCTGGCTGAGCCCCGCCTCATACCTCTCCGCCGACGGCTGCTTGTCTGTATCGCTTTCACCCTGAAGCCAGAGCACGCCTTTGATCTCGCCGGACTGCGCCGCGAGCTTCTCGCGGTTAACGGCCCGTTCATAAAGGTCACCACTCTTTTTCTGCCAGCGTTTAAGCGGCGTGCCACCAACCGCGCAGGGGACCAATCCTATGGTCACACCCGGATTGGCCTTGATCATCGCGAGTCCGAACGAAATGCCCGGCCCCACCCCGGGCTCGGTGCGGCCGTCTTTTTGATGGATCGGATCTTTCGCGACAACCCACTGGCCTTCGGGCGTCATCGCAAGCACTCGTGGGTCCGTCGTCTGCGCAGCGAGACCGCGGATATCGCGCCCCGCCATGTTCGACTGCCCCATCAGCAGGTAAAGGTGAAAGCTATCCTTGTTAGCGGGCGGCGTGACAGTGACCGGTGAAGAGGCGGGAGTCGCGCTAGGCGCGGGCTGTTGTCCACGCGAGGGGATGCAAGCAAGGATGATGAGGACGTTGAGGATGATTATTCGACATACGCGCATAAATTGTATGAATTCAAACTTAGCGTTTTACCTTTTCGTTACCCATTTGAGGAAAGAATTCGGCTTTAGCACTGGTTCTGTTGTGCGATAGCCCTGAAGTCGAGGGTAGTTACTTAATGAAAAGCAAGTTTGAAATGAGAGGAACCTTTCAACTTCCAGCAGGCTTTTCCGTCACACCCGTAAAGGGGCTTGGCGGAATCTCCACCTTTTCCGGGGGATCGGGCTTTGTGGGATCGAAAGTGCCGGTATCCTTGGCCAAATGCGCCGCAAGCTCCGGCACATTTACCCTGATCCCTTCGACCACACACCGCGCGAGCTCGTAACCTCCGTAGGCATTGTGGTGGGTGTTGTCTTTGAGGTCCACCGCCTGTCCGGGGAAGGTGTTCGCAGGGTAAAAGACGAAGGCCTTGGTACTCTTCTCCGGCCCGAGCGCGGTGTAAAACTTCAGGCTCATTGCGTTGAGATCAATCACCGGCACTTTCTCCTCGGTGCCAACCTGCCGCACCGCCTCTGCGTAGTCGGCTAAAGTTGGTTCCGGCTCGCTGCCTTTCCACCGACGACGCTCCATCGGAGTTACCAATACCGGAAGGCCGCCTTTAGCCCGGGCTGCTTCGACGAACTTCTTTAGGTTCGCCTTGTAACTGGTAAATGGTCCGGCGCCAGCTGACTTATCCTTCTGATCGTTATGCCCGAACTGAATGAAGAGGTAGTCCCCCTTTTTCATCATGCTCAAGATCTTCTCGAGCCGCTTCTGATGCTCAAATGAGAAGAGAGCGAGTCCCGACTCCGCCTGGTTTGAAACCGCCACGCCTTGCTGAAAGAACCTTGGCAGCATCTGTCCCCAGCCTGCCCAAGGCTCGTTTCGCTGGTCCGTCACGGTGGAATCCCCAGCCAGGAAAACCGTGATCGCCTCTTTTGCCGGCTTGATCTCCATCGAAGCAACTCCGGAATGTTTGCCGTTAAACTCAAAAGTCAGGCGATCGTCCCAGTCAGGCGT
>JAXDQV010000146.1:0-63408 GCA_034667645.1 Chthoniobacter sp.
TCTTAACTCTCTACCTCCCCTCTCTAGACTTAACTTTGCTGCGGCCAATCTGTTGACAATCAACAGCTAGGCGTGTTCGTGACTTGGTTATAGATCCACATCGCGTTCAGGTATATCCTTCTTGAGTTCGGCCAGTTGTTGTTCGACATGCGCCTGCCATTCTGGGATGTCTGCAATCATCTTGTTCTTGATCGCGTTGACGCCGTTAAGGCTCTTTCGCAGCTGGCAATGGATAGTCCATAGTGCCTCGTTTGTTGCCTCTCGTCCGTTTGTGTTGGTTAGTTCGACGAGATTGTCTGAGATGAAAGTTATGCACCAGCTCGTTACGAAGGTCGTTCGCCTCCCAGAGTAGGGTGCTAACTCTCGATCCATAGACCCGCTCTCGTGGAGAATTCTTACGGAGCGCCCGAGACACAAGTTAAGTAGATCATCGTGCTTTCGGATTTTGGTGGCCTCTCGGTCGATCTCGACGAAACCGTGCCTCTCCGCGGCCAGAAGCAACACCGCGACAGATTTCTCTAGCTCTTGCGCGATGTGAACGGTCAGTCCGTAGTTGATGTAGAATGTCTCCATGTCCTTGGCATACGGACTATCATCGTTAGAGAAGCGCCTCATCGGATCAATTTGAGCGTGGGCTAGCGCCTAACTTTGAATTAGACGAACTTTCGTAAAATAAGGCGAAGAAAGTTTCGCCTCTTTCTGCTGGGGTTTTCACGGGCAGCTTTACGGTCTTCCGCTTTGGCACTACGGGAAGGATACGGAGGGCGCCGATGGTGAACAAGCCGGGATCGCTCGGTCGGGGGGAGGAGAAGGTTTTTTTTCATCGCGGCAGAAGTTTTCCAGCGGTTCGAACGGGAGTTGGCTCGCCGGCTGCAACATAGCGAGCGGATGACTTGCCACTTACGGCAGGCAGAACTATCCAAACAGCGCGAACTGCGGATCGCCTTTCCACTCAAATTGAGCGCTCAATCCGCGGCGATGAGGCCGAGGCTGATGGCGTAGCGCGTCAAACTCGCGACGCCGTGCAAGCGCAGCTTGGCCATGAGATGGGCGCGATGGTTTTCCACAGTTTTCGCCGTCACGTAGAGCCGGGTGGAAATCTCCTTGGAGCTGTTTCCCTCGGCGATCATTTGCAACACCTCGCGCTCGCGCGGCGAGAGTTCGATGCTCAAGGCCGCGGCCGAAGTGGCATCGAAAAGGAAACCGGTGACGTAGCTGGTGAAATAACCGCGCCCGGCGGCTACGGCGGAAATACCTTCGCGCAGCACCGCCAGATCGTCGGCCTTTGAAACAAAACCGGCGGGCCGGCATTTCAGGGTTTGGGTGATGAGCGGCCCGTTTTTCGTGCCGGAATAAATCAGGACGCGCGCCCGGCTCTGTCTCGCCTGCAGCCTGCGGAGCACTTCCTGCCCGGTCAGCTCGGGAAGGCGGAGATCGAGGACGACGAGGTCGGGATGAGTCTTCGCGCAAACCTCGAGTGCCTCGACGCCGGTGGCGGCTTCACCGACTACTTCGTAGCGTTCATCTGCGGAAAGAAGCGTGGCCAGCATCTGCCGGATCGACGTGTGGTCATCGACTAAAACAATCCGCTTTTTCATCCGGCATGCCTCCTGGCTGATCACCATTTTCAGCGGCACCCGACTTCCATGCGGGAGAGGGTGCGCAGAACATCCGTTAACGGACGAAACACGCGGCGCGCCAAGAGAAAAGTGGGTATTTGTTTTTCAGTGAATTGAGTAGTTCTGCTCATTCCGAAGCGCGCCGTTTCCCATAGCTTCGGAGAGTGATGCCTCCAAAATCCGGCGCCGGAAAATCGTCTCAGAAAATCTCCCGCGGTTTCGGCTGGGTGCCCGACCTGCCCGACCAGCGCGATCACGCTTATGCCGCCCCGATGGCGAAACTCGGAGCGCTCCCGCGTCGCGCCGACCTGCGGAAACTTTGTCCGCCGGTTTACAATCAGGGGCGCATCGGCTCCTGCACGGCGAACGCGATCGCCGCCGCCCTCGAGTTCGACCGCAAAAAACAGAGCCTCGCGGACTTCATCCCGTCGCGCCTTTTCATCTACTACAACGAGCGCGCCATGGAGCACACCATCGGCTCCGACGCCGGCGCGATGATCCGCGACGGAATCAAAAGCGTCGGCAAAAAAGGGGCGTGTCCGGAAACCGAGTGGCCTTACGACGACACGCCAGCAGACTCGACCACGAGCCTTTGGCCCAAGGACGCGAAGCCTGCGCAGAAGCCGCCGAAGCCGTGCTACGACGACGCGAAGAAAGCCCGCGCGCTGAATTATCAGCGCGTCGATCGCACTCTCACGCAGATGAAAGGCTGCCTCGCGGACGGCTTTCCGTTCGTCTTCGGGTTCACGGTTTACGACAGCTTTGAAAGCGACGCCGTCGCCAAAACCGGGCTGCTGGAAATGCCTGCACCGGGCGAGGGGGTGGTGGGGGGGCACGCCGTTCTCTGCGTCGGCTACGACGATAAATCGCAACATTTTCACGTGCGGAATTCCTGGGGCACGACGTGGGGGAAACGCGGCTATTTCACGATGCCTTACTCCTACCTGCTCGACGAAAACCTGTCCGACGATTTCTGGACGATCCGGACGGTCGCCTAGCCGTCATCCATGCGAACACTCATCGTTCTGCATGGGTGGAGTGACAACGCGACTTCCTTCGAGCCACTGGCGGGCTGGCTGCGCGGGCAGGGCTTCGATGTCGTAGGCATCTGGCTCGGCGACTACCTCTCGATGAACGACGAGGTCAGTCTCTACGATCTCGGCAACGCGTTCCGGCGCGCGCTCGATTTCCACAAAATCCCGCAGGCGCGCCATAGCTTCGACTTGATCACGCACAGCACGGGCGGACTCGTGGCGCGAGAGTATTTGCGGCAGAGCTGTGTGGATGAAAACGGCGAGCCCGATGCCGTGCGCGCGCCGATCGCGCATCTCTGCATGCTCGCGCCGGCGAACTTTGGCTCGCCGCTGGCGAATCTCGGCAAGTCCGTCATCGGCCGCTTTTTCAAGGGCTGGGACTGGAACCATTTCGCGGAGTCCGGCAAGCAGGTGCTCGATGCGCTGGAGCTCGCCGCGCCTTATTCCTTCTGGCTTGGCGTCGATGATCTGTTCCGCGCCGGCTATCGCATTTTCGCGCCGGAGAATACCTTCACGACTGTGATGGTCGGCACGATCAGCTATCCCGGCATCAAGTCCGTGATGCATGAAAACGGGAGTGACGGCACGGTCCGCGTTTCCACCGCGAATCTGAACGCCACTTACCTCTCGGTTGATTTTGCCGACGCGAATGCATCGCCGAAGCCGGTCGCCAAACCGCGCGTGAACCCGGATATCGCGTTCGCCGTCTTCCATCGCAATCACGGCAGCATTACCAAAGCCGTTCCGGACAAGGACTCCCCCGAGCTCGCGCAGGTCGAGAGCTGGCAGAAAACGCTGCTCGATGCGTTGCGGCTGGAGCCGGGTGATTACTCGACGCACGCCGCGCGGTGCTCAGCGATCACAGACCAGACCTTTGTCGAAGGCCGGCAAGGACCGAATCCAGACTGGTATCATCGCTACCAGCACGTGGTTTTCCGCGTGCACGATCAGTTTGGAAATTCCATCCCGGACTACGTTATCGAGTTTTATCAGCAGGATCGGGACGACGACGACCGGGTCATGGAATTCATCCACAAAGAGATCGTCGAGAAAGTTCACACCAACGCCATCGATCATGGCTACCGCAGCTTTCTGATCGATACCGACGACTTGATCGAGTTTATCGATAAACACGACGCCGAAGTCTGCATGAGCATCACGGCTGCCCACGTCTCGCGCCGGATCCGTTATCGCAATCCCGAGCACGGCTTCCGCGTTTTCACCAAGACAAATCGCGGCATGCTCCACCCGAACGAACCGATCCTGGTGAACATCACGCTTTATCGCGACCCGGACGTCGAGAATCCCGACCCGGCCCTGAACGTCTTCCGCCTTCTCCCTGCATGAATTTTTTATCGAAAATCCAGCTCAGCTTTCTCGCACTCCTCGTCCTTTTGCTCACCGGCTGCGCGGGCGGTCCCGGTCAGCCCAAACCGCTTGCGACCCTTTATCATTCCTACGAATCGGATCGTGTCGCGCGTTATCGGGATCCGAATTCCCCGGCGATCGCCGCGGCGAGCACCAGCGCGGGCGCCCGCAACGACTTGATGAACGACCTGATCCTCATGATCGATCACAACTATGCGGAGATCGAAAAGCGTCTCTACGGGAACAAGTCATGGGCGGATTTCGGCGGCAGCGTGCTTGCCACGGGCCTCGGCACGGCCGGCACGTTGAGTGGCGATCTCGTGGTAAAAACGACGCTCTCGGCGCTCGTCACCGCGATTGATTCAACGAAGGTTTCTTTCAACAAGGACGTCCTCCAGGGCCAGAGTATCATCGCGATCATCGCCACCATGCGAAAGATGCGCGCGGAGAAACTCCTCGAGATCCGGCTCGCGCAAAAGCTCAGCATCCACGGCTATCCGCTCTCGCTCGGCCTCGATGATCTGATGGCTTACTACAATGCCGGCACCTTCATCGCCGCGCTCCAGGGCATGACCGAGGACGCCGCCTCCGGCAAGAAGAACGCGGAGGAAAGGCTCAACTCCTTCAAAGTGCAGGGCGTGGTTCCAGTGAAAGTCGCGCCGAGCCATCCGACCGGTGTCATCGAACCGGCTGCGACCGGGGCGACGAGCGTAGATCCGGATGTCCCGACCAAACTCCAGCCGTCGCATCCGATCGGTGTTGTCGAAAGCGCCCAATAACCAATGAGCATCCTGCGCACTCTGCCGATCGATCTTTCACTCGAGTCTCTGCAAGAGCGGCTGCGCCATTGTGAGCAAGGCATGACGGTGAACGGGAAACTCGTGCCGACCATGTTGTTGAGCCTGACGCGCGATACCGCGTTGACGCCGGAGAGCCCGACCGTGCCGGTGGATGTGAATCTCGCGGATTTTGACCCCGCCACCGAGGTGGCTGGAAAGATCGAGCTGATCGGCGATGTCCCGCCGGAAACCGACCCTGACTCGCGGGCCGCGTTTTTCCGTAATCTCCAGCGCATCAGCCTCGAGATCGTTTGCTTCTCGGACGTTTTCGTTAAAGGAAAGATCCAGGAAGTCGTCACCTGTCACGAACTGGCGGAAGATCCTGCGCCCGTGCCGGAGCCCGTCCCGATCCCGACGCCGGCTCCAATTCCAGTCCCGGCTCCGGTTCCTGCACCGACTCCAGTCCCACCTGTTCCAGCGCCCTTGCCCATCCCCGCACCGCCAGTCCCTGCGCCCGCGCCGACCCCAGTCCCGGCGCCGACACCGGTTCCAGCTCCGGATCCAACCCCGACCCCAGCGCCGGCTCCTGCGCCGATGATCTCTCAAAAAGCCTTCGAACTCATTCGCGAGTTTGAGGGAATTGATCAGCCCGGCATCTGGCCCGGCGCCTCGTCCGGGATTTCGCTTGGTGTCGGCTACGACCTTGGCAGCGTCACCGCGTCCGAGTTCAAGCAGGATTGGGCGGAGCCGCTTTTGTCCGGAAATCATTTTGACCGGCTCCTAGGCGCCATCGGAGTCGCCGGGCAGGCGGCGCGCGCGATGGCGCCGACTTTTCGCGACATCAAAGTGAGCGAGAGCGCCGCGAGCGAAGTCTTTGCGCAACGCACGGTCCCGCTTTTCCACGCGCTGACGCGAAAGACCTTTCCCGGCATGGAACAGCTCCCCGCGGACGCGCAGGGGGCGCTTTTGTCGCTCGTCTATAATCGGGGCAGTGCGCTCAGCGGCGACCGGCGCACCGAGATGCGCGCGATTCGCGACATCATTCAAAACGCGGTCCAGAGCGGCAGCGTCAAAAGCAACTTGCGCCCGGTGCTCCATGCCATTGCGGCGGAAGTGCAGTCGATGAAACGTCTTTGGGTCAACGCGGGCGTTCCCGGGTTGCTGCGCCGCCGCGATGCCGAGGCCGAACTCATCCGCAATGCGTGATATGAATTCCCGACTGCTCTCGCCGCTCTTCGCACTTTTGCTCGGTCCGGCCTTTTCGCAAGCCGAGTCGGTGGAGCCATCGGGCGCAGTCGCGTTGCCCGCCGCTGCTCCGCTCAGCGCGGATGCACTTCCGGCGGTTGCGGAAGCTCCGGCCCAACCCACGCCCCCGCCTTATGCGCGTTATGAAACCACGGGAGTTTTCCATGTCCGAAATGAACGCCGGCCTTCGCAAAACCCGGAGACCGATGCCTGCGTGGCGCGGCGCGGCGACGTGATATGCGTCTATGTAAAGCACCTCAACTCCTGGTTGCGCGACCCGCTGTATAAGGATCGGTTTCCGAAGGACGCGAAAATTGCCGATCTGATTCCTTATCTGGATGACGTGCCGTTGAAAGGGATTCATCCGGAGCAATCGTGGCCCGAACCGCCAGACACGGACTCGGAAGCTTCGCCGCAGGTTCATTACCTGCGTTTCACATTGAGCCGCACGGAGACCTCGAAGAGTGCGTGGACGCAGATTCTGAATCGCCCAAACTTCCAAAAGCTCATGAAGGTCTCAGTCGGCTTCGAGAATGGAGAAGAGATGCGCACCTGGGTGCTGCCGACATCAAAGAAGTCGGAGAACCTCTTCATTTTCACCCTGATCCCGCCATTCCGTTTCTGGCTCGGGACCGTGCTGATTCTCGGCGCATTCGTGGTTTTCGTTTACCTCGCGCGATGGACGGACATTATCCGCGACACCGGCGCGCCGTTGCGGCCGGACAAGCGCTGTCCTTACAGCCTTTCCCGCGCGCAGATGGCGTTCTGGTTTTTTCTGGTCGTCGGCGCGTTCTTTTTCCTGTGGGTCATCATCGGCGACACGGACACGCTCAATCCGTCGGTGCTCGGTTTGATCGGCATCAGCGCGAGCACCGCGCTCGGGGCGGCGTTTGTGGATTCGGGGAAAAAAACGGCGCCGGCGAGCGAAACGGAATTGCCGGCCGTCAACCTTTCCCAGCCCCGGCGAAAAATCTGCGCAGAGATCAGCAAACTGATCGCGAAGGAGAAAGCGGAGCTGAAAGAAATCGAGACCGAGCGGGCGAAAATCGCCCCAGCCGATGAAACGAAGCTCGCGGCGAATGCAGCGGCACAAGCGAACAAAACCCAGCAGATTGCCGACCTCCAGCGTCAGCTCGATTACTTCGAGTGGCCGGCGTGGAAAGGGACGATGTATGATCTCCTCGCGGAGAACAACGCAGTCTGCTTTCACCGCTTCCAGATTTTCGTCTGGACGATCGTGCTCGGCATCATGTTCGTCGCGAACGTTTACAATCAGCTCGCGATGCCGGAGTTCAGCGCCACGCTGCTCGGCCTACTCGGGATCAGCGCTGGCACCTACGTGGGATTCAAAATTCCCGAAAACAACAAGACGAAGGAAGACGCCTAGAAACGCGCGCCACTCACGTCAGAAGTTTTTTAAATAAACCAAGCCCGGCGAATCCTCTTATGAACTTATCCGACATCATCCACGCCACGACGCAGCCTTATTCCGCTTTGCGCCGGGAGTTGAAGTTCAAGGACTGGTTTATCATCTCGCGGAGCCTGGCTTTCAACATGCAGGCGCAGACGCAGAGCAATTGGTGCTGGGCGGCGACGGCGCGGAGCGTGTCGCATTTCTATTGGTTCCTGAGCCGCTGGTCGCAGTGCAAGATCGCGTGCGCGGAATTGAACCTGACGACGTGTTGCGATACGACGGTGCCGGATGACTGCAACGTGAGCTGGTATCTGGCGAAGGCGCTGACGCGGACGCAGAATTTCGTGAGTGTGACGGGGACGGTGAGTTTCGCGACGGTGAAGGCGGACATCGATGCGGGGCGGGTGGTCGGAGCGCGGATCGGATGGAGCGGCGGCGGCGGGCACTTCTGCGTGATCTACGGCTACACGGAGGCGATCTTTGGCGAGGACTACTTTGACATCGACGATCCAATCTACGGGAAATCGCACCTGACGGTTTCCGACTTTACCAATAACTATCAGGACACCGGCACATGGACGGACACGGATTTCACCAAGAGCCACATCGATTTTATGCCGATCATTCCCATTCTCGTGGATCAGGAAATCCTGCGGCATATCTGGGAGCAGCGACCTTTGCTCGGGGTGAAAGCAGGGCTGCCGGTGGAGGAGATCGAGAAGACCGAAGGGCGCACCTTGGGGCTGGCGCATCCGGTCTTCACCCTGGGGCTGAACGAACTGAAGGAAGCGTCAGCGCGAGCGGCGCAAACAGGCGTGCGGGTCATGGAATTCGCCGGCGAAACACCGCGCGCGTTTTACGATGTCGCGGACGGCAAAGAGGGAAGCGTGCGGCAGATGTCGGCGACCAGCCCATACCTGCAACTTTTGCCACGGGCCATGGAAGTGGTATCCGCGTTGCCGGCGGACGAACGGCAGTTCGAGCTGCGTTTGCTGCGGGTGCCGGCGCTCAACTTCGAGGCGCTCTGGCTGCACTCGGGAGAGGGTGAGGAGGATCGCGTGATTCCTCTGCGAAACTTTCACGGGTTCGCTCCCATGCACGCAGTCTCTTATCGGGAGGCGCTCGAAAAACTGCGCCACGCGGCGCGTTCCGTGCGCCAGCAGGATGACGCGATGGGAGCCTGAGAAACTCGAAAAACCCATGATGCGCCTCCCTTCGTTTCTTCAATACGTGCTGCTGATGGTCCTGACGGGCGGTTGCGCGCAGATGACTCCGTTTTATGGCAACGCCTCCAACCCGCATAATTCCACGCCGGCCGCGAAGCCGGGTGAGGACTACCGGCTGGCGTATGTGGAATTCGGCGAGCAGGGTTCTTATCAGGATCCCACGCAGCTCGAAAACGCGTTGCAGTTGATCAAGGAAACGCCACGTCCGCTCGTGGTCACCTACGTTCACGGCTGGCAGAACAACGCGAAATCGGGTGACGCCGCGAAGTTCTCGAAGTTTTTGCAGGAGGTGAGCCAATCCGCAGTCGTGCGGGCCAGCCACTTCCACGTCGTCGGCATTTACCTCGGATGGCGTGGAAAACTGACGGCGGTTCCCCTGGCAAAGGAGTTGACATTTTTCAGCCGCAAGGCGGCGGCGGAACGGCTCGCGAGTAATTTCGACTGCTACGACGCGATCGGCGCGGTCTCGGAGGCGGCGCGGAAATATCACAAGACCGAAGGGCAATACACGATCCTGCTCGGCCATTCCTTTGGCGGCCTCGTGGTGGAGCGATCCGTGGCGCATGCCATCAACGCGGAGATGCACGGGCACGCGGATTCCGAGAAAAGTCTGCCCGCAGATTTAATTCTGCTTTTGAATCCTGCCTCCGATTCGATCCTGGCGCGGCAGATGATCGAGGCGCTCTACTCGCGCCACCTGGAGGACACGCGGCAGTTCGTCGTGTCGCTGACCTCGACCGCGGACGGCGCCACAGGAACAGCCTTTCCGGCCGGGACGAATCTCGGTGCCGTGACCAAGGTCTTCAACCAGGTGCGCGTGCCGGGCCCGGAACCGCGGACGGAAAGCGAGCGCGCGTTTTTCACCACCACGCCCGGGCACAACAAAGCGCTGATCAACCACGAAACTGAGGATCTGCACAAAACCCTGCCGGGGAATGGGCAGAGCGCGTTTGAGGTCAATCTCTCGCACAACCTAGGTGGCCACGTTTTCGCGACGGACGACGATGCGGGCGGGCTGAAACTGTGGCACTTCCGGCAGGTCGGCGTGGTGGATGTGCCGTATTGGGATGTGGCGGTCGATCCCTCGATCATCAAAAACCACGGGGACATCTGGAATCCGAAGGCGCGGGCGATGATGGCCGCGATATTCCGCATGAATTTCCCGAAGAAGCTCGTCGCCGCAGCTCCGGCGCGGTTGACGAGAGCGCCGGTCGTCACCGCTGCGCCAGCCGCCGCCAGCGAGAAACCGAATCTGCAACAGCCGCCGGATTTCAGCCGTCTCAAAAACCGGCAGTAACGCGCTCCGCTTTCACCCCTGACGGTCATGCCTAAAAAAATCATCATTTGTGCGGACGGCACTTGGAACTCGGAAAACGCGACCGACAAGGGAAGGCCCTGCCCGACCAACGTCGTCAAAGTCGCGCGCGCCGTTTTGCCAGTGGCGGCCGATGGCACGCACCAGGTCGTGTTTTACCACTCGGGAGTCGGCACGAACTTCGGGCAGCGCGTCGTCGGCGGCGCATTCGGAGCGGGGCTTTTTGAGAACGTGCTCGATTGCTACCGCTTCCTCACTCTCAATTTCCATCCCGGCGACGTGCTTTATCTCTTCGGGTTCAGTCGCGGGGCCTTCACCGTGCGGAGCCTCGCCGGTCTCATCCGCAACTCCGGGATTCTGATGCGCGGCCACGAACACGCGGAGCGGCAGGCCGTCGAGCTTTACCGCGACTATTCCGACCGGACGAGCCCGGATTCGGAGCTCGCGCGCCAGTTTCGGGCCGAGCATTGCCATCCCGATCTCGACATCCATTTCATCGGAGTCTGGGACACCGTCGGCGCGCTGGGAATCCCCGGCTTGACCGGCCGTTTCCGGCTGCCGGGCGGCAACGACTGGCAGTTTCACGATGTCGGGCTCAGCCGGAAAACGAAGAACGCCTTCCACGCGCTCGCGATTCACGAGCATCGCAAGGAGTTCCTGCCGACGCTTTGGGCGCAAAAACCTGACGCAGATCCAAATGAACAAACGCTCGAGCAGGTCTGGTTTCCCGGCGTTCACTCCGATGTGGGCGGCGGCTACCCCGATTCCGATCTCGCGGACGTGCCGCTGCTCTGGATGATCGGGAAGGCGAAAACGTGCGGCCTGGAATTCGATGAAAGCCTCGTCTCGAAAGTTGTCGGCAACGTGCTCGCCACGGGTCACGACGCCTTCAGTTTCCTTTTCAAAGTCATCGATTTTCTCGGCGGTCAGCCCGACGGCGCCTTTCGGAGTTTTGGCGCGACGGGGCGTCCAACCTGGGAGGATCTGCACCTCGGGGCGATCCAGCGCTTTCACGAAATGGATCCCACCGACCCGTGGCCGAATAATTTCGCGGACGAGATCGAGCGCCGCAAATGGCCGTTGGAAACCGGAAGTGCGAGCGCGGCGGCCGCGGCAGAGTCGCCCGAGAAATCGGCGCTCGGAGGCTAAAACGTCGCGCCGTCGCTACGGGCAAGTCTGCCTCGCCGCCGTGGTCCACCTTTGAGATTGAACGTCATTCCTTTTTGCATATATGCACGGACTGACCCCTTTTTCGCACTCGTCGCTTCCCGCCACAACCCCATCCTTCGGCCTCTTTACCTCCGCTTGGTCGCCGCCGGCAAAGCCAAACAACTCGCCCTCACCGTCCTCCTGCGCAAACTCATCGTCCTTGCCAACACCCTCTTTAAAAAGCCCGACTTTTCCCTTGCGACTTAAGTCACTTGCTGACCCCTTTTCTACGGTCGTCGGACGACGCGGTGAAACCATATCTCAGTTTCGGAGGAGTCGCCGCCTTGCGAAGAGTATTCCCGCGCCACCCAGCACCAGTATCCCAGTCGAAGTCTCGGGGACAGGACGCACATTACCGATGACAAAATCAACATCGTAGCCATCGCTTGGATTGAGCGTAGTCACGTCGAGCAGAGCCTTGAATGTTACGGCGGTGCCGCTGGGAAATACTCCTAAATCGAGCACGTGATCAGTAAAATAAGTATTTGCCGAACCAAGATCGGTGAAGGATCGGTCCACGCTGCTGGCACCGTTAATCTGCAGTCGGAAACGCAAGCTGCTAAATCCCGCATTGGTCGAAAGCCGATCAATCAGACCAATTTCCAACTCACCCGTGCCATTAGGAAACTGCGTGCTGTCGAGCGTCAGAGTAATTGTGGTGTTGAACGTTTGAGCTATGTTGGATGGCGCATTGGGTGGCGCCCCGCCGCCGAGGGACGCGAGGCCCATATTGTCGGTATAGGCTCGGTCGAAGGTGCCGCTGACAGCAGGATGGGTTGCACCGAGAGCGGATTTCACATCTTCAGAGCTCGGATTGCCAACTAGGACCGCAAGGGCGTTCGTGCCGGTCGTGCTGCTGAGCCCCGGGAAAGTTCCACCGAAAAAAGCAAAGGACGTGCTGGCCAGACTTTGCAAAGCCTCGGTGGAGGATTGACCCCCAGGCAGGGTCACAAGGCCTGTCGCTTCCATGGAGCGAATGGAGCCGCCGCGAGAGCTCGGATATCGTTGAGTAATCGCATCGGCTGCACCGACGGACAACGGCTGACCGCCAGTATCATTTCCCCCTCTGCCGGAAATAATTGCGTTCGCTTGCGCGATGCCGCGCCTAAAGCTGTTGGCGGTGGCAGTTGCATTGGCGGTTCCAGCCGATGTGGTGCTGCTGCCAGCCGCACCGCCAAAAGCGGCGGCGCTCGAATTCAGCGTAGGATAGGAAAAGTTGTCGCCCGAATTGTTTATCAAATTCGTCTGCGCGAGCGCATTGCCGCCGAGCCCGCCCAAAGCTCCAGGGGTGGGATTGCTATTCACGCCTCCATTTCCCCCGGTCGCGATGGTGCCGGCAGAGAAACCGACGTTAAAGTTGGCGCCTCCTCCAGAGGTGATGAAGTTTAAGATTGAGTTGGCTGCCCCGCCGCTCCCTGCGCCCGAGTATGAGGTTGACCCGCCATCGCCACCCGTGGCGTCTTGCGACAGGCTAACACTGCCCCCAAATCCCAATGTGGAGCCCGACACGGCGTCGCTCAGCGAAACGCTGCCGCCTGAGCCGGCGAGGGCCGGTGTGCCAGAAGCGGAAAGTGGAAAGGGACCGGCTGCGCCGCCATTGCCTCCGGTCGCCGCTCCCGCAACCCGCACTGTTCCGGCACCTGTGGAAGTCCCGCTCGCGAAAAAGAATCCCGACAGGATTCCTCCACCTTTTCCGCCGTTGCCCGGCTTCAGAGAGGTGCCTGATCCAGAACTGCCTCCCATTCCCCCATTTCCGGCCTTCACCGTGACAGTGACGACTACATTGCCGCTGGTAATAGCGCTTCCTGTTGCCCCCGCATCCGCGCCGTTTCCCCCTGCGCCTCCAGCTCCTGGCACACCCGAGACAGCCGCCGCACCGCCCGGGCCACCGTCACCACCGCCACCGCCGGTAGCCGAAGAAATAGCGCTGGCGCTGCCACTCGCGACGGAGGTGGACGCCGCGGCTGTCGCGATGCCGCCCGCACCTCCTGCACCCCCATCGGCACCATTTTGGTTCGTTGTATCGCCAGCTCCACCGGCACCACCCGTCCCGCCGTTGCCGCCCGCCGCGGTCGCGCTGTTGCTGGGATCGGAATTGGACGGCGAGACACCTGCGGTGGCTGCGGCATTTGACCCGCTACCACCGGCGGTGCCGGAACTAGCGGTTGTAGATCCTGTGGCAGCGCTACCGGACGAACCATTAGAGCCGTTGGACCCCGTCACAACCACATTCGCGGCACCCGCCGGCAAGGGCCACATGCTTATGCAGATCGTGCAAAGCGCGGCGGTGAACGTGACTTTTACAAAGGGTGAGCGGCGTGCACCAGCAACGATCCCAGGGCCAGGCCATCGATGGGGGACCCGGGGTGCCATGATACCTTGCTACTTTACGCTTGTAGGATGGGATTGTCAAATTCCGCGGAAGTGACGAAACGACATCTGGATACAATTCGAGCCAGGAGGGTTCTTGGGAAGAAGAGAGGCTTGCGGAAATAGAGCGCCGCAGAGGCCGTAATTGATTTTGCGCTGCCTCTCGCTTTCCTGCTTTCCTAGCGTCAATGAGCGACCAAACCAAAACCGCGATCACGCCGACGCGGGCGCAGGATTTTCCGGAGTCGTATTAGCAGGTGGTGCGCGCGGCGGAGCTGGCGGAAAACTCGGACGTGCGTGGCTGCATGGTGATCAAGCCGTGGGGCTGCGGTAGAATAGGGAGTCGTCCGTGTGTATGTGCAAAAGCTTTTGCTCATTTCCGCTGCCACCGCCGGTGATCCTTCACAGTGTCAGGTGGGGCAGAATAGTGAGGGAAGGGGGCGGCGGACAAGACGGGATTGCCAGCCGCGGCTGTGGTGGACTGTAAAAAGGCCGGAGACGTCGCGGGAAGAGGTTTTGAAGCTGTAAAGAGTGCGCAAGCGAGGCCGGAAGGCTTTTTGCAGTTGCAGTTCTCACCCGTGCGAGGCCCGGAGGTTTTTTATAATTTCGATTCTCATCCGTGCGAGGTCCGCGGGGTTTTTACAGCTGTAGTTGATCGAGAAACGCGGCCCGGAGGGCTTTTACAGCTGTAAAAGGGGTCCGGAGGAGATTTTGAGCCTCACTGTTGTCTCATCAGTGCGATTTTTTAGGGCATGGCACGCCGGTAGCTTGATCCTCCGCCGCAATATGGCCAATAACTCCATACCTACAAACTCGGGTCAGCTCATCGGGCTGGCGGAACAAAACATCGTCGGGATCACAACCATTGGCGCGCAGGTGCCGGTGGTGATGGTGACAGCGGCGCAAATGCAGACGGCGCTCGACGCCTTTGTCACGCAGGACAGCGCCTTCAATGCGCAACGCAGCGCGCGGCAGACGGCGTCGGACAGTTATCAGGCGGCGATGAGCGCCATCTATGACTGGCTGCTCGCCTCCTCGAATGTGCTGGCGAATTCCTTCGGCACGCTCTGGAACACACAGTGGGCACAGGCCGGCTTTGTCAATCACAGCACGGCGATTCCCCGCAAGGCGGCGGACCAACTCGGGCTGGCGTTGTCGCTGGTGAATTTTTTCACCGCGAATCCCGGCTACGAGGTGGCCTCGCTCAAGGTGACGGCGGCCTACGGCGCCACACTGCGCACCACGGCGCTGGCCGCGCAGGCCGCGGTGACGGCGGCGACGGTGGCGCTCAACACGATCGGCACGGCGTGGCAGACGGCTTATGACACCCTGACGGGCCTGATGCGGGAGTTGATCAAAAACCTTGAGGGCAAGCTGGCGAAGAACGATCCGCGCTGGCTCTCCTTCGGCCTGCAAATCCCAGCCTCCATCGTGACGCCGGCGCAGCCGGTGAACCTCGTGGCGCACCTCGACGGCACGGGGGCGATCATCGTCTCGTGCGACGCGGTGCCGCTGGCGACGCGTTACCGCTGGCGGATGCTGCTGGTGGGTGTGCAGAGTGATTACCTGCTCGCCGCGCGCTCGGTCGATCCGCTCGGCTCGATCCCCGGCGTGCTCCCCGGCCAGACGGCGCAGATCATCGTGCAGGCCGTCAATGGCAACCTGCAAGGCGTGGCCAGCGAACCCATCGTCTTCACGGTCCCCGTGGCTGCGAAATCATCCGAGGCAAAAGCCGCGGAGGTGAAGCTGGCAGAACCGGCGCATCACACGAACGGCAACGGCAATGGCTCACACGCCATGGCCACCGCCGAAGCGCTCAACGGAAATCATCGCCGCTAAGCGACAAACAACTAACCAACGAAACCGGAAAGCGGCAGCCTGTGAAGGCTGCCGCTTTTCTTTTGATGGAGATTGAAAATCAAGAGTTGTCGGTTCCGCTCCGCTGCGGCGGGCGATAAACTCGGTGATTGTTTCCGACCAAATTGGGGGTTTATGCTCATTCCACGCATGAGCCCGCCCTGTTAGGAAAGGTGCGCGTCTCTGCACACCCGGCGCCTCTTCGCTATGGACTTTAACCTCATGCTCGCCACCAGCTCGCCGGAGCGGGCGGTCTGGCTGTCGTTTGGCTTCTACCTTTTGAATCTGCTCGTGCCGATCATTCCGGCCGTGATCATCTACCGGCTTTTTCCGGAGGGGAAAGCAAGGCGTGCCGGCGACGGAAGCTCGGTGGAAGGGAGCGTGGGTGGATGGAAGATCAAGGCGGTGGGGGCGTGGGGTGCCTACGTCACGGCGTTCGTGCTGGGCCACTGGACGATCAATGCCACGGCCATCCCATTGATCAAAGCCGTCGGTGGCGCGTCGGTTTGGAAGATTGATTCCGATTTTCAACTGACGGATGAGAATGGAAACGAAATCGACGGCACGGTGGAAAAGCTGGAGGTGGAACCGCCCATGGTCGTGCCGTGGGGTAAACGCGCGACGATCACGGTCTTTTCCGAAACTCTTGATCCGCCTGAAAACGTGCGAATGAAAATGGAAGGCTACGGCTACAAAACCGTGGACCTGCAAGGCGCGGTGACAACCAACGGCAAGATCAAACTCGCTCCGATCAAGTTGACGAAGCTCTCGAAGACCCTCTCGCCGCCGGCGCCGCTGGCACAGCCGCTTCCCGCCGGGGCGGGTCCGGCTGCGTTAACCTCGAATTGATTCATCCCATGCGCTCCAAGCTTCTCTTCCTGACTCTCCTGGCTCTGGCGTTCCTCGCCTTATACCCGGCTGGTGCGACGGATCTGCGCGGCCGTGTCGATGGCTTCAACCCCTACACCAACACGATGGGGCCGTTTCCCGGAGTCCGGGTCGGGCTCTTTACCCCGCTTCCAGATGGCAGCTTCGCCATCGTGCGGGAAAGTGTCTCAGGTCCGGATGGCATGTATTACCTCAAGGGTGTTTACCCTGGGCAATACGTCCTGCAAATCGGTGGGGTAAACTATCCGCTCGGGGTGGGACTCACCCTCATGCAGGACATCCCGCCGATTCGTAGATAACGAACAGACCAGCCCAACTGCGACCAACCTGTTGACAATCAACAGTTAGGCGACATTTGAGAAACGCACGATAGGACCACCGGAGGCGCGGGAGCGCCTCGGGGGGAAACTGGGTGCAGGCCAGTCCGCGAGGGCGAGACGAGCGGGAGCGGACGAGTCAATTTGGAAGTTGAACCTAGCCTCAATCCCAAGAAGCGGAAGCGTTCCTTAAAAGCATCTGCCCCATGCCGGAACCAACCCCACAGACTTTGTTTAAACACCCCCGCGAAATGGTTCGTATCGGCCGCGTTCAAAAAAGTCTGTGCCCGCCCCCCAGCCGCCCCATGTCGCCGGCGTCGAGAACACGGTGACCTTGACTTAATAAGACGCGCTCTAAACTTTTTGCGCCGTATCACACCAGTCGCCAACGCCTGCGCCGGACGAGCAGTGCCAGGCTGGCGATCCCCAAGAGCGCGGCAGTCGCCGGCTCCGGCACCGGCACGAGCACCCCGGCACCCGCCAGGAAACTTTGGTTCGCCGGAAGAAGGAATGATGCCCAGATACTGCGATCTCCGTATTCGGAATCGCCGCCACCGGTGGCCGCAAAGCCGCCATCGAGCACGCCCACCAGCTTTCCGCCGACGATCAGCGGACCGCCGCTGTCGCCCAGGGCGGTCGTGGCCTCCAGGGCGAGGGCGGTATTCGAACCGAGACTGTTTCCCTGACCGGAGGGCCCGTCGAAATCGGTCTGGATGGTGAATTGCGAGTTCGGCCGATGGTCGGCCGGCACGCCCACGGAATCGATGACGTTTTTACCAGCCCGGCGGATGCCGTCGTCCGGATTTCCGGCGAAGGTCAGGCCATTCCCCCAAAGTCCGTAGCCGACCATCGTTCCGATCTGGCCCACCGGATTGGCAAAGGAGAGGCCCATCGGCGTGGGGAGCGTGCCGGTGAAAAAATCGAAGGTCATCACCGCCAGATCGTATTGATCAGCGCCCTTGGCGAGGCTGCCGTCGCCGTTCGTATAAAAGCTATGGACCGCCACATCGAAACTATCCACGAAGGCGGTGCCCGTGGCGGTGCCGCCGTTGGGTCCCGTGTTGTCGCCGAAGTAGATGATGAAAGAGTTCGCATCGATGACGCCATCGGGCCCGGAACTGCCACCCGGGCCCTCGTCATCCACGACGTGCGCGGCGGTCAGAAACTTGAACTGTCCTGGAACGGCGGACTCCACCAGCGTGCCGGAGCTGGTATAGCCAAAACCACCGATATTGAAATGGATGTAACCCACGGCATCGTAAAGCGCGCCCTCGGCGACGTAGGGGTTCGTGCTGTCTGTGGCGCTCCATGCCGTATCGTGACGCATGGAAATGCCCTGCGCGGCCTGGCTCGCCGCGAGCAGGGCGATGACGAAGCCGGTCAATACCGGCCGGTGACCGGAGATCACTGACGGTGGGTTCCCATAAAAAGCAGTTCGACCGAACTTCGATGAGACTGGGTGCCAACAGCGGGCCCGGCGAGGCGAAAGTTATCGTTCTGGCAAGGCTTACAAACGCGGCCCGCTAAAGCATCTGTCGAAAGGAGTTTCCGGCTTTTCAAGCCGCCTGCTCCGCCATTTAACCTATCAAACTTTCTTCATCAGCTTACGAGACACCTTTCATCTGGGTCAGGTGGTCCTTCCGCTATTTCTTCGGCGCAGGGCCGACGTATTTCAGCACCATCGAGCCCGGAGAACTGCTCATTGCGCTGTCCTGCGTCATGGTCATCTGGCTTACATCCACGCGGAAGGTTAAGAATCTCTTCTCAGCAGGGCGAGCGCCCTTTAGCTCCAGCTTCACGATGTCCGGCGCTTCGAGGGAATAGGACCAGCCGGGATCAGCGAGGTGAGCGCCTACCGCTTTCATATTGCCGCTGCGGAGAAAGTTAATCGACACGTTGTCTTTGCCCTCCCTTACCCACCTTGTGTTCTCAATGAGCTTTCTCAGGTCAGTTTTGTCCCCGGTGCTCGAAACGGATGAACTAGCATCCACCGGAGCGCCTGCGTTGGCGACCGCAGCGGGCCCGCCCACCGCGTGCAGTTGCGCCTGGATCGTCTTGGCCAGATCGAGCTCCGCGTCCTGCGTGGCGCGCTTGAAGAGTTTCTCGAGCGTCTCCTTGTAGCGGCGGTTGATGGGTTCCATCGCCACCGCCGCGGCCTTCTCGCGCTCGGCACGCGCCAGATTGAAGTCGCGCTCATTGACGGTCTCCGCGCGAAGGGCGGGAGCGAGCAATGCGACGGCGAAGGAAACGGTGAGGAGGAGGTGTGTTTTCATGGGGAGTGCGAGTCGGGCGTGCGTGCTTATATTCATTTTGCCAGGATCGGCGAAGGAAAGAACAAGGACGCGGCCATTTGCTGAAAGACGCCGACGGGACCGCTGAAACCCCAACGGAAATCACCGCCGCTAAGCGATCACCCTTAATCACACAAACGGAAAGCGGCAGCCTGTGAAAGGGCTGCCGCTTTTCTTTGATCAGAGATTGATAAATCAGAGTTTTTTTCGGTTCTACTGCGCTCAGGATGACCACGCGGTCCGGGCGGATTTGAACCTGTGGACGAACCTCGCGCTAGGCCGCCAGCGTCATTTGCCGCAGCTTGGCGATCACGCGCGGCAGGATCTCAATCGCTTTTTCCACTTCGTCCTTCGTGTTGAAGCGGCTGAAGGAAAAACGGAGCGAACTCCGGGCCCGCTCCGCACTGAAGCCCATCGCGCGCAAAACATGCGACGGGTGAATGGAGCCGGTGGTGCAGGCGGAACCGGCGGAGCAGCAGATGCCCGCTTTATCGAGCAGCATCAGCACGCCTTCGCTCTCGATGCCGTCGAACGCGATGCTCGTGGTATTCGGCAGACGGTGGACCGCGTCGCCGTTGAGCTGGGTGTCGGCGATTTTTTCGAGCACGGCTTTTTCAAAATCATCCCGCAATCCGCGCACGAATGTGTTCTCGTGCTCCATGGTTTCGCCCGCGAGTTCCGCGGCTTTGCCGAGCGCGACGATGCTTGCGACGTTCTCCGTGCCGGCGCGTTTGCCGTGCTCCTGGCCGCCGCCGATGAGATACGGATTGAAGCGCGTGCGACGGCTCACAAAAAGCACGCCGACGCCTTTCGGGCAGTGGAGCTTGTGGCCGGAGACGCTCAGGAAATTGATGTGTGAGTGCCCGAGGTTGATCGGGATTTTGCCGACGGCCTGCACCGCATCCGTGTGAAAGAGTGTTTTCTTTTTGTGCACGATCGCGGCGATTTCCTCGATCGGAAAAAGCACGCCGGTTTCGTTGTTGGCCCACATCGTGGAGACGATGGCGGTATCGGGCCGGATCGCCCGCTCGAGCTCGCCGAGATCGATCTGGCCCCGCTCATCGACGCCGAGCCACGTCACTTCATGGCCGCGTTTTGCGAGCCATTCGCAGTGTTTGATAATCGCACTGTGCTCGACGCGGGTGGTGACAATGTGCTGGCGATCGCGATCGAGCGAGAGCGCGGAGGTGATCGCGGCGTTGTTCGACTCGGTCCCGCAACTGGTGAAAATAATCTCGCGTGGCTCGCAGCCGAGCAACGCCGCGACACGCTCGCGCGCCGTCTCCACGGCCTTCGCCACCTGCGACCCGAAGGTGTAGGCGCTCGATGGATTCCCGTAGAGCTCGGTCAGAAACGGCAGCATTTCCGTCACGACGGCGGGATCGACTGCGGTCGTGGCGTTGTTGTCGAAATAAATGACCGGCTCCGTTTTCATCGAAAGGCCGCGGAGCTTATCGCATCTCCCCGGACCGCGCCACTGCGTTTGCAAGCGTTGCGCAAAGGCGAGCATCGCGCAGAGGCGCAGAGATCGCAGAGGGGAAGATATGGAATAAGGAGTCAGCGTTTCGAGCGATCACGCGGCTGGCCCCATGCGCTTCACAGACGATGCCAAATGATCTCTGCAACCGCTGCGCCTCTGCGCGATGCCTATTCCGCCACGCCTGCCATCGCGCGCATCAATGTTTCCTCGGAAAAATCGCCGCGCGCGATTTCCCGCTCGAGCCGTCCATCGCGCATCACGAGAATGCGCCGGCTCAGGTTCATCACTTCCGGCAATTCCGAGGAGATCACGACGATGGCTTTGCCCTCGCACGCGAGTTCATCCAACAGCTCGTGAATCTCGGCCTTGGCCCCCACATCCACGCCGCGCGTCGGCTCGTCCACGATCAGCACATCGCACTCGCGCACCAGCCACTTCGCCAGCGCGATTTTTTGCTGGTTGCCGCCGCTCAGGCCGGCGATCGGGCCTTCCATGGACGGAGTTTTCACCCGCAGACGGTCGGCATAACGGCGCACGAGCCGCGCCTCGGTTCCCATCTGCACGAAGCCGATCCGCGTGAGTTTTTTTAATGCGGCGAGCGAAGTATTTTCCCGGCATTTCATCGTGAGCACGAGACCGAGCCGCTTGCGATCCTCTGGCAAAAGACCGACTCCCGCGCGCAGTGCGGCTTCAACGGAGCCGGTCGGCAGCTTTTTTCCATGGACGAAAACATCGCCGCGCGCCTCCGGGTCGAGCCCGAAAACAGCCTGCGCGATTTCACTGCGTCCCGCGCCGACCAGGCCGGCAAAACCAACGATCTCGCCTGCGCGGACGCTAAAGTTGACATCGGAAAACTTCCCGGGTGACGAGAGGTTTTGCACGCGCAGCAATTCCGCTCCGGGGTCCTTGGCAAGATGTTGCACCGTGTATTGCTGGACCGCGCGCCCGACCATTTGTTGCACGACGCGATCGGGGGAAGTGGCCGCGATCTCCTCGGTCGCGACGTGCCGTCCATCGCGCAGCACCGTGATGCGGTCGCAAAGCAGAAACAGCTCCTCCATTCGGTGCGAGACGTAAATGAGCGTCAGGCCCTGCTGTTTCAGTTGTTTAACGAGCTGAAACAAATGTGCGGTCTCCCCGGCGGAGAGCGAGCTTGTCGGCTCGTCCATGACGATGATGCGCGCCCCAGTTCCCAGGGCGGCCGCGATCTGGACGAGCTGCTCGCGGCCGGTGCTGAGCGCGGAGATGGGAGTGTCCACATCAATGTCCGCCTCGATGACCGCGAGCATCGCGCGGGCTTTGTCGCGCATCGCGGCGCGATCCACGAAACCCGCGCGGCGCGGCAGCTCGCCGAGACAAAGATTCTCGGCGACCGACAGGTTCGGGCAGAAGGCGAGCTCCTGGTGCACCATCGCAATGCCGAGCTGCCGCGCCTGCAGCGGGTTTGCCGGCGCAATCGGTTTTCCTTCGCACAGAATCTGGCCTCCGTCGGCCACATGCACCCCGGCCAGGATTTTGCCGAGCGTGCTTTTACCGGCGCCGTTTTCCCCAATCAGGGCGTGGCAATGCCCGCGCTCGATTTCGAAGCTCACGTCATCCAGCGCGAGCACGCCGGGAAAACATTTGGTGAGATTTTTGAATTCCAGAAATGGCATCACGCAGAGGCGCAAAGGCGCAAAGGTTTTAGGAGTGCATATCCGGCGTGGGTTGCGAATCGGGAAGACCGTTTACGACCCGTGCAATTCCGTCTTTAATGCGAGGAAGGCCAAAGTTGAGGACGAGTCCGAGTCGTTTTCCGGTGAGACGAAGCTGGGTGAGTAATTGCTTCTTGTGGACAGCGTGGTTTTCTTCCACGGACTTTATCTCAACGATCACGCTTTCTTCCACCATGAGATCGGCACGGAAGCCGACTTCGAAGCGCAATCCGCGATATTGAATCGGAATTGCAACCTGCCGCTCCACTCGCAGCCCGCGCGACTGCAACTCATGCGTGAGCACCACCTCGTAAACCGATTCGAGCAGTCCCGGCCCCAGCTCCGTATGAATCTGATAAGCCGAATCCACGATGATTGCTGCCAACTCGTTTTCGCTCCTTTGCATTTCCTTCGCGACTTTGCGCCTTTGCGCGAGGGTCACTACTTCGGCAGCCATTTCTCCCAGTTTTTCGCAAACTCATCGACGTTCTCTTTCGTCACCGGCACGAGGGCGCTCACGTCCACCACGGCGTCGGGATTTTTGTGCAACGATACTTTGTTAAACAAGTGCTCAACCGAGCGATGGCCCCACTCGTAGCACTGTTGCGCGAGCAACAATTGCACGTGGCCGCTGCGCAGATACTTCAGCTCCGCCGGCAGCGCGTCCACCGAGACGCACTTGATCGTGCCGGGCTGCCACTTCAGCGCGTTTTCGGTAAACAGCGGCCAGCCGCCGATGAATGCCCAGCCGGTGATGTCGGGATTCGATTGCATGACCTGCTCGACTTTCGCCGCCGCGTCCTGCGGCGTTTCCTTGTGGTAATAAGTCTCCTTGATCGTGATGCCGGGAAATTTCTTCGCCACATTGCGCACGCCTTCCACCCGCTTTTGCAGGTTCGGCGCGTTTTGGTTTCCCGCTAAAATCGCGACCACGCCTTTGCCCTCCATCGTTTTCGCGAGTTCCTCCATCACCTGCTCGCCGCACTTGATGTCGTCCACGCCGTAGGTGACGAAGCGTTTGCTCTTCGGCGCGTCGGAATCGAACGTCGCGACCGGCACGCCATTATCCGCCGCCGAGTTGATCGCGTCGGTGAGTTTGTTCGCGTCCGAGCAGCTCACGGCAATTCCATCCACGCCCGCGAGCATGAGCTGCTCGATGGCTTCCGCCTGCTTTTGCGCGTCCTCCTCGTTGGGCGTGCGCCAGTCGATTTTGATCGCGACGCTGTTTTTCGCGCTGAGTTCCTTGGCGGCATCTTCCGCGCCGACACGTGCGGCCTGAAATACCGGATTGCTCTGCGACTTCGCGACGAGGCCAAACGTGAGCGATTTTTTGTCTTCGCCGCGCGCGGTGAAAACGGTGAGGGTGAGGAGGAGGATTAGTTTTTTCATGAGATTCATTTGCGGCCCGCGCGGGCAGCCAGTCGGCGCTGCGCGAGCCAGTTGTTGAGTTGGTCGAGCACGACCGCGAGGATCACGACCGTGCCGATGAGGATTTGGGAGTAGTTTTGGTCAATGCCGAGAATGACGATGCCGCTGCTGATCATCTGGATCAAAAGCGCGCCCAGCACGGCGCCGAACGCGGTGCCGCGTCCGCCGGACAAGCTCGCGCCTCCGACGACCGAGGCAGCGATCACGTTCAACTCGTAGCCCTGGCCGTCGCCCGAAGTCGCGGCGCCGTAGTAACCGAGAGCGATGAGCGCCGCGATGCCTGCGGTGAGGCCGGAGCAAACATAGACGCCGAGTTTTACCCGGTTGACCTGGATGCCGCTGAAACGGCTCGCCAGTTCGTTGCCGCCGATCGCGTAAACCCGGCGGCCGGCAGCCATGCGAGCGAGGAAAACGCTGCCGGCGATGGCGACGACCACCATTACCGCGAGCGGAACGACACTCAAGCCGCCGCTGGTTTCGTAACGCACGATCTCGCGCAGATGCGGAGGAAAACCGCCGACGGACTGACCGTGCGTCACCACAAACGCGACGCCGCGAAAGACCGCCATCGTGCCGAGCGTGATGATGAAAGGATGAACCCCCAGCGCGACAATCATCGCGCCATTGGCCAGGCCGCAGGCGGTCGCCGCGCCGAGACAGGCGAGCACGCCGGGCCAGATGCTTCCATTTTCAAACGCGTGAAAAGCCATTGCGCCCAGCACCGAAGCGAGCGCGTAAATCGCGCCGACCGAAAGGTCGATGCCGCCGGCGATGATCACAAACGTGATCCCGACCGCCATGATCGCGATGAAGCTGGTGTCTTTCGCGAGCTGCGCGAGATTTTGCGCGTTCAGGAATTTGTTTTTCTCGATCACCGCCGCGGTTCTCTCGCCGGCTGCATCGGTCACAAAAACGCGATGCCGCTGACCATCGGCGCCCACCTCAAAGCGCGGCGTCTTGACCGTGCCGCCAAAGATCGAAAGCAGCGTGCCGATCACCAAAATCGCGAGCAGCAAGCCGCCTTCCTGCAGACGCAGTTGGCGCTTCGGTTCGGGGGAAATCTGCGCGGGAGGCGACACGGGGGAGCGCGAAAATTACCGGCACGCGGCAGGCGCGGCGATCAGAAAATGCGCGGCACGCCGCGTCCGTCCCGCCGTCATCGCGCCGTCATCGCATAGATATACATGTTGAGGATGAGCTTCATGCAGCCGGGAGCCCGCAGCGGCGTCTGCGGCCAGCCGCATTGCAGGCCATACATGCTGATGATCGAGACCATGTGGTCGTTCACGAAGACGCCATATAACCCGTAGTTTGCGCACCTTTCCTGATTCCCCATGTCCTTGGTGTAAATGTCGGCCCGGCTTACCTTAAAAAAAGCAGGTGTAGATGCCATGTGTCTCCGGCAGCTTTCGAAACTCGGCCTCCGGAAACATGCGCTGAAAAATAGCGCAGTTCGCGCGCAGGCAGACCTCCATGTCCGGATTGACTCCCGGGGTTGCGCAGGCGTCCACGCAGAGGAAGCCGCCACGGCGCAGATACTCGCCGATGTTGGCCAGCCGCGCCGGGTCGGTCACCCATCGGAGATCCTTCGCATAGATGAAAGGGTAGCCGCACATCTGATCGAGGTGTGCCGGATCAGCCGGTTGGGGCGACATCCGGAGATCGAGACTCGTCTTTTCCCGGATAAATTGGGCCAGCGGGGCATCACGATCACGATGGACTTGCCAATCCCTGTCTGGCGTGAGCAATCGCGCGAGGTCAACCCGTTCCGCCTTATGCTGACTCTGCGCATTGGATGGCGATGTAGGCAACCAGATCACCACGACCGCGAGGAAGGCTGATCGATGATCCATGGGATAACTCCTGCCGGTCCTGACATTCAACAGTCAGGCCTCTGTTCCTGTTCACGGCGGCTCATCTTCAGAAATGGCTCATAAGGAATCTCCGAGGCTGAGTGCAAAGTAGAGTCCAAAGTAAAGCACACTCCATCCCATAGCGGGAAGATAGGCTACTACCATGAGAGTCCTCCAAAGGCGATTGACAGGCAAAAAGAGCAAAGGAACAGCCCCGAAGAGGGTGGAAATTGCCAGCGCGCTAAAGGCGAGCGGAGAATTGCCATACCAGCGAGTATGGAAAACCGCAGTGATAAACAGCCCGAAGGCAAGGTAGGGGATCAATGCTGCCCACAATAGCAGCAAAATGGTGGGGATTTCTCTCGTTCTCATGCTCTTCCAGTTTGGGAGCGTTCTGTTTGTCCTAGAACTCTGTTCCTGTTCAGGGCGATGTGCTTCCAAGCCGCCGGGGGTTTGGAAATGAGAACATAATCACTCCATTAGAATCTGAACCAAATCCTGATTCCTGGTATCGGTGGCGATGGCCAGCATCCGACCCGGACGATAGAATAGCGCGAAACCCTTGTCAGGAAACTTCACGCCGTGGGCGATCAGGATGTTCTTCCAATCGGTCATCCCTTCGGCCTTCAGTCCCATCATTCCTTTCGGCAGGGGGCCATATAAAACGATCACGCATCCCGGCGGGCACTGGGGGAGCGGGAATGGCCTGCGGTAGTCTGGATCAGAAGACCATGCTCCTTGTGCGGCATAGCCATAAACCAGAATGCAGCCTGCAAGAATGAGGTAACGCATCCTTGTCATAGCCTTCCCCTCCTCACTTCCAGCTCTTCCAGTGTGAAGCGTTCTGCTGGTTCTCGGCACTCTGTCCCTGTTCATGGCAGCTCATCTTCAGAAATCTGTTAGCTGCTAATGTTTAAAACTCATTCCATTTGTCTTTTCAGAAGGTTCACTTCCCGCCAGTTTAATGGACGCTTCCATAGTGGGGCTTTCAGTAATTTTTGAAACGCGGTTTCGATATCCACGCGACTGACGAGGTGATAATGCCGGGATGCCCAATCGGTATTGGATAAGCAATAGTGCAAATAAGGGGGGGCTTCTTCAGCGTGTCCGAACAGAGCGTAGTCGGACACGATTAGAAATGGAATGTCGTCGATTATCACGATTGGCTCAAGGGGCCAGTCTTTCTCCGAAGTGCCACCGTAAAATCCCGCACCGCCAAGCATCGGTGCGCGAAACGCCATGTTCTTTCTCGACTCAAAAAGCATCCTGCAGAGAAGAATTACTTGTTCGTCATATTTTTTGGAGCTCGCCCACCGTTGGAGCCGAATGATCGCTTCATCCTTCCCTAGAGATTGTAACTCCACGGCCAGGGCAACGAAAGGGGTGGGCTTATACGAACCTATATCGCCACACTCCTCTATGTTGGTAGCCCAAGCTATCGTGTCGAAAAGCGCGGCTAACATAATCAAAACGAAAAGCGGTGGTCGTCCTCTCATTCTGAAACTGTTCCAGTTTGGAAACGTTCTGTTTGTTCTGGCACTCCGTTCCTGTTCAGGGCGGATCATCTTAAGAAAGCTGCGGTTGTAATATGCTAGATAAGTCACCGCGACAGCGTCTTGTGCTCAGGTGGGATAGTGGCTGGATCGAATCCGAACATGAGCAATGGCTCGCTTGGCGAAGCATTATCGTTGAGCCCTTGTCGGTAAAGAACGAATGAATCAAAGCGGGGTTCCGTTGCTGACACGCCTTGAGACGCAAGAGCCTTAATGTCAACGCGAGATTCTGAGGTGTTCGGGGCGAAATATCGCGAAAAGTCACGATCAGTAACCCAAAGCGCTTCGCTCAAAGTCATTAGCCTGGGTCTGTGAAAGTGCTGCCACAAAATGACCACTCCGAAAATGAAGGCAACCAGACACAACGCGAAGGCAAAAAGCCTGAACCAGCGGAGTATCATTTTTCATATCTCGCCACTTCCGTCTCAAGTCCATGGCGGCTCATCTTCAGAAACCTATGGAAAGCCGGAGACCTTTGGCGCGCGCGCAAGTGGCAGCGGTTGCACACGTCGGGCATTCCTACATAGGTTAAGTCTCGTCACGGACAATTTGAAGAACTAATCCTGACTTAAGGTCTTTGACCTTTTCCATTACTCTTATTTCTCCGTTTTTTGTCGGATAGTCTCCGCAGAGAATGTGACTGCCGACTCCAGCATCCTGGGACAAAGCATGCTTGATCGGACATGCCACGGCCTGAAGGGCGTTGTTTGGCAGCGACGTAAAGAGACTTCCGCATCTCATCGAAATCGCTATGCCCCGATCCGTATCATGCATGAGGATGATAAGATCGCCTTTGCGTTGAAATCCTACACGACCGAGGTATTGCTGCGTAATCCGCCCATCCTTGACGAGATCAACCCATGCAGTGAATTTATCGGGTAAATTCTTCGCAGGTATGCGCCAAGCATAAACGCCTAGATGTTGCGCCAACTCAGAAGCCGAAATATCGGGACCAGAAGCCTTGGTTGGTAGGCAGAATAGGAGGGCAGCGCACAGGAACGTGAGCGTTGTTTTTGTAGTCATTGTGGATGAGGCCTTATAGGAAGTTAGTTAACAAGGTTCACCCGCGTCAAACTCCGGTTTCCCCCTCGTGCCCAAAGTGAGGCTTTGGGCACGAGAGTCAAAGGCTTAGCCGCTCCTATCCCCTTACGGTCAAGTTGAGCGGCTGGGAGATTTGGCCGAAGGGTTTGTTTTGGTAGCGGTATTGGACCTCGAAGATCCAGACCTCGGCGGTGCCGGCGGCGGGGAGCGGTTCCTCGACCACGTAGCGGCGGGTGGTGGAGAAGCCGAGCTGCTTTTTCGGCTGGCCGGGGCGGGTGATCCAGACGGTGTAGCCTTGGAACTGGCCCTTGGTGCAGGTCAGCTCGGGATGGCCGCTGGAGTAAAGGTCGCCGGTGACTACGGGGTGGTGGTGATCGGGTCGGGCGCCGGGATTTCCGCGCCCTCGATGCCGAGGAGTTTCCCGTCGCTCTCGTCGTAATTGTCGGCGTTTTTGATTCCCGCCACGGTGCTGCTGAAGAAGGTGAAGAAGCCGGGCTCGAGCTGGGCGGCGACGGCGGGCGGGCCGGCGGAGACCTGCGGCGCGGCAGGCAGCGTGGGCAGGCCGGGCAGCGGCTGCGGGGCGCCGGGCGCGCCGGTGAGCATGGAGTCGCGGGTGCCGGTGAGGCTTTGGCTCCAATTCCGGGCGACCACGAGGGCGTCGAGGAACCATTGCCAGACGAGCCGCGCCTGATGGATGCGGGCGAGGTCGGCGGCATCGAGGCTGTATTTGGTGGCGAGCGCGCCGGCGTTGGCGTTGATATTGGTGTCAAAGGCGACGAGCATCGTGGCGATCCCGTCGGCGGTGAGGGGCATGTAGGATTGTTTGGGCATGGGTGGGTTTGCTGGGTGTTTTTTTGGGTTTTACAGAGAGAGTCGGGGCAAAAACGGGCTGTTTGGGGCCTAAGCCATGGGGAACGGGCGCTCCCCTGCGGCGGGTGAGCACTGAGGAGCCGCTGGTGAGGGCTCAGGAGCGGCGGGTGAGGGCTCGGCCACGGCGGATGAGCACGCGGGAGCGGCGGGTGAGGCTGGAGCCGTGGCGGTGGAGGGAAAACCTGCCGCGGAAAAGTGCTCATCTCCCGTAATTGAGCGCTCACCGGCGACGGCAGAGCGCGGACCCGCGGCCGCTTCCCCACCGCCCGTGGAGCGCGCGGGAAAAGAAGAAACGCCGGAGGGAAAATCCGGCGTGGCCAAAAACGCAGGAAAAGCTAGCGGCCTATCGAGGCCGTGGAAGGCTCGCCCGCCCGCCAACCGCCACGAGCCCCAACCTCCGCCTCGGCCTTGGAGCCTTGGAGCCTTGGAGCCTTGGAGCCTTGGACATGTTGCGGGGGTTAAACGGTTTGCACCGAACCGTCAATCCTCTTTCGCGGGTGTGGCGGCTTTCCGCGGCACCCTCGATCCCGGCGGGCGTGCGCTGTGTTCAAAAAAGTCCGTGCCAGCCCCCCACCCTCACCGCATGTAGCCACAACGAAAGAACAACCCAACTAAGCTCCAAGTTCTACTTGCAATCTTCCATAGGGGTTAGGCGTTGCGGTCATTTGGGTTCAGGTTGCTCCTTCTTGCTACCTCTGTTGGCTTTGATTACCGCGTTGAGTCGTTCCAGATAGTAATCGCGGCAGGCTTGGTCATACGTGGGAACGTCTTCGCGCTTGCATTCCTTGATGTCAACGATGTAGGCGTTGAACTGGCAATAGAATAAACCCACTCCATACTGCCGTGACAATGCGTCGGCTAATTCGGGGCCATCCTTCGTGCGCTCATTCCATTCGCCTGGAATATAGATGATATTCGGAAAGGGAATGCGGCCACCAAGCCGGTCGTCCGCGACTTCGGCATTGAGGGGGAAGGTCGCGTAGAACTCGGTCAGGATAGCCTTGAGTTCTGGGAAGCTGAAGTCGCGATCAATGCCCAACAGGCGATAGCTGGGTGCAACGGTGGGACTGCGGCGAAGCGCGTTGTCGCCACGCACAACTATGCTGTAAGTGGATTCTCGTCGGAGGTAACGGTCTGGCTCGGTCTTCTCGGCAGGCGGTCGCACCACCGAAAATTCAATGGCGCGTGGATCAATTTCGTTGTTGGCGCGTAGCGTTACGATGCCGAGGAGAAGGACGGTGAATGTTCGAAAGGTCATGGTGGTGCTTCCGAGGTCGCGCGTAGCATCGCCTAACTCTGAATTAGGCGAAAAGAGGTTGCCCTCGCGGCAGGTGATTTTGTTCGCCTAATTCAGTTTGAGGTTGCATCGATACACGGCGTTGTTCGCATAAGACAGGATCGTCTCCAAGGCTCAACTACTCGAGCAAAGCGGAGGTGGCGCTTTTTTAACTCATCTTTCTCGGCACGCCCTCCGGCTTTTTGGATTGCGCGGTTGCAATCAAGGTTCGGCTACAGGAAAGAAGCCGGAAAGGGCGCTCGGGCGAACCGCCGGAGCGGCGCGTTGCAAAATCGATCTTTCGGGATGGCAAAATTGTTTTCGCGCAGTAGCATCGCACCATGCTGGAGCAATTAATCACCATCGCTACTTTCAACAGCGACATCCCCGCAGAAGAGCTGAAGGACCGGTTTCTCGACGCCGGATTGCGCGCCGAGGTGCTGGACGAATCCGGGACGCAGGCGCTGTTTTTTTCCACGAGAGAGCCGCGGGCGCACATGCGCGTGCGCGTGCCGAAGGCGGACAACGATCGCGCGAAGGCGCTGATGGCGGAATGGAGCGAGAAGGAAAGCTTCATGCGCGAAGCGGTGCGCTGCCCGCAGTGCGGCTCATCGCAAATCGAGTATCCGCAGTTCTCGCGGCGGACCGGGATGGCGTGGTTTTTCGGCGTGCTGGCGGCGATCGGCGTCATCCCGCGCCTCTATTTTTGCGAAGACTGCAAATTCGAATGGCCGGACAAGGAACCGGCCAAACTCGATCTCGATCCGCTGAACTGGCCGAAAGGGCAGAAGTAGCGGCTGTCTAACCGAGCGTGGCCAGCACGATCTCCGGCTGGCAGCGAAAGCGCACCGGCGGTGTGATGGTCCCAACCCCGCGGGTGACGAACACCCGGGCGACCGGTCCCTGCACCAGCCCGTGCGTGTATTTTTGTCCATAGAGGGAGGGGACAATGGGCGCGCCGATGATCGGAAAACTCACCTGGCCTCCGTGGGTATGGCCGCTGAGGACCAGACCGACGCGCGGATCGCGAATTCGCTCCACATAATCAGGATTGTGCGAGAGCAGAATCACCGCGTCGCGCGTCGTTGCCTCGCCGAGCGCCGCCGGGAGGTGCTGCACGTCCCGCCAAAAGTCGCCCACTCCGCAAAGGCGCAAGCGGGCACCGCCGCGCTCAATCCAGACGCCGGAGTTCGTCAACTCCGTGATGCCGGCCGCCTGGAGCGCGGCTTTTGAGCGAAGGGTGCCGTTCGAGTAATGGTCATGGTTCCCGAGCACCGCGAACGTGCCGAGCTTCGACTCGAAATGGGCGAGTTCGGCGATTCCGGGCACGATGTATTCCGTTCCGTGATGCACGTAATCCCCGCCGAGCGCGACGAGGTCCGGCTGCAACTCGTTCGTCATTTTGACCACTTCGCGCACATAGCTGAGCGGGACGAAGGGGCCGTGATGGATATCGGCCAGAAAAGCGATGCTCATTCCGCGGAGACTTGCATCGAGATTCGGCACCGGCAGTTGCACCCGCAGGACGTGGATCCATTTCGCCTCAATGACGCCGTAGCCGAACCCGCCCACGGCACAACCCAGGACGGCGCGCGCAGAAAGCTTCAAGAAGTGGCGCCGGTTCATCGAGGAGGCTGACTGAGCAATTCCTGTGCGTAATGCGCATGGCGCGCCTGCCATGAGCGCCAGTTGCGCGAAACGGCTGCGTGCGCTTCTTTTGATCGGATGGAATCCAACTTTTCTCCCGCAACATGCGCCACAAGGCCGTCGGTTTCGGCGATCTGCTTGAGCGCCGGCCAGGCGGAAGGCCCGAGATTCACCAGATATTGCACATCAAGGGTGCGCGATCGGTCGGCGTTCCATTGTGCGACGTTGTAGCGGGCAACCCAATTCGCCACGTCGGCAAATTGCACGCAGTAGAATAAGGCGAACGTCGCGAGAGCGTTCGTGAAAATGAGCCAGTTCAGAGTCCGCCGCCGCTGCACGTGGATCGCGAGGAGCACGAACCCCGTGGTGACGAGCAACAGAAAGAGCGCCACGTAAACGCGCAGCGTGCTGAGTTGATACGCCTCCACGTAGAGCTTCAGCCGCAGCAGCACACTGCTCACCAGCACCACGTTTTGCCCGATCCAAACGAGCGCGAGCACGCGCAGGCTGCGCTCACGCGCGATCGCGTCGGCTTGCTGGAAAATCGCGACGAGCACCACGGCCGAGAGCAACACGGCGACGACGAGAAGGAACACGCCGCCATGCACGAACTCGCTGTAGGTGACACCGGCGGGAATCGCGCTGTGAATCCACAAATAAATCGCGTCGATGGTATTCACCGCGAGGAACAGGGCATTGAGGAGCGCCAGCGCGAGACGCGATTGCCACAAGCGGATCGCCCGCTCCCGCGGCGCCGGGAGCGATGGCACGTCGCGCGTCCACCAGCGAGCGTGGTCGGGCACACGTCCCGGTTCCACGAAGGGCAGAGCGCCGGCCGCGATGACGATCCAGAAAAACACGCGTCCAAACGTGATGTCGAAATGGGTGAGCCATTTGAAGAACGCATCGAAGGAGTCGAAGGCCCATCTGCCGAAAATGGCGTTGCCGCGACCGAGGAGCATTCCGAAAACGACGGTCAGCGCGAGCGCGGGGAGACAGATCCGCGCCAGCCGCGCCGTCCGCTCCAGCGTCAAGCTTGCGACGCCGCGCGCCTCATCTTTGCTTCGCGAAACCGTCGCGAGGATGCGCAGCCAGCGTGCGGGAGTTTTGGCGAAAGACCAAAGTGCTTCGGACCACCGCGGCCAGCCCGTCGGCAGCATCGCGTAAAATGATTCGCCGGTGAGGGCGACCAGCAGCGCGATCGTGACGAGGACATTGGAGAACGAGATCTCGATCGCGGATTGTGCTGCTGCGCCGACTAACAAAACCGTGACCGCAATGGCTGCGGGTATTCTCACTCCGGCGCGTTTATTTCCCCAGACCGCCCCTCCCAGGATCACCACGAAGATCGAGAGCGAAATCCCTGGCAGCTCATACCAAAAGAGGAAGTCCGCCACCGCGGTGATCAGGAGAACGAGCGCCGCAATAACGGACAGTCGGCGGCGCGAAACGATGGGTGGGGGAAGCGGAATTTCGGGTGGGTTCATTGTGCTGTTTTCGTCGTGTGGTTTGGAGGTGCTACAGCGCTCCCGCCTCTTCCGCGCACTCGCGATGCGGCGCTGGAATCCCTATGGGTTGATCGGCCGAACAGAGCTTGCGGAGAAAGGCGATGCACTCCTTCCGCGCCTCGCGCAGGAACTCGTGGCGCGTAGCTCCCAGAGCGAGGAGACACTCCGCGTGATCGAGCCACGCGGCGCGTGCCGCCCCGAGAAACAGCGCCTGAAACTGCCAGCACCACAAGGCTCGTTCGCAGGGCAGAAGCTCGCGATGCAGCATGGCCAGCCGGTCGCAGTGGAATTCGATGTGCTTCGCCTCGTCCCGCAGCACGAGCGCGCAGGCCTGGTCGAGCGCCGGGTCACGTCCGCGCAAATGCAGCAGTCGATAATATGCAGTGCCGACGAGCTCCGCGATCACGAGCACCTGAATTTCAAAATCGAGTCCAAAGGCTCGTCGCAGCAAACGGAAAACCGAGTGAGTCCAATGCCGGTGCGTCAGGTTTCCGTCGAAGCGCTTCACCAGTTCTCGCAGCAGCCGCCCGTGTTCCTGCTCTTCCTGGATAAACAACGCGAGCGCCTCAAAATACGCCGGATCATTCGCCGCTTCCGCGTATTGGCGCGCCTGCTTCAGGAGAAATCGGCCTTCGCCACTTTCGCCCAGTTCAAAATGCGAAAGGGATCGCGCAAGTTTTTTGCGCATCGGAACTTCGTCAGGGCAGGGCAAATGCCACTGCGGTTCCACGCGATTCAGCCGGTTGTTTTGAAAATAGGCGAGCCAGCGTTGTGAGTTCATTGTTTTACGGTTGTTTAAAGGTCTGCGCAATTTGCAGGAGTCGCTCGCGAACCGCTGCGACCGTTTCATGGAGGGTGGAGGTGCCCGCGGTCAGCCCGACCACCTCTCCACCTTGAAACCACTTCGCTTCAAGTTCCTCCGCCCGCTCGATATGATGGGCCGGCACCCCGGCCGCGGTGGCGGTCTCGACGAGCTGGCGTGTGTTGTTGCTGTTGCGGCCGCCCACCACCACGAGGACGTCCACCTCTGCGAGCAGCTTTTTCAGCGCGTTTTGCCGGTCTTTCGTCGGCCGGCAAACGGTGTCACAAAAGCGAACTTCGCTCTCTGGATTTGACGAACGAATTTCCTGAACCAGCGCCAGCACCTTATCGAGCGGCTGCGTGGTTTGTGAGATCACGCCGTAGCGTTCGCGTTTAGGGAGCCGGGCGACATCGGCGAGGGCGCCGATTACGTGCGCCTCCGGGAAGTCGCCAGTGAGTCCGACCACTTCCACGTGTCCCAGCTTGCCGATGACCACAGGGAAATATCCGAGGGAGACCAGCGTCTTCAGTTGATCGTGCGCGTGCCGGACGAGAGGACAGGTGCCATCGGCGACGCCGAACCCCGCTTGTTTCCAACCCTGCCGCGCGCGATCCGATGCGCCATGAGCCGAAATCATCACCTGCCGCGAGCGGCTCGTTTCAAAACGCGCGGGATCGCCTTCGCTCACGCCATGCGCGGCCAGTCGCTCGCGAATGATCGGGTTATGCACGAGCTCGCCGAGGATGGTGAGCGGTGCGTGTTGCGCGAGTTGTTCCGCCTGCTTGAGCGCATCTCTCACGCCGAAGCAGAGTCCGTAGTGTTCAGCCAGTTTTATGATCATAGTTAAGCTTTGTAATACAAAGTAAGTGGGGACAAAAAATCAGCTGCGGCCGGTCTTGACGATTTCCTCCAGGACTCGGAGATAATCCTGAAACGAGTTACGGCCTTTCATCGTCAGCGCATAGCTGGTTTGCGGGCGATCGAGCACCTCCTTGGTCACCGCCACGTAGCCGCCCTGGTGCAGCGTGCGCAGATGCGTCACGAGGTTTCCGTCACTCATTTTGAGCTCTGCTTTCAGATCCTGAAAGGGCCAGCTCGGACGCGTGGCAAGCAAGGTCATGATTGCGAGCCTTCCTTTTTCGTGAATCGTTCGGTCGAGTTTGTCGAAATCGAGCATCGGTTCATGCTGTTTTTCGAGGCCAGGCGGCGACCGCGTAAACGAGGTGGAACAATCCAAACGTGATGCCCATCAGCCATTCTGCGCCGATGTATTTCGGGTAACAGGCGTGGTTGGCGGCCAGCGCGAAGAGGGCCGCGAGTAAAAATGACCAACCAAGAACGACGAGGGAGCGCGGGGAGAAGTGGGCGGTGGCGAGCAGAGCCAATCCATAAAAGGCGCTCCAGACAATCGCCAGGAGATGCGAGTCGCGGCCCGCGAGGATCGAGGGCAGGCTAATTACTGCCGCAGTGAGGCACGGCGGAAACAAGGCTCTCACTGCCAGCCTCAATGATGAGGAAAAAAGCGGCTCTCCACGCAAGCGCGCCGCACGCCAGAGATAGAACGTGTTCGCCGCGCTCGTGATGCAAAGCGCGAGAATCCACCACAGCGCGAAATGAGGCACCGCCGTGGAGCGTGGATGATTGCGCAACCACATTAGCGACCCGGTCGCAATGACGACGGCCAGCATTCCCCCCACCAAGGCTGTCGGCGCTGAGACCGCCCGGTAAATCGTGGCCCGCTCCATCAGCGTGCGGATGACGCGCAGATGCTCCTCGGCCTCGTTTCGCTCATTCATGACGATGACTTTGCTCCACAAAGTTAAAGTGCGCAAGTATTTTTTTATGACTTCTGCTTCTCGCGCGGCGGGCGACCGCGAAACATGAGGATGATCGGCAATCCCATGAAGCGCACTTTTTCTCTCAACTGTGCGTCGATGTGTTTTCGATACGAGTCCGGCAAAGCTTTTGGATCATTCACAAAGAGCAGAAAGCGGGGAACGGGAATTGCCTGGCCTGCGCTTGCCTCCACCTGCGTCGCATAGAGAATCTTAAAGCGCCGTCCGCTTCGGATCGGAGGCGGCGTGGCGGTGAGAATGGATTGGAGCATCCGGTTGAGAACACCGGTGGAAATCTTCCCGCGCGAGGACTCGCGCACCTGTTCGACGATTCGGAAAAGCCGTTCCATGTTTTCGCCCGTTTTTGCGGAGAGCATCAGCAGCGGTGCGTAGTCAACGAAGAATAGCTCGGCGCGAATGTCGTCCATGAACTCGTGCAGGAACTCCTTTCGCTCGCCTTCGATCGTGACCAGATCCCATTTGTTCACCACCACGATGCACGGTTTTTCCGCCTTCTGAATCGAGCCCGCAATCTTTTTGTCCTGTGACGTCACGCCGAGCACCGCATCAATCACCAGGACGCACAAATCCGCGCGCCGAATGCTTCTCTCCGCGCGCATGACACTGAAAACTTCGACGGAATTATCGACCTTCCCGCGCGCGCGGATTCCGGCAGTGTCGATCAGCACATATTGCTGTTCCCCCCTGGTGTAAGGCACGTCCACGGCATCCCGCGTCGTGCCGGAGATATCGCTGACCATGGTGCGCCGATCATCGAGAATGGCGTTGATCAACGACGATTTTCCAACGTTCGGCCGGCCGACAATCGCAATGCTGAGCGACGCGGGCGCAGACTTCTCGTTTGCCGATTTCGTGGGCAGAAAACTTTCAGCCAGCTCGACCAGATGCCCGATGCCGAGGCCGTGCTCGGCGCTGATGGAAAGCACGTTTTTAAAACCGAGCCGGGTAAATTCATCGGCAAAGGAAGTGTGCTTCGGGTCGTCGATTTTATTGACGAGAAGCACGAGCGGTTTGTCGGCTCGCCGCAGCACCTGCGCGAGTTCCTGGTCCACAGGCGTGAGGCCAGACTGGCCGTCCACGACAAAAAGAAGGACATCCGCGGTCGCAATGGCGATGTCGGCTTCCGTCCGCACCTGCTCGGAAAAACTCGCATCGACCACGCTCCCGATTCCGCCGGTGTCCACGATTGTGAACGGGTTCCTGCCCAGTTTGCACTCGGCCGCGAGCCGGTCACGCGTGACGCCAGGTTGGTCGTGAACGATGGAGATCTTGCGCCCGGCGAGACGGTTGAAAAGTGCGGACTTTCCGACGTTCGGCCGACCGACGATCGCGACGGTTCTAGTTGCCATGGCCCCCGGCGTGAAGCTGGCGAAAGCCGTCCGTCACGTATCCGATTCCGGAAACGAGCGTAAACAACCCCGCGAAGGCGACGGGAATATCGAGGAAGTGCAACTCATAACTTTGTCCGGCAAAACTGATCGATTTTGTAAAAAAATCGAGCTGCAGCATGACAAAGGCGATGGAGATCATCTGGAGCGCGGTGGCGACTTTTCCTACCCAGCTCGGCTTCACGTGCACTTTCCCGACGAGATAATGCAGGACGGCGGTTCCCGTGAGAATCACCGCGTCGCGCGTGATCACGAGCACCGCGAACCAGAGCGGGAATTCATATGTCCAGTTGCTGAAACTCAGCGTGATGATCGCGGCGAGAAGTAGCCCTTTGTCGGCGATGGGATCGAGCACGACTCCGAGCGCGCTCCGCTGGTTGAAACGCCGCGCCACATAGCCATCAATGCCATCGCTCGCGGCCGCGGCGATGAACACCGCAATGGCGGCGAAGCGCTCCCAAAGCTGGGGCTGACCGCGTTGCACGCTTTTGCCGTAGTAGATCGCCATCATGACAAAGACCGGAATAAGTAGGATGCGGGTGACGGTGATTTTATTCGCCGTGGTCATCGGACGAGATTGTCGCGCGGAGCGCTGGATTTGCAATGCCCGCCGCCCGGATGCGGACGTTTCCGCCCAGATCCGCCCGCCTTTAGAACTGCAGCGTCAATCCCGCGTGCGCGGCGAAGTTCTGGTAGGTCGCCAGCGCCTGGGTGGAGTCGTTGTCGATAAAGTCAGCGCCGAATGAGCCGTAGAGATGCGCCGTGAACTGGTAGATCACATTTCCCCCCACCACATGGCGGGAATCGCGGCGCGGCTCATTGATGTAATCACTGTATTGGAATTGGTAGAAAAGCTGCCCGAAGAGCGCGGGGCGAAACTGATGGGTGAGGCTGACGGTGGCGCAATTCACGTAGCGATCGTCCTGAGCTGGTGATGCGAAGTGATCGGAGAATTTGTAAGCGACCGTGAGCAGAGTGCGGTGCTCGTTGAAGACGTAGCCATTATCGATGCCCGTCGAGAAAACCATCGCTTCCGACAGCCGGTGTCCGGTGTCATAGGAGGTGTAGTGATAGGGCTCGGCACCGACGAAGAGCCGCGGGCAGGTCGGCTTGGGACGCCAGTCGAGAAAAGTATTTCCGCTGAAGCCCCAGAAGCTGCGGTTGCCGTGATCGGCGTAAACCGCCGACTCTGCCCTGACGACGGTATCAATGCTTAGTCCGTGGCCAAGCGCATGATTGAATCCGACTTCGCCGGTGGGAAAGCTGAGCAAATCGCCGCTGCTGTGGTTGCCCAGCAGCTTCGCGTTGGTTACGAATTCCTCCCGTGCCTGGACGCTGCCGCGCAGGTGCGACAGGAAGGAATCGGGTTTTGCCGGACGAATGTCGCCCATGTCTTCGCGTTCGGAATCGCTCAGCCTGACGGAGCTCTCGTTCCCGACCACGTTTTTGTCGGAAGATTGCGCCGTGGCGAGAAGCGCGGAGGCGAGGAGCGCGGCGGTCGCACAGAAAGTGGATTTCACTTTGCAGGAAATCATCGCGTGCTCCTTCCGACTTGTCCTTGCCCGGGACTCCGGACGGGCTTCGGCGTCGGGGTTGGCGTGGGCGTTGGCGTCGGGGGGGCCACCGGCTCCACTTCGTGCGGGGTATTCAGGAAATCGCGAACGCGGGGGTTGATCTGCGTGGCTTCCTGAATGTCGAGGAAATGCAGGTCAGGCAGGCCCGGAAATTCCGCGAGGACGCCTGCGACCTCGTCATCCACCGGCGCCAGCGGCGAACCGAGCGGAAAACTCGGCGGCGGTCCACCGAAGTTAAAGAGCTTGCTCGTCTTCACCACCTCGTCGAGGTCGAACTGGAAGATGTGTCCCGAAGAATCCACCGCCCAGCCTTTCGGCACATCGCCCCATTGCGTGTGCAGCGTGCCGCGCAACACCGCGATCAGGTTCTCGGAGACGAGCCCGATCGTTCCCGTCACGGCGGCCGTGAAGGCCCGCGTCTTGATCTGGCCGCCACCCGATCCCGGCGGGATGTAAAACAGCATCGTCCCTTTTTCCAGCGAGAGCGTCCGCGAGCCGGCGTCGAAAGTGAACACGCTGTTCTGTCCGACGCGCACGATCGAGTGGTCGCTGAATTTCAGTTCTGCTCGCGCTTCGGTCAGGGTCCGGAGATACTCCTCGCCCTTGATCACATCGGAGACGGCGGCGGGCCGTTCGGCGGCTTTTGCGCCCTGGCCGACGGAGACCTGATTCTCGATTCGCGTGACAGTGGCGGAGTCAAACGGCTGAGCTGCGGCGCCGGTGCCACCGAGCGAAAACAGACTGGCCGCGGTCAGAACACCGAGTTGGAAGCGGACGGGCCGGGCGAACACAGGGGCGCATTTTTCCGATGCAATGCGGCAAGTCAACGGAAAACATCCGCGCCGAGGTTGTTTGTGCATTGGGCCGGTGCTACACCGCTAACGTGCAACGCTGGCTTCCCTCTCATCGCGCGCAAATGGCGGCCATCTGCGCCCTTTGCACCACCGCGGTCCTCGCGTTGCATTTTACCTCGACTCCGTTTCAGCAGGCGGAAATGCGCGGGCTCGATGCGCTGGTCCGCTTCGCCAGCCGTTCGGCCGTGGATCCGCGCCTCGTTTATCTCGCGATCGACGACGCCTCGATCAACTTCGGCTCGAACGCCTTCAGCGGAGAGCTAGCCGCGTCTCCGGCGCTGCAAAAGATCGCCGCCGGCTGGCCGTGGTCGCGCGAGGTGCATGCGATGATTGTCGACCGGCTCCTGCAGGCCGGCGCGCGCGTGGTGGCGCTCGATCTCCTGTTCCCCACGCCGCGCGAGGGCGATGAGGCGCTGCGGGCCGCCCTCGATCGCTGGCGCGACCGCGTCGTGATCGGCAGCAACTTCGTGGACGAGGACGGCGCCGGCGCCACGCGCACCCTTTCCGTGCCGACCAGTTCGCTCGTGGAAAACGGCGCGTCCGATGACCGCGTCGGCTTTGTCAACTTCTGGCCCAATCCGCTCGACGACGTCGTCCGCGCGGCTCGCTACCGTGTTTCGGCTTCCGAAATTTTCCATACCGCGCCGGTTCAAGGCGAAGCGCAGTTCGAATCGCTGAGCGCTCGTGTCCTGCGGAAGATCGGGCTCGCTGATAAAATCCCCACCGGCCCGAAAACCCTGCGCTTTGCCTCGGCCGCAGATCGCGGCGGCTTCCGCCCGCTTTCGGCCTACCTGCTTTTCGTGCCGGAGGCGTGGAAGGAGAATTTTCAAAACGGCGAATTCTTTCGCGACAAGATCGTCGTCGTCGGCCCGTGCGGGAATTTCCTGAAAGATCAGCTCCCCACGCCGCTCGGCCTGATGGAAGGCCCGGAGGTCCACCTCAATGCGCTCAACGAGGCGCTGCAGTCCAGCTTCGTCACCCGGCCCGGCCCGCTGGCGGAAGCGCTGATCATCGCCGCGGCGGGACTGGCGGCGCTCGCGCTCAGTCTCGCGGTCTCGCAGCCGATCATCCGCTTCGTCGTCCTCGTCGCCGGCAGCGCCGCGTATCTCGGCGCGGTGGCGCTGCTTTACGATCACGGCCGATTCCTCGCGCCGCTGCTCGCGCCGCTCTTCGCCTTCGATCTCAGCGGCGTCACCGCTTTCATCTGGCAGCAATGGCTGGAGCGGCGGGAAAGCCGCCGGGTGCGACGCATCTTCGAGCGCTTCGTCTCCAGGAACGTCGTCAGCGAAGTCGTCGATAATCGCGAGAGCTTCCTCCTCCAGCTCGGCGGCGTCCGCAAATGCGTGGTCGTCCTGATGACCGATCTCCGCGGTTTCACCTCGCTCACCGAGCAGGCCGATTCCACCCAGCTCGTCGCGCAGCTCAATGAATACTTCACCGAGATGGTCAAATGCGTCTTCGCCGCCGATGGCACCCTCGATAAATTCATCGGCGACGCCGTCCTCGCCGTCTGGGGCAACGTCCACAGCGACGGACCCGCGCGCGACGCCGAGCTCGCCGTCACCACCGCGCTCCGCATGCAAAAAAGCCTGCGCGAGCTCAACGCCGAGTGGCCCGCGCGCGGCTGGGTGCCGCTCCAGATGGGCATCGGCATCAACTACGGCGAAGTCATCTTCGCCGCGCTCGGCTCCGAGGAAAAAGCCGAGCCGACCGTCATCGGCGACCCCGTCAACGTCGCCTCCCGCCTCGAGGGATTGACCAAGGAATACGGGCTCGACTTGATCATCGGGGAAAGCGTCGCCGAGCTGATCCGCGAGAAGTTTCATCTGCAGGTCGTGGACCTCGTCCGGCCCAAGGGAAAGACCCGCGCCGTCCGCATCTACACCGTGCTTGGGCGGGTGGATGAAAAGCTCGACCCCGTGACCGTCGAGTATCTGCGCGAATACGACGCGGCGTGCGCGCAATACCACGTCGGGGAGTTTGGCGAAGCCGGCCGGTTGTTCGAGGCCGCGCTCGCGAAGTCCAAGGGCGACCCGCTCGCCCCCATGTATGCCGCCCGCTGCCAGCGCCTCCTGCACCAGCCTCCCGCCGCGCCGTGGGACGGCGTGTATGTGATGGAGACGAAGTAGCCCCACGCGGAACCGGGAAACCTCCTCACTCCCGACGGCAAAGTCCTCCCCCACGCGACCCGAGCGGCTTTGAAGCCGCCAAAAACCACTCACTTAAGGACCAATTCCACACGCCTGACAGCATCGACCACACACCTCCCAGCATCCACCATACATTTCAAGGCCTCGTCCACACGCCCGAATGGCGATGAATAGCCATAACTCGCCTCTAAACCGCCTTTTCCTCTGTAAACCGCCTCCACCCTACTCCCTGTCCCTCGCTCCCCCCTTGCACCTTCTTCCTCAACGCCTATTACATTTAGGGCATTCTTCCCGACGACTGAACCCTGTAACATTATTATGATGCACCGACACATCAAGTGGGTTATCGCGGCACTTGTTAGGACGGTTGCGCTTCTCAACGCTGACCAAGTTCTGCCGACATAAAAGCGGATGTCCAAGCCGTGCTGGAAGCAAGGTCAGCGGGATTTGACGCCTTCTGGAAGGAGCCAAAGTTGCGGGAATTCGGACATGAAGCGCCCGGGGAAGATATGCATTGCTATAGAGGGCGCTGTTGACCCATCCGGCCTTTATTGGATTCCCGCGACCGCAACGATCGAATCTCTGCTGAAGGCGCCACCAGCTAAGGCGAAGAAGAATTTCAGCGGCTCAGTCCTCGTCTGGCGGCACGAACGTATCTTTGTTTTCGTGAAGCCAGAACGAGGTTCAACGTTGATCGGGCCTAAAATATTGATGGGACAGGAGGACAAGGTTATTTACGAAGCTCCGACCTTCCGAATTCCTGGAGCTACATTTCAACTCAAGCCTTACGATATTGTAACGTTCGACCGAAACATCTACATCTAGTAGCCATACGGCTAATCCCTATTGAAAACTACAAGTGAGATCCGAAACTTAGTTTGGATTACAGGGCAGGTGGGCGGCGGGCACCGACTGCTTGGCGTGAATTTGCGTTGACACGCGCGGGTTCCAGTTTTATCGGAACAAGGCTCGCGTCCTCCCAGCTCTCCCGCCACCCGGGCGCTGCATCCACGCGGGCGCGCGCAACTTTCCAAAATCAATACCGTATGATGAAAAGCTCCCTCCGCTTCCTCCTTGCCGCTGCCGGAACTCTGCTGCTGCCCGCCGCTCCGGCGTGGGCGGCGGATATCTTTAAAGCCAATAACCAGACGATCCTGACCGACTCGAATAGCTGGGTCTCGACCAGCGGGGGCGTGCTGCCGCCACCCACCGCGCCGGGGCCCGGAGACGTGGCGGTGTTTGATTCCACCATCCAGCAGAGCGGGACGGGAACGGTGACCACGCTCTACGGCGGGGATTTGAGCTGGGGCGGAATACGGGTGGCAAATCCAGCGCTGAGCGCGACCTCCGGCGCTCTGAAAGCCTACGTCATTAGCGGCACTGGAAACACGCTTACCCTCGGTGCTTCTGGCATCGACATGAGCAACGCCACGAGGACTTTTCTAATCGGCAGCTCAGTTCTAATTGCAGCCAACCAAACTTGGGCGGTCGCTGATGCGAGCGCGAATATCACGAGCCCGACCACGGGGAGTGGATCATTTGAATCCGCTTTCGCGCTCAGCCAGTTGGAAGACCTGATTTTTTCCGGAACCGGTTCGGCGAGTAATGCTGCCTTATCGTCTTTCAACCTGGGCGGTTTCACGGTGACGACTTCCGGTAGCGGAACGATCGTGATTCACTCCGGCTACCTGGTAACGAATGGCACTTTCAATGTAGGTAACGGCACCGCGGGAACGGTTATTACCAACGGCACGAACGCGAACAGGAGTTCCGCATTAACGGTCCAGAGCGGAGGTAGCCGAAATCAGACGATCAACAGCGACGTCACCTTTAACGTCTCAAGCACCCTTCGCATGCAGGCCAATGGCGGGGTATTTACTTCGGCTGCGGCCGTCAACATCCTCAATGGCGGTATTCTAAATCTTGTTTCCGCCAACTCCACGGCCGGGAATAGCGTCACGCTCAGTGGGTCACTCAATATTAGCGGCACGAGTATTCTCCACGTTTCAAACAGTCCGAGCAACGGTGCTGGAAGCCAGCCAATCACCATTACGGGGAATTTGGCAGGGGCGGCTCCGCTCACGATTCAGAACAACGCTTCAAACGCCGCCAGCGTTTTTTCCTTTATGGGAGACAACTCCGGCTACAACGGCGCGGTTACGGTTTCGGGCACCATCGGGAACCGTTTTGTCCGCCTCGGCAGCGACACAGCGGGTAGCGCGAACGCAACTTGGACGGTAAATTCCGGGAACACGCTGCAGGTGGGTGGCACCGCCGCCGCGACCGGCGCATCCGTGCAGCTCGGCGTGCTCAACGGGTCGGGCACGATCATGAATCCCGTTACTTCCAGCACGAGCTCGATCACCGTCGGATCAGGGATCTTCGGGGGCGTGATCTCCAGCGGCTCCAGCACCCTGAACCTGACAAAAGCGACGGCGGGAACCCTCGCGCTCTCGGGCAGCAACACCTACACCGGCGCCACCGCGATCAACGCGGGGACACTCGTCGTCTCCGGTTCCATCTCGGCTACTGGCAATGTCACGGTGGGTGATGCGCTCAACCTCGCGACGGCAGCGGTTCTCTCCGGCAGTGGCCGGGTGGGGAATGTCACGCTTGGACCCGCGATTGCCGCAAACAGTGGCGCGAAGGTAAGCCCGAGCCTGAGCGTCACGACCAGCGGGACAACTTTGAACACGAGCAACTTCACCATGAACTCGGGTGCGCATCTCGCGCTCCAGCTCGGCCGGACCACGCCCGGGACTGACTTTGCGAGCGGCATCTCGGATCGTGTGAATGCGACCGGAGGAGTAACGCTCAACGGCGGCGACCTTCAACTCAGCTTGCTCAGCGGCTACACCCCCGCCGTCAACGACGTGCTTTATCTCCTGATCAACGATCTGTCAGATAGTATCGTCGGCACCCCCGGCACGTTTGTCAGCGTGAACGGGACCCCAACGGTCCTGACTCAGGATTCCACCTTCACGGTCGGCGGCAACACCTACAAGATCAGCTACACCGCGGACACGGCGACCAGTTCGTTTGAAGGGGCTGGGAATGACGTGGCGCTGCAGCTCGTGCCCGAGCCGGGCGCCTGGGGCATGTTGCTTGGCGGTGCCGGAGTCTTGTTCGCGGCTCGAGGGCTTCGCCGGCGCGCACGCTGAGCGCCGCTTTTGCGGACGTGAGAAAAAGTGCGCCGAGGCGCGAATGACTGCTACTGTCCACGCCCCATGCCTTTCCGCGCACTCAATCTCGGAGCCGACATTTTCAAAGCCATCCAGGACGCCGGCTACACCGAGCCGACGCCGATCCAGGCGGAAGCCATCCCGCCGATCCTCGCAGGCCATGACCTGATCGGGATCGCGCAGACCGGCACCGGAAAAACCGCGGCGTTCGTTTTGCCAATCCTCTCGCTCCTCACCGCCGCGCCGGAGCCTCGGCCGCGAAGAGGCACGCGTGTGTTGATCGTAGCGCCGACGCGCGAGCTGGTGGTGCAGATCGAAGAAAACGTGCGGGCCTACGCGAAATATCTGCCGCTGCGCATGGCCACCGTTTACGGCGGAGTGGGGGAGCGCCCGCAGATCGAGGCGCTGCGTTCCGCGGTGGATCTCGTGATCGCCACGCCGGGGCGGCTGATCGACCTGATGGGACAGCGGCACGGCGACTTTTCCGGCATTGATTTTCTCGTGCTCGATGAGGCCGACCGGATGCTCGACATGGGTTTCCTGCCGCAGATCCGGCGCATCGTGAAAGCGCTGCCGCAGAAGCGCCAGACGCTGATGTTTTCCGCCACGCTCTCGCGCGAGATCGAGGCGCTCACGCACGAGTTTCAGAAGTCGCCGAAGATCGTGCAGATCGGCCGGCGCGCGAATCCGGCGGAGACGGTGACGCAGCTCGTTTATGAAGTGTCCGCCGGCCTGAAGCCCTCGCTGTTGACGCATCTGCTGGGCGATCCGGTGTTCGATTCCGTCCTCGTTTTCACGCGCACCAAGCACGGCGCGGATCGGATCGCCAAGCGGCTCGAGAGCAGCCAGATCAAAACGGCGACGCTGCATTCCAATCGCTCGCAAAACCAGCGGCTGCGCGCGTTGAAGGCCTTCAAGTCCGGCGAAGTCCGCGTGCTCGTGGCCACCGACATCGCTGCGCGCGGAATTGACGTGGACGGGATCTCGCACGTGGTGAATTACGATTTTCCCCTGCATCCCGAGGACTACGTGCACCGCATCGGACGCACCGGCCGCGCCAATGCCGTCGGCGACGCCATCAGCTTCGTCACGCCGGAGGATCACGGTTCGCTGCGCTCGCTCGAGCGCTTCATCGGGCGGGGCATCGTCCGCAAACGTGCCGAAGGCTTCGACTACGCCGCCTCGGCCCCGGCGCCATCCAGCGCGCCACGCGAGCCGCGTCGCAACACGAACCACTCCCGCCCCACGCCGAACAACTGGACGCCGCACACACCCGGTGGACGCACGGCCGGTAGCGGCCATCGTCGCGGCGACGGTGCCGGTCATTCGCGCGGTTCAGGCCGCCGGTAGGAGCGGAGCAGGTTGCTTGCGGCGTTACTTCGCCGCGAGCGCGTCGCCGACCGCCTTCCCGAGAGCTTCTCCGCGCAGGCCTTTGCCGATGATTTTGCCGTCCCGGCCGAGGAGATAGGTGGCGGGAATGCTGTTAATGCCATACTTCGCCGCGAGCTTGTTGCCCCATCCCTTGCCGTCGAAGTATTGAGGCCAGGTCATTTTCTTTTCCTTCAGGAAGGAGGTTAGTTTCTCCTGGTCCTGATCGAGGCTGACTCCGATGATCTCAAAGCCCTTGTCGTGGTATTTCCCGAAGGTCTTCAACACGTTTGGCAACTCCTGCACGCACGGGCCGCACCACGTGGCCCAGAAGTCGATCATCACCAGCTTGCCCTTGAGGCGGGAGACGGAGAGCGGCTTGCCGTCGAGGTCTTTTTCATCAAAGTCCGGAAAGGCGGTGCCTTCCACCAGGCTGCGCTGGATCTTCTCCGCTTCCTGTTGTTTCGTCGCGGATGCGAGGATCTCATCCACTTTCTTTGCCGCTTGGGTGTCGGGAAACTCTTCCTTCGTTTTCTGAAGCAGTTGCATCCCTTTCGCGTTGTCATTGAGGACCTGGACATACAGGAGCGCCTTCATGATAAGGATCTGCGCCACCTCGTCCGTCTTTTCTCCCTTGTGCTCGGCCAGGAGCGTGTCGAAGCCTTTGACTCCTCCGCCAGGTCCTGCTCGGATTTTTTACCGGCTTGAAGCTTCGTCTTTACCTTGCCGATCAACTCCTCCAGTTCGGCTTTCGCGTCCGCGGCGTCCGCGCGGGAGTTGAATAGGAGCAGGACCGAGAGGCCGAGAGATAGAAATGCCCGGTTTGTCATACCGGAGCACCTGACCATTCCCGGCGGAGGCAGACAAGACATTTGCTTGCACGGCCTGCGCGGTCTTAAGGCATCACTGTGAAGTGATGAAGAGGCGGAGGAAAAGTTTACCGTTCTCTGCGAGGCTCGCCGTGGCCCTCATGACATAGTAGCCACTCTGTTCGCTGATTACAACCGGCGCTGCGGCGATAGCGGTCCAGGTGCGGAGATCGGGGGATTGCTGAACCGCGTAGGTAATGCCGGAAAGGTTCTTCGACATGCGGAAGGTCAGGACTACGTTGCCTGATTCGTCGCGGCTGGCGGTGACGAGCCCCAGCGTATCCGCTGTGTTAGGATTGGAAGCGAGAAAGTATTCGAGGAGATTGGAGCCGCCGTCACGGTCGGGGTCGGCATTGGGGCCAATAACCAGCGGATCGGTTTGGCCGGGAAAGGCGGCGACGCGCCATTGACCGAAGGTCTGCGCGGGCTTGGCGCTTACCTCAGCAGAGTTGGCGCTGGTGCCGCTTACATTCGCTGCTGCTACAACGTAGTAGTAGGGAGTGCCATTGGTCAGGCCAGCATCCGTGTAAGTGGTGCCAACGGCCGAGCTGCTAAGTGCCAAATAACCGGTGCCGCTGGTTAGACTGCGCGAGACAATATAACGGGTCGCGTTGGCGGGAGCGGTCCAATTTAGCGCTACCTGAGCGTCGCCGGGGGTTGCGATAAGACCGGTGGGCGCGACGGGCGGAGGAACCGGCGTGGCGCTGGCTTCCGCGGAGTTGACGCCGGTTCCGCTCGTGTTGCTCCCGCTGACCACATAGTAATAGGTGGTGCCGTTTGCGCGGCCAGTGTCGGTGTAGGTGGTGGCTGTTCCGCTCGCGATGGCGGTGTAAGGGCCGCCGCTGATCGTGGCGCGCTGGATGTTGTAACCCGCCGCCCCACTGGATGCCGGCCAGCTCAGCGAGACCTGTCCGTTTCCGGCCGTTGCCGTGAAGCTCGGCGCATTTGGGACGGCGAGCGTCCGCGCCGTGCCTTGGTAAATGTCCAGGCAGTCCAGGCTGTATCCGGGGCTCAGAAAACCGGTTCCGGTCGAGCCGCTGATGGGGAAAATCGTGATCGTATTGGCGGTGCCGCTCACGAGCGTTCCGGCAGGCACGGTATAAGTGTAGGTGGTGTTGAAACCGCGATAGGTTCCCACCGTCAGCGACCGGGTCTTGGCGTAAGAGGGCGCCGCGGGATTGCTGGACGTCCATGAGTTGACGGTGATCTTGGGACGCGCCCCGGAATAGGAATTGGTGATCCCGATCCGGATCGTATTCGCCGCGGCAGCCTGGACCGCGGTCGCGGTAAAGTTAATCACTTGATTCGAATTTACGTCGCCCCATTGATAGCACGGAATCCCTGTCGCCGGGGAAGAGGTCCCGACCACGTAAGGGCCGGGATTCCATGTGGCGATGCGCACGTCCGATGGATGCATCGTCGTCACTTTGTCCCCGTTCAAGAACTCGTTGGGCGCGCCATCCCAATTTCCAATCCGCCAGACAGGCACCGTGGCGCTGGGATCGTTGGTGATGGTGATCGGGTTGAGAGTAACCAGTCCTCCCGCCGTGACCGCAACGCTTGTTGTGTAAACGACCAGCTCGTTTTTATGAATGCTCATGGTGTAAGTGCCGGAGAGCATCCCGGTCATCGTGAACGCGCCGTTACTAGCCGCGGCGTCCGTCCAATACTGCGCGGCGGCATTCGCGAAGCCGACGGTGTAGGTATAGCTGGTGTCACGGCCCGAGATGCCGCCACAGGTGACCGTGCCGCGACCCGACGAGCCCACATAGCCGACGAGTCCCATGTTCGCGACCCACGAGGTATCGAGTGCCGGTGGCGCTCCGCCATTCGTGAAAACGAGAGTGTAAGGGCCATTGAGGATGTTCGTGCGGAAGGCTTCGGTCTGCGCCTCGCCGTAATTCACGATTTCATAAAGCTCCTGCTGATCGCCGCACTGGTTGATCAGGCAGCGCCAGAAGGGGCCGCCGCAGTCGCCCTCGTGATTACTGCGAACCATCCATGCGGCGACGTTGGTGCCCGTGGCACCGGTGTAGCTCCAATCTTTCAGTCGCTGGTTTGAATAGTGCTTGGAGCGGGTCTGGCCACGAAGCGCGACGTTCGCGTTCGTGCCGCTAAATCCGAAAATATCGCCGGACTCAACAGTGCTGTCGGTGTTACGAATTTCGGACGGGGTCGGCCCATTGGGCAGCAACCCATTTGGGATCCGAACGATGAAGCGAACCAGCCCGATCGCCGGTTCCTCCGTAAAGTGGGTCGCCATGTAAATGTGGCTGAATCCTTTGCGCGCCATGTAGTAGTGCGTGAGCGTTCCCGTGGTCCCGGAGGAGATGCCCGTGGCAGTGACACCGATTTTGACGTAATCTGTGCCCACCGTGGTGCCGGAAACCGTGACCCCCGTGGTGCCTAGGCCGGAGTTAATATGCGATCCCTTGGCGGAGTATTGATATTGGACTCCATTGTAGAGGAGCGACGTGATGTCGCCATTGGACTGATTCACTTTGAAAACGAGACCTGCATTCGTATCGACGGTGTAATAACCCCCACTGCTCGTGAGCCCGAAGGCCGCAAGGGCGGTAAGGGGGGTGCAAAACTGCAGCGCCAAGGCGGTCAAAACCGCAGAGAGAAAAAGGCGCACCGAGTGCGTGCAAGTGAACGTGGAGGAGGGCATGGCGGGACGATACTCTATCGCGCGACCTCTCTTAAAGCAACGCCACACCCTATTCGTCGCTCACCTTCATCCCGCTTCGCTAAATCACGTCTTGACGTTTTCGGGGCAATTCACCATCTATTTCGCCCGTTGCCGCCGGAGCCCAGCATTGACCGGATCGGAGCGACTTTTTTATGAAAGAACTCTTCAGAATCCGATCCGCCGCCCGCGCCTGGTTTTGCCTGCTGGCGATCATTTGCACGGTGATGAACTCCTTTGCGCAGCCGCAGGAGGCGCCAGCCCCCATCGTCAAACAGATCGACATCCAATACGCCGGACCTTCAACCGTAAGCCGCGAGCGGATCCTGGCGAACATGCGAACCAAAGTTGGGCGGCCCTACAGTCAGGGCACAGTCGAGGAGGATGTGCGCAATCTTTATGCGACGGGAAATGTCACCAACGTGCGGATTTTTGGGCAACCAGTGACGGATGGAGTGAAGGTGATCGTAGTGGTGCAGTCAAAGGCCACCATCGGCACCCTGGAAGTGCAGGGAGCGACGAAAGTAAAGGCCGGGAGCTTAAAAAAGCAGTTTTCCAGCAAGCCGGGCGAGGCCTTGAGCGAAGCGAGCGTTGAGGCTGATCGTCAGAAGATCCTCGACGCATATGCGAGTAAAGGTTTCACCGACACACAGGTGACCGAAAAGACGGACATCGAGGATGCGACCGGCAAGGCGCGCGTGGTTTTCATGGTGAACGAAGGAGGAAAAACAGCGATTAGCGCGATCCATTTTGAGGGAAATACTGCGTTCACCGAGAAGCAGTTGCGCAAAGTGCTGAAGACGAAGTCGAAGAACCTTCTCTCGTTCCTGACCAAAGCCGGCCAGCTCAAAAACGAACAGCTCGATGCGGATGTGCAGACGCTGCGCGAGTATTATCAGAATCACGGTTACGTTGATGTCGCGATTGGAGACGTGAGAATCGACCGCACGGGCGACAAAGACGTGACGCTGTTTTTCCCGATCCGGGAAGGCGCGCAATATCACGTCGGAAGCGTCGCGGTGGCCGGTGCGCAGGTTTTCACGCCGGACGAGGTGACGGCGCAGTTGAAGACGCACGAAGGCAACGTTTTCTCGCCCGCTGACTTGAAGGCAGATGTGAAGGCGATCAGCGATCTCTACGGCGCGCGCGGCTACATTGACCTGCAGGCTACGGCGGATACAGCCAATGGCGGCTCGAATGTCATCAACGTCGTTTATCGTCTCGGTGAGGGGAACCAATCCTATATCGAACGGGTGAACATCAGCGGAAATACGCGGACCAAGGACAAGGTGATCCGGCGGGAGCTGGCGGTCGCGCCGGGCGAGGTCTACAACACCACCCGGGTCGACGCGAGCAAGCAACGCTTGCAAAACCTGAACTACTTTTCGCGCATCGAGTCGTATCCGTCCGATACGCTCGTTCCGGGGCGTAAGGACCTTAATGTGCTCGTGGAGGAAAAACGGACCGGTTCGTTTAATTTCGGCGCCGGCTTCTCGACGATCGACAGCCTCCTCGGCTTCGTGGAGGTGCAGCAGTCCAATTTCGACTTGTTAAAATGGCCGGACTTCACTGGCGGTGGTCAGCGTTTCCGGACACGAATCCAATACGGCACGAAGCGGAAAGATTTCCTCATCTCGCTCACTGAGCCGTGGTTCCTCGATTACCAAGTCTCCGTCGGCGGCGAAGTATTTTACAACGAGGCGCAGTTCGTCTCGTCCGTTTACGATCAGCGGAACTACGGGTTCGATCTCAACGCCCGCAAAGCGCTCACGCAGGACATTTCCGTCCGCCTCGACTACCGGCTCGAGGAAATCGACATTTTCCACCTTTCCTCCGACGTCTCGAACACGATCCGGGAAGATGCGGGCAATCACCTGAAAAGCTCGGTCACGACCGGCGTCACTTACGACACGCGTGATAGTGTTTTCCTCACGCGCAAGGGCCAGCGGGTGGACCTTTCCGGCTATATCGCAGGTGGTCCGCTCGGCGGCAACGTCGATATCTACGGCTTCGATTTAACCGGCAGCCAGTATTTTCATCTGCCTTGGGACACCATCTTCCTGATCAATGGCGAGATCGCCACTGTCGATAATTTTAACGGAGGCTCCCACGTTCCCATTTTTGACCGGCTCTATCTGGGTGGTGCGAACAATCTGCGCGGGTTCAAATACCGGCACGCGGGACCGAAGGACGAAAACGATGAGCCCATCGGCGGGAACACTCTCGCGCGGTTGACCTTGGAATACACCTTCCCGATCGTGGACCGGGTTCGTGGCGCAGTGTTTTATGATACCGGCTTTGTGAATCGCGGCGCCTACCAATTCGGGATTGACGATCTGAATTCAGATTTCGGCATCGGCCTCCGGCTCGATTTGCCCATCGGCCCCGTTCGGCTGGACTACGGAATTCCGATTCAGTCGAGCGATGGCGGAGGCCATAGCGGGAAATTCAACTTTACCATCGGCTATCAATTTTGAACATAAGCGGCTCCCCGCAGTCTCACGCTCACTTCGAATCGCCCATTCTTTTATGAAAAAACTGACCCTTCCAGCCCTGGCCGTGACCTTTCTCCTCGCCAGTTCCATGGCATCGCTCGCTCAATCCAAAGTGGGCACCGTCGACATGAACAAGATTTTCTCCTCCTACTACAAAACCAAGGACGCCGAGTCGCGCATCAATGAAGCGCGCGCTGCTGCAAAGAAGGAACTCGACGATCGGATGGACACCTACAAAAAGACGGTGGATTCCATCAACAAGCTGAACGAGGACCTGAACAATACGGCTCTCAGCAAGGACAAAAAGGACGAAAGCGGCAAAAAGCGCGACGATATGATCAGCGAGACCAAAAATCTCGAACGAGAGATCGGCGAATTCCGCACCACCCGTGAAAAGCAACTGCAAGAACAGGCTGTTCGCATGCGCAACGGGATTGTCGAGGAAATCACGAAGCTCGTGCAGGAGGAAGTGAAGAGCAATTCCTACGATCTGGTCTTCGACAAATCGGGCCAGAGCCTGAACGGCGTGCCGATCCTTCTCTTCTCGCGTGATTCGGACGACTTCAGTGATCGCATCATTACGGCGTTGAACAAAAACCGCCCGAAAGACACGGGCGCTGCCCCCGCTGAAAAAGCGGCGCCGAGCCCGAAAAAATAGCCTTTCAAAACACCATCGTGAAAAGTCCGTTGCTTCGAAAGAGCAGCGGACTTTTTGTGTCTCGACCCGACGTGATTCCGGGAAATTGAGGATGCGCTAATCCAAATGGACGTTACGATTCACGAACTCGCCGCGCTCGTCGGCGGCCGGCTTGCAGAGGAGGGCAACGTCGGGCCGCGCATTACCGGCGCCGCGTCAATTGCGGATGCCACAGAAGGCCAGGTCACGTTTTTCGGAAACGCTCGATATTTGCCCGCGCTCAAGCGTTGCCGGGCGAGTGCTGCGCTGGTGCCGCTGGAATTTAGCGAAGAAATCGGGCCTGAACTTATTCACGTCGAGAATCCCTCGCTCGCCTTTGCGCAGATTCTCGAGAAATTTGCTCCACCCGCGCCGGTCTATGCATCCGGCGTGCATCCCAGCGCTATCATCGGGGAGAATGTCACGCTTGCCGAAAACGTGTCGGTCCAGCCTTACGCGGTCGTTGAGCAAGGTGCCCGGATCGGAGCTGACACCTTCATCGGCGCCCATTCCTTCATCGGGCAGGGAAGCACGCTCGGCGCAGGCTGTAAGATCCACCCGCACGTCACACTAAGGGAAAACTCGCTGCTTGGCGCACGCGTTACGATTCACAGCGGCACGGTGGTTGGCAGCGACGGCTTTGGATACGAGTTCGCGGAAGGCGCGCACGTGAAGATTCCCCAGATCGGATTTGTGCAAATCGATGACGACGTGGAAATTGGAGCCAATGTGACCATCGATCGGGCTCGCTTTGGACGGACCTGGATTCAGGAGGGCACGAAGATCGATAACCTGGTTCAGATCGCTCACAACGTAACCATTGGGAAACATTGCATCCTCGTTTCCCAAGTGGGAATTTCCGGCAGCACGCGGCTAGGGAATTACGTCACCCTGGCAGGACAGGTTGGATTGGTGGGACATATCGAAGTCGGAGACCAAGCCATCGTCGGGGCCAAAAGCGGCGTAAGCAAAAGCGTTCCGGCGAAAGAGCACTGGTTCGGAATTCCGGCCATGCCCGAAGAGAATTTTAAAACGCGGTTCGCGTATATCAACCGGCTCGCGAAGCTCAATGCGAGAGTGAAGGCTCTGGAACAACGTCTGGAAGCGCAGGAGAAGTCCGCTCGACCTGCGGGCAGCGATTTGCAAAGCCGATCTGTCTGATTTTTACCGAGGCCCAATTCCTCCTATGACTCGCAAGGCAACACCGCAACGACCGGGAAAGAAACGCGCCGCCAAGCGCCCGAAGCGCCTTCTTTCACGGCCGATCCTGCCGATGCAGCGGCAACTTCCGTTTGCCCACGAAGGCCGCTATTTCGACTTGAAGGAGATCTTTGCGAAGCTCAATGCGAAGTATTTCCGCAACTCGCTGCGCCGCTACACGATCATCTGGGGCCGCAAAAGGAAGGAACGGCCACGCGAATACTTCATCTTCGGATCGATCCAGGAGGAGGATAAAATCATTCGCATCCACCCGCTGCTCGATGCGCGGTTCGTTCCGCGCTGGTTCCTAGAGTATGTCATTTACCACGAGATGCTCCATTCTGTCGTGCCCGACGAATACGATAAAAAGCGCAAGCGCCGCATCGTGCACACCGACAAGTTCAACGCGCGCGAGCAGCAGTATCCGTGGTATCGGCGCGCCCAAAAGTGGGAGCAGGAAAACTTGGCACGGTTTTTACAGTAAGTTCCGGCACTTCAGTTGGTGGGACTCCCGTGCGTTTTTCAGGAGCTGCCACAACTTCGATTCGACGCTCGCCCGCCACGCGATAACTTGGCGGCATGAATCGCGTTTTCGGAATTGAAACCGAATACGGCATCACGGTCGACGGCGTGCAGGAGGTGGATGTCGTGCACGAGTCCATCGAGATTGTGCGTCGCTATACCGAACATGGGGCCTTGATGAAATGGGATTATGACCTCGAAGATCCGCATCAGGACGCGCGTGGATTTCGCGCGAGCGAACTGCTCCAGGACACGGACGAATCGGCTTACTTCGAGATTGATCGGAAGCGACCGCTTTCATTTGAAGAGATCAAAAGCGACCTGGTGCTTTCAAACGGCGCGCGGTTTTACAACGACCACGCCCATCCGGAATACTCCACGCCGGAATGCATGACCCTCCGCGAACTGGTGGCGCACGACAAGGCCGGCGAGCGGATTATTGCCGAATGTGCGCGCCGTCGAAACCGGCAACTCGCGCCCGACCGCGAGGTGCGTCTCTATAAAAACAACACGGACTTCGTGGGCCACAGTTACGGCTGCCACGATAACTACCTAATGCGCCGCGATGTGCCGTGGGGGCGAATCGTCACCGATGTCGTCCCGTTCCTCGTCACACGGCAGATTTTCGCGGGAGCGGGAAAACTTGGCATTGAGGCGGAAGGCGCGACCGGCCAGCCGGGTATTTTTCAAATCTCACAACGCGCGGATTTTTTCCAGGTGCTCTGCTCGATCGATACGATGAACCGCAGGCCGATCGTCAACACCCGCGACGAACCTCACGCGGATCCCCGACAATATCGACGACTGCACGTCATCATCGGCGACTCGAACATGAGCGAGATCGCCACGGCTCTGAAAATCGGCACGACCGCGCTAGTGCTCGGCTTGATCGAACAAAAGCAGGCGCCCCAGCTCGAGTTGGCGAATCCGGTCGAGGCGACAAAGGCCATCAGCCGCGATCAGACTTGCGATTGGATTGTCGAGCTGCGCGATGGCCGGAAAATCTCGGCTATTGACGTGCAGCGGCTTTATTTGAAGGCGGCGCAGCAGCACTGCGCGCAGGATGAGGAGACACGCTGGCTGCTCGGCGAGTGGGAGCAGGTGTTAAACGATCTGCAAACGGATGTCACACGCTGCGGGGATCGCGTGGACTGGGTCGCCAAGAAATTCCTGCTCACCACCTTTCGTGAAAGCGAACAGATCGAATGGACGGACCCGTGGCTTCAGTCCATCGACCTCGAATATCATAACGTGGCGCTGGAACAGGGGCTGCACTACGAACTGGTGCGCAGCGGCCAGATGCGCCGCTTCGTTTCCGAGCAGGAAATCAAGGACGCAATTTTTCAGCCCCCGCCCACAACGCGCGCTTACTTTCGCGGACGCTCAGTCGCGAAATTCAACGCTGAGATTGAATCGGTTCAGTGGGACGAAGTCGTTTTTCGTCGCGGGCAGCGCACCAAAACCGTGAGCCTGAGGCAGGCATTTGAGGAAGGTCAGGCCGATCGAATCAACGCTCTGATCCGGGAGCCGAAAAGTTTTGCCGAGTTTTTCGACGCGCTCGCCTGAGCGCCCCGACGACACGCTGGCTTCTGGAGGATTAAGCGGAGGCGACGCCGTCTGCGGTCTCGGCGAAGGCAGAAAGGCGGCCTTCCAGCTCCGGCGGCACATGTGCGCGCACGTGCACGACCTCATCCTCGTAACGAATGTCGAGCACGTGACCGACGCGATGGATCTCCGCGATCAGCGCCGCTTCGTGCGCCGGAATACAATACGAAGCGCGCAACCTCCAGGCGCTGAGCTGGTGCTCGAGTTCCTGCAGCATCGCCTCCATTCCTTCCCCATGGGCGGCGGAGATGATCACACTATTTGGCCAGGCGCGCACTTGGGCCGGAACCAGTTCCCGATTTTCCAATGCATCCACTTTGTTAAACAAGGTGAGCGTTTGTTTTCCATGCGCATCGAGCTCCTGGATCACCGAATTTACCGCTTCGATCTGCTCCTGGAATTGTGGATGGCTCAAATCGACAACGTGAATGAGCAGATCGGCTTCATGCACTTCTTCCAGTGTGGCTTTGAAGGACTCAATTACGGTGTGTGGTAGTTTGCGGATGAAACCGACCGTGTCCGTCAGCAGCACTTTTTGTTTGTTGGGCAGCACGAGCTGGCGCGTCGTCGGATCGAGGGTTGCGAAAAGTTTGTCCTCCGCCACCACACCTGCTCCGGTAAGACGGTTGAGGAGCGTCGATTTCCCGGCGTTCGTGTAGCCGACGAGCGCGGCGACCGGCCAATGATGCCGGCGGCGTCCTTCCCGCTGGATCAGGCGATGCTTTCTGACCTCGGTTAAATCGCGTTCCAGCCGCGCGATTCGCTCCTGCACGCGACGTCGATCGACTTCGAGCTGCGTCTCACCCGGGCCGCGGGTCCCGATCCCGCCGCTCTGTCGCGAGAGGTGATTCCACATCCGCGTGAGGCGCGGCAGGAGGTATTGCAGTTGCGCCAGCTCGATTTGCAACCGGCCTTCGCGCGAGCGAGCGCGCTGCGCGAAGATATCGAGAATCAATTGCGTGCGATCGAGGATCTTGCGCGAAGTAAGTTCCTCCAGGTTTCGCCCCTGCGCGGGGGAAAGTTCGTCGTCGAAAATCACTGACGTGATGTTTTCCGCGCGGCAACGATCCGCGATTTGCTCGGCCTTTCCCTTCCCGATGTAAAAGGGCGCGGTTGGTTGATCGAGCCGCTGGGTCATTGTGCCGACGACTTCTGCACCAGCCGAATGCGCGAGCTCCGCGAGTTCCTCCAGCGAGTCACGCAGTTCCCACTTATTCGCGCCATCGCGTTCGAGCCCGACCAGGAGCGCCCTCTCCCTGCGATTCGCCTGCGTTTCAAACATGCGGAGAAGGCAGAGACGAAAGCGCCTTCCGCACGATCCAATCGACCGCGGACGCCGGGGGAAAAGTGGTGAGATTCAGCGGCTCAAAACTAGGCTCGCTCCGAAACCACGTCAATTGACGTTTGGCATAGCGCCGGGTTGCCAGTTGGATCTGTGCAATTGCTTCGGCTTGCGAAATGTCTTTGCGCAGGCAGGCCCGGGTCTCGCGCAATCCGATCACCTGGGATGCGGTTCGCCCGATTTCTGGGACCTGTCGAATCTCTTCGAGCAACCCTCGTTCAAACATTTGTGCCACCCGCGCATCGATCCGCGTGTGGAAATCTGCCCGGTCACGGGTCAGTAGAACGCCGGAGGGGACCGTTGCCTTTTTTCCCCAGAGGTCTCGAAACGCGGAGAATGGCTTCCCGGTCAGCAGACAAACTTCGATCGCGCGCACCAGCCGCCGTTTGTTTTTTAAATCAATTTGGCCTGCGCCCGCTGGATCCAGTCTGGCATAACGCCTTTGCAATTCCGCGAGAGGAGTCGCTTCCAGTTCGACGCGCAGGGTCTCGTCCGCAGATGGGAGCTCCGACAGCCCGTGGGTCAAAGCCCGCACATACAAACCGGTGCCGCCGGCCACAATCACCAGCCGACCGCGCCTGGTGATTCCTTCGGCGCGCGATTTCGCGAGAGCCGCAAACTGCGCGGCGTCGAAGGATTGCGTCAGCGGAATCTCACCAATCAGATGGTGAGGCACGTTTGCGAGTGTTTCGGCATCAGGCTTGGCCGTCAGAATCTCGAGCCCCGCATAAATCTGAAAAGCATCGGCGCTGATGATCTCGGCGCCAATCCGCTGTGCGACTTCCGCGGCGAGGTCCGTTTTCCCGACCGCCGTGGGGCCGACGAGGAAAAACATCCTGAAATCAGAGATCGCTTTCGCTTGAACCGGCGTTCACGAGCTCCAATCGGACGCGGCTCGTGCCGGAGCGCACCATGGCGAGCTGGCGCGCCGCCGCCGCGTTGACGTCGATGATCCGACCTTTTGTGAACGGCCCGCGGTCGTTGATCCGCACGATCGCGCTGCGGTTGTTCGCCAGGTTAATCACTTTTACGAGCGTTCCAAACGGCAACCGCCGATGCGCAGCGGTTAATACGTCACCTCTCGCGCCTGCGCCTTCGCCCGGATACCAAGAGGCGATTCCGGTCTGTAATACGGCTAGCTTGGACGAGGCTGGCTGGGTTGGCAAAATAAGCGCCTTTGCCGAAACAGCGGCCGATGGTGCAGCGGCGACCGGCGCGACACCGTGCTCGATCACGATCGGCGGTTTTTTCAACAGACCGACATGGACGCCGCTATCCGCCACCCGTGTGGCGACGAACAGGCTTGCTACCAAAATAAATGTGGCCAGCACTCGCCGGATGGTTTTTGTCCGCATGAAAGGCGCGGAAGGTAATGGCAAAGAGCCGTTCGTCAAGGGACTTTCATGGCCGGCTGACGATTTTCCGGTTTCGAAGTCCGTGGAAAATTGTGGGGTTGGCAATGCGCCGGGCGATCGCTACCATCAGGCGCAGAATGAAATGGCTGGCTCTTCCCCTCGTCTGCGCAATGGCTTTTCTCGGCGGCGGTTGCGAGCAACATCGCGTCGCGGAACTCGCACAACTCGAGGAATCTCCCGAGGCTGAAGCTCACGCCGGGCACGGGGTTAAAGGGGAAGGCGCGCGGCCCGACCAAGGGGTAAAGTCCGCGCCCGATGCACCGGGCCCGAAGTATTTCACCCACTGACCTTCTGCTAACGGAGCGCGTCGCCGACTACTTTCGCGGTTAAAAAGCGAAGGGCAGGGGGATAAAATCTCAATAGGTCGAGCAACAGACTTCCGGCCCGCGGGTAAAGCACCGCGCGTTTGGCCAGCGCATTGACCCATAATCGGCCCCGGTAAAGTCGCGCATGTTCGCGCGCATAGTCCCCCGGCGATGATCCCGCACGAATATGCCGGGCCGCCAATTCGCCAGACGCGAGGGCGTAGAAAATCCCTTCGCCGGTGAAGGGCTCCACGACGCGTGCCGCGTCGCCGCACAGGAACAGGTTTTCGTATGCAGGAGAAATCGGCGCCCGCGAGAGAGGAGTGATCGTGCGCCACGCCGTGCTCGCGGCAACCGCGAAGTTCGCCTCGGCCCATGCCTTCAGGCTGGCGATCCGTTTCGGCCGACTAACCAGGCAAAGATTCACCTCACCGTCACCAATGCTGGCTGCCCCGCAGTAGCCTTCCGGCAGCAAGCGCAAGATGACGCGTTCGCCGAACCCGGGTGGCGCTGGAACGTGCGTCTGCAGGGCAATGCGATCCTTTTTCGCTGCCGGCAGGAGGCTCAGTGATCGCGCAATGGTGGAATTGCGCCCATCCGCCGCTACCAGGACTCGCGCGCCGAAGGTTTTCTCGGCTGCGTGGACTCGCCAGCCCCGCTCGATTGACGTGATTGCCGCATTCTCCCGGACCTCCGCTCCGCATTCGAGCGCTCTCTGCAAAAGAAGATTGTCCAGATGCGCGCGCTTGACCGCAATTTCGCCTCGCTTTGACGCATTCAGTGGAAAACAAATCGACCGTCCGCGAACCCCGATAAACTCGATTTCTTCGAGCTTCGAGTGCGGAAGGGAAAGCACCCGGCTCGCAAGATCAAGGCGTTCGAGAAGCGGCCAGCAGCTCGGGTTGAGGCAATCCCCACAAACCTTATCACGCGGAAAAGTCACCTTCTCGAGGATGAGCGTTGAGAGGCCGGACTGTGCGCAAAATGCGCCGCAAGCTGCGCCCGCGGGTCCTCCGCCAGCAATGATCACGTCGTAGGTTCTCATTCGACATTTCTCCCGACGACCAGTCGCCCGCCTTTAGACAAAGGTTTCCGCCACCGCGTCGGCCATCAGTTTCCCCTTGCGCGTAAGCACGACGCGGTCGCCCCTGTCCTGCAAAAATCCGAGTTCCCGAAATTCCTGAATTTGTGCGCGCCATGGGCCGAGCGCCGCGTTGGGAACACCACGATTTGTGCGCAGACTGAAGGCGAGTTTTTCGGCGATTTTGGTCCGTTCCGGCAGACGTTCCTCAAAGGAAACCGGTGAGACGTTGCTGAAAAGCCGATCGCAGTATTCCACGGAATTCGGGACGTTTTGCCAGCGGCGTGGCCCGATGGTGGAAAACGCGCTCGGACCGATCCCGAGGTAATCCGAGCCTTTCCAGTATGCGCAGTTGTGCGCCGACTCCCGGCCGGGCTGCGCGTAATTCGAGACTTCGTAATGCGCGAACCCAGCGGCACCGAGCTGATCCATTCCCATTTCAAAAAAATCAGCGTCCCGATCGTTGTCCCGGTTAAATTCATGCGCCGCCAGCTTTTGGAAAAACGCCGTGTCTTCTTCGTAAGTGAGGCAATACGACGAGACATGCTCCGGCGCGAGCGCGACGGTTTTCTCCAGGTCCCGCTGCCACTCCGCGGCCGTCTGTCCCGGCACGGCGAACATCAAATCCAGACTGACGTTTTCAAAACCCGCCTCACGCAATGTGTTAAACGTCCGTTCAGACTGCGCCGCGGTGTGGGCCCGCCCTAAAACACGGAGCGTCCGGTCGTTCCATGACTGCGCACCCATGCTAATGCGATTCACGCCGAGGGCCCGGAGCAGGCGCGCCTTTTCCGGGGAAACGGTTGCCGGATTAATCTCAAACGTAAACTCTCCGAGAGCGTTTAAATCCAGCCGGCTGCGCAGACGCGTCAGGAGATATTCGAGTTCGGACAGGGAAAGCGAGCTTGGTGTTCCGCCTCCAAAATAGATCGTGTGCGGCTGCATCGTGAACCGCGAGGCTTGTCGTTCGATTTCGAGCAGGAGCGCGTCGAGAAAGCGCCGCGACTTGTTTCGCATCGTGGTTTCCACATGGAAACTGCAATACGGGCAAAGTTTCGCGCAGAACGGGATGTGAACGTAAAGGTGACGGATCATGGCTGGGGCCGCGAGCAGCGACGCTCCCGCTGCCTACGCAGTGACGAGGCTCAATGAGGCGTCGCTTTTTCGGCTCCGAGACCGGTGTTCGCGCGGACGGAAAGTTCTGCGAACTTTGCTTCCGCCGAGGGTTCGCGACGAAGCAGGGTTCCGAGAATTGCGCCAAGGAAACCAAGAGGAATGCTGACGATCCCGGGATTCTCCAGCGGAAAAAACGGGGCGCGCTGGATCAGGTGCCGCGCGCTCAGGGCGGTCGCCGCGGTATCGAGCCCCATGATGCTCGGCCCCACGAGAATCAGCGCGAGCGAGCCGACAAGCCCCGTCGTCATTCCGATGACAGCTCCGCTGGTGTTAAAACGTTTCCAGAAGATCGAAAAGACGATGACGGGAAGATTAGCCGAGGCCGCGACCGCGAAGGCGAGTGCAACGAGAAACGCGACGTTTGCAGTCGGCCCGAGGAGAATCGCTATCCCAATGGCGATGGCTCCGACGACGAGCGCGGTGATTCGCGCGACGCGCACCTCTTCCCCCGGCCGATGCTCGCGGCCGTGGTGGATGACGTTGGTGTAGAAATCATGCGCAAAAGAAGTGGAGGCGCTGATCGTCAGCCCCGCAACCACCGCGAGGATGGTGGCGAAGGCAATGGCCGAAATGAATGCGAAGAAAATGTCACCGCCGAGAGCTTGGGCGAGCAGGGGCGCGGACATATTGGTCCCGCCGCCGAGCTTGATTTTATCCGGGCCGACGATCGTCGCGGCCCCAAAGCCGAGGAAGGTCGTCATGATGTAAAAGCAACCGATCAGCACCATGGCCCAGACCACGCTGATCCGCGCCGTTTTGGCATCGGGCACCGTGTAAAACCGAATCAAAATATGCGGCAAACCTGCGGTCCCGCAGATCAGTGCGAGCCCGAGCGAGATCAGATCCAGCGCGCCGTAAGGGGGCTTGTAGCGCAGGCCGGGTTGCAGGAAATCCTTCGTCACGAGCACGTCTTTCTCGTGATAGCTCACCTGCGAAATGGCTTTGAAAAACTCCGCAAAACTCCATCCGAAATGCCGCAGCACGAGGAAACTGAGAAGGATGGTTCCAGCAATCAGCAGAATCGCCTTGATGATCTGCACCCATGTCGTCGCGAGCATTCCTCCGAAGATGACGTAAACGATCATCAGGATTCCGACGCCGATGACCGCGGTCGGATAGTTGAGGCCGGACCCTTTCAAAAGCAACGACACGAGCGCACCGGCACCGACCATTTGCGCGATCATGTAAAACGTCGAAACCGTGAGAGTCGAAAGCGAGGCCATGGCTCGCACCGGACGCGGGCTGAGGCGGAATGCGAGCACGTCGGCCATCGTGTATTTCCCGGTGTTCCGCAGCGGCTCGGCGACGATCAACAGCACCGTGAGATAGGCGACCAGCCAGCCCACGGAAAACATGAAGCCGTCGTAGCCCTGAAACGCAATGATGCCGGCAATCCCGAGAAATGAAGCGGCGCTCATGTAATCGCCGGCGACGGCGACGCCGTTTTGCCACGCGGTAATCCGCCGGCCGGCGGCAAAATAGGCCGCGGTGCCTTGGGATTTACGAGCGGCCCAATAGGTAATCCCGAGCGTCACCGCCACGAAGAGCAAAAACATCAGGAGCGGGGTGGACATGGT
>JAXDQV010000147.1:0-2736 GCA_034667645.1 Chthoniobacter sp.
GCTGCCGGCGCAGAAGTTGCGCGAAATCCTCCGGCATCGCGGTGCCCTCCGAATCTGCGGCGCGAGGCGGCAACTTCACTCGCCGGTGCGCTGGCGGTAACGCTTTGATTGATTGGGATCCACCTTGCGCATGCGCTTTAGCAGGTCGCGCGTGTCCGGTTTCGAGATGTCCGGCGACTTCGGGCCGCCGTTCTCACCCTCCTTCGGGCCCCACGGCGCGGGGCTTACCGGTCGTTGCGTCCTCTCGGGCATGGCAAAACTCTAGGAGTCTTTAGGCAAAGCGCAAGTCGCCACGCGAAGCTTGCCATGTGGAAATGAACATGAGATTCCTCCGTTTCGATGTGTCGCTTCCTCCCGGTAATCGCCGCGATTGTGCTTCCGTTTTTTGCCGCCGCACAGGAGCCCTCTCCCGCGCCAACCGTTTCCGCGGACGATCTGCACACACTGCGGCAGTTGGTGGAGCAACAATCGAAGCAAATCGAGATGCTTTCACAACAGGTCGTCCACCTCACGCAACTCCTCGAGAGCAATCATCCGGGGGCATCCGCTTCCACGACCCCTGCGACCACGCAAAACATGCCGCCCACCCAGGAGAGCGACACGGCGCCCGCTCCGACCCCGCTCACAAAAGAGGACATGCCTCCGGCACCACCCGGCGGTGCCCAGCATGTGGTCGCCAAGGGTGAAACACTGATTTCAATCGCGAAGTATTACAAAATCAGTGTGGCGGAATTACTGAAGGTGAATAAAATTCAAGACGAACGGAAGCTGCAGATCGGACAGACACTGACCATTCCGTCGGCAAAGCCAACCGACCCCTCAAAAAAGAACAACCTGTAAAATGGAAGATGCTCAAAAATGGTTTCTGATGAAACACGACGACGGCACCGTCTTCGGCCCTCTCACCTTTGAACAACTTCGCTTGTGGGCTCTCGAAGCGCAGGTTTCGCCGTTGGATAAAGTTTCCACCGATGAAAAAACGTGGATCAAGGCCCCAATGGTGCCGGAGCTCGAGATGGATTACTTACTCGAGGTGAGTCCCGATCAATACTACGGGCCGACGACAATCGGTGCCGTGCGGGAATTTCTGCAGATCGGAGAAATCACCCCGGAAAACGTCGTCACGAATTGCAAGGACGGAAGCGAGCGGCTGGTGCGCGACATTCCGGAATTACAGGCGCCAGCGGCCGATGACGACCAGCCCGTGCGCACAAGCATCCGGTTGAGTTTGCAGCAGCGCATCCGCGAACTCGAAGAGCACCTGCTGGAGGAACGGCGCGCGCGCGACGCCGCGGAGCACCGCTGCGAGAAGCTCGAAGCGAAACTCTCGGAGCTGTCAGCCAAGACCTATTAGGAACAGCTTAGGCAAGGCTGCCGATGTGAACTGTGCACGCTTGCTGTGCGCGCCACTCGCATGGCAGAGGAATGCCCTTCGATGCTTTTAGTCGGTGCGGGCTTGTAGCTCAGCGGTGAGAGCAGGGGACTCATAATTGTAAACGGTTGTTTTACACAGGCTTTCACCTCTTTGCATGGTGACGCGGAAGCGGCTTGGAATCTAGCTCCGCTGGCAATTACCCCTTTCATGGCGATGCACAAAGTTGCGCTGTTTTGCAGCAAAATATCATTCGACCGTAGAAGAAAACCGTAGAAGAAAATACCGGCACTTTGCCGCGGCGCTCGAAAGAATCTTCGAGATAAGCCGCTCTCGTTCGTCAGTTTCACAGACGTTGCGGACAATCTGACAATCCGGTTGCACGCTGCTCAATCGCCGCTGTGAAAGCGCGCGACCTTTTATCATCGGCTTCCGTGACAATTTCGAAATGCAATATAACTGCCAATCCCGGTGCAAGCATGGTGACAAACCACTTTGCCACCATTGGTGAAAAAATCAGCGCGGCGATCTCAGTCAAGATAAGCTCGATACAGTTGAGCCGCAGTTGCGCACGGCGGAAACCAGCAACTTGCCGCCCGATCTCGAAGGCTTGCGCCGGCTCGCTGAAGCCACCGGCGGCACGTTAGTTGGCGACGAGCCGATTTTTCACCCGCCGTCCGAAGGGGAGACTTGCCGGAGATCAGGCAGATCTCCGGCGGCCCGCCGCACACCTACTATGGCAACCGCTTCGACGCGAGCCGCGCAAAACATGGCCTCTACGCGGTGCAGATTGGCAACCGCACAGCCGGCATCATTTCACACAGCGGCCTCCAATGCGGATCGGATCGGATGGTTGCGCCGCTGGGTCACGACGTGCTGTGCATGCGCCTCGTGGTGAACATCTACATTTACGCAATGCTGCAAGGCGGCACGTAGCGCCTCCGCGATCACGTAGGCGTGGACTGCACCCATTGCGACGCGGTCGTTTCCCGGGAGCAGGATTGTGGCGGGTTGGCAGGAGAGTGAAAATGCAGCTGCGGAACTTAGTCCGGCGTCCGGCTGCGAGCCTCCGCGATGCATCGGGTCAACTCGGTCGCGACGTTCCTCACGTTCGGTTCTTCAAATAGGTTGTCATGCGAGCCGGCAAACTTCACCAAGTCCAGTCCATCCGTCGCCATTCCGTTCCAGCCGAGGCGTTCCTCTTGCGTGTAGCCCGAATCTAAGTTCTCAGCCCGGAAGAGCGTAAGCCGTCCGTGATATGTGGCTGGCTCGTAGCGTGTAAAAACTAGGCTATGAAGCTCGCGAACATGCAAGTGCCGATCATGATAGTTGATACCGGCACCGGATTTCAGCCGAGACTTATA
>JAXDQV010000148.1:0-23253 GCA_034667645.1 Chthoniobacter sp.
CGCGCCGGTGCTCCTGGAGGCGGTGGAAAAATACACGTGGCAGCAGCCGATTCACTACGGCGTCGAGATGCTGATCGTGCTTTTTTGGGTCGCTCGGCACCTGATCCCGAGCTTCGTGTTGTTTTACGGTTTTACGATGTTTTACAAGTTCGCGCCGCGCCGCCGCACGCTCTTCTCGGAGGTCTGGATCGCCTCGCTGCTGGTCACCGTCTCGCTGCAGTTGCTGCAAAACGCATTCGTTTTCTACGCGCGGCACTCGCCGAATTTCAACCGCGTTTACGGCACGCTTGGCGGCGTCGTCGCCCTGCTCATGTGGATTTATCTTTCGGGCACTGTCATCATCATTGGCGGCTGCGTTTGCGCCGCGCAGGCGGAGTCGCGCAAGCCGGAGACGGAGCCGGAAGAAGCACCGCTGGCGGATGTGAAGGCCGTGGAGTGATTGGTCGATGAGTGCCGGGTTGAAACTGTATCGCGTCATCGAGGACGCATGGTGCGACGGCCTGCGCGCCTGGTGCGAAGCAGCTCCCGAAGCGGTTTTGGGCGGAGCGGAGTGCTGGCTCGTGGTTGCATCGCGCGGGCAGGCGCGCTGGATCAAAAGCCGCGCGTTGAGCGAGAGGCTGACGCTTTTCGGGATCAAGTTTTTCGATGCGCGCGCGCTGCGGCGGAAGCTCTGCACGACGCTTCGGGTCGAGAATCGGGAGTTGGGGCGCGAGGCGCTCGAGTTTCTGCTGAAGCTGATTGCCGGCGACCGCGAAGAGGCGGATTGCCAGGCCGTCGCCCGCAACGCCAGCGCGTGTCTGCGCGCAGCCACCGATCTCGCCGCGGCGGGCTGGGATGAGGAGGAACTGGACGTCTCCCGCAGCATCGGTCGCGATGTTTTCCGCGCGCTGCGCGAGTCGCACACCTGGACGCCCGAGCTTGATCGCCTCCTGATCGCAAAGGCCTCATCGATCCCGCTACGGAGTTGCGTGGTCGGATGGGACGCGGCGAATTTTCCCGAGCTGCATCTGCTCGCAGCGCTCGCGAAATGCAGTGAACGCTGCGAGCTGTTTTTCCCGCAGCCCTGCCTTGCGGCGGAAAATGTGCAACAGCTCTGGATCGAGACAGTGGAGGTGCGGCTTTCCACCAGCAAAACGATGTGCGACGCGAGCGGCTTCGAGTCTCCGCACGACGCGCTCGTCTCCCGGCTCGAGGGCAGCGATCTCGACCTTGCCTTGACCCAGCCGTGTCTGCTGGTCGGACGCGACTGGCCGGATGAAATCCCCATCGTGCGTGACGATGTGCTGGAATGGCTGGCGCGCAGCAAGGCAAGCGAACGGGTCGCGCTCATCGTGCCGGGGCGCGCAGCTTCGTCCGTGGCGATCACCCGCGCGCTGGTGGAGGCCGGCGTGGCTTTGCTCGACGAGACCGGCGAGACGGTCGCTGCCGAGCCATCCATCCTGATTCAGGAACAAATCGTCCGCTACTTTTTGCTCGGGTGCGATGTCGAGGCGCTCGCCGCTTTGATCAAACTCCTCAACGAAAATTGCGGCGACGCGTGGCCGTGGCTCGATCCGGAGCGGGTGCACGCATGTTTAAACGACGCCTTCGGCACGGTGCAGAGCCGCAGTGCGCGGCTGCTCCGGTGCGGCTTCAGCCAACAGCGCGACGAAGCGTGGCAGCAGATCGCGCGGCTGATCGAAAACCTCGGGCGTTGCGACGAATCGCGGAAGTGGGACGAGTGGCGCGCGTGGTGGGAGGCGATGCTGGCGACGCTCGGCCTTGCGACGTCTGGGCTCGAACCGCTCTGGTCCACCTGCGGTGTTTTGTTTGGGCCGTCGGAAATCTCCGCGCCGGCGTTCCTCGAGTTTCTCCAGGAAATTCTCGCCGGCCGGCAATCGCGACGACCGCCGGAAGCCGCCGAACCGCATGCGCGGGTCGTGGTGACCACGATCGCCAACGCGCGGCACCAGACATGGGAGCGGCTCGTTTTTCTCGATTCCAACGAAGGCGTGTGGCCGATCCAGCCGCAGGAAAATCCATTCCTCGATGATCGCGCCCGTGCGGCCCTCAACGCGCGCGCCGGGAAGCGCGGCCATCTGCTGACCACCGGCGACCAGTCGGCGCTCGAACAGGCGCGGTTCCTCGATCTGCTCGAGCATTGCACCGGAGACATCGTTTTCGCGTCGGTCGCGCGAGAGGCGGCCCGCGAGGCATATCCGAATGAGTGGGTGCTCCGTTGCTTGATCGAGAGCGGCGACGGCGGTGCGAAAGCCGCGCTGGCCCGCTGGCGCGACGCCGTGGAAATCTGCGCGCCGGACATCGTTGCGCTGCCGGGAGAGGAGCGAGCGCATTTGGAAAACGTCCACGCCCGCCGCTGCGACGCGGGTGTTCCCTTCGACGAATACCTTTTCAATTTCCACGGATCCAATTTCGAGGCGCAGGCGTGGTCGGCGGGAAAGCTGGACGAGGCACTGACCTGCCCGGCGACATTCGCGCTACGCGAAGTTTTCGGCGCTGAATCGCAGCGCAAGACCTCGTGGACGCGCGGCGAAGGCATGGTGATCGGCAGCCTCACACACCGCTGGCTGGCCCGCGCGCTCGGCGGTTCGGATGAGCTGAAGCCGCTGCCGCGCGAAAATTTTCCGGCGCGGCTTCGGGAGCAGGTCGAGGCCACGCGAGCGCGGCTGGCGGAGTGTTATGCGGAGGAAAATCTTACGCTGCCGATCTGGTGGGAAACCTGTCTGCGCAAGGCGGCGTGGGTGGCGCGCCAATGTCTCAAGCCGGTGACCGACCTGGACGGCGAATGGTTCTACGCGATGGAAAAACGCTCGCGTGAAACGGTCACAACCGACGGTGGGCCGTTGAAACTGAAAGGCCGTTTCGATCTCGTGCTCAGCGACCGGGCCACGCTGGAGCAGGCGCGCGTGACGGTCATTGATTTCAAGACGGGAAAAGGCGCTCCGCCGACCTTCACCACGCTCGCGAACGGCTCCGGGTTCCAGTTCGCCGCCTATTTCCTAATGGCAAAAACCGCGGGCGCGGCGAGCGTTTCGGTCGGCGTCATCCGCGTCGGCGAATCAAAGCTGGGGGCGTTCACCGATGCCGATGATATGGCGCTGCGCACTGCGATGACGCCGCTGGCCAAGCTGCAACGCGACTTGAATTTCGGCCGGCGCGGACCGCTCGTCGCGCAGTGGGGCAAATGCGAGACGCTGCCGATCGCCACTCTCTCCTGCGAGACAAAGGTGCTGGCGGAGAAGGCGGAGCTGGCGCTTTCAGATTGAGCCTCGCGTCTTGAGCGGACGATTTTGCAAAGCTCGCGATCGGAACACAGTTGACGGCGGCCTTGCGCGCGATTGGTTTTCTACCATGCACAGCACTAAAGCCTTTTCCGCCACCAGCGCCACGACGCCGCTGGCGCCCTTCAGCCTCGACCGCCGCGACCCGCTGCCGGGCGACGTGCAGATTGAAATCCTCTTCTGTGGCGTTTGCCACTCCGACATCCACCAAGTGCGCGATGAGTGGCACAACACGGTCTATCCGTGCGTGCCCGGCCATGAAATCGTCGGCCGCGTCACAGCGATCGGCAGCGAGGTCACCAAGTTCAAGGAAGGCGACCTTGCCGCGGTCGGTTGCATGGTCGATTCGTGCCGGACGTGCCCGAGCTGCCAGCGCGGCCTCGAGAATCTCTGCCAGCCCGGCTTTACCCTGACCTACAACAGCCCCGATAAACACAGCGGCGGCGTCACGTATGGCGGATACTCGCAGCGCATCGTTGTCGATCAAGACTTCGTCCTCCGCGTCCCGGCCCAGCTGGATCTCGCGGCGGTCGCGCCCCTGCTCTGCGCCGGCATCACCACCTATTCGCCGCTGCGCCAGTGGGGGGTGAAAGCCGGGCAGAAGGTCGGCATTGTCGGGCTCGGCGGGCTCGGGCACATGGGTCTAAAATTTGCCCACGCCTTCGGTGCGCAGACCGTTCTTTTTACCACTTCCCCCGGCAAGGCCGACGATGCCCGCCGCCTCGGCGCGGATGAAGTGGTGGTCTCGAAAAACGCTGACGAGATGAAAAAGCACGCCGAGAGCTTCGACTTCATCCTCGACTGCGTTTCGGCCGATCACGACATCAACACCTACCTCGAGATGCTCAAGGCCGACAGCGTGCTGGTCCTCGTTGGCGCGCCGGAGAAGCCGCTCCCCGTCGGCGCATTCCCGCTCATCTGGCGGCGCCGCCGCCTCGCTGGCAGCCTCATCGGGGGCATCGCCGAGACGCAGGAGATGCTGGATTTTTGCGGCGAGCGCGGCATCACCTCGGACATTGAGCTCATCGGCATCGAGCAGGTGAATGAGGCCTACGACCGGGTGCTCAAGAGCGACGTCAAATACCGTTTCGTGATCGACATGGCCTCGCTGAAGTAATCTGGCTGCGTTAGTGGGAAGGGAACCATCCCCCAGATCGAATTGTGACCGCGACCGAGGCTAAACTTGCGGAGTTCGTCCACGCTCAGGACGAAGTTTACGATCAAGTCCGGCGCGAGCTGGCAGCCGGCCGGAAGGAAACGCATTGGATCTGGTTCATCTTTCCACAGGTGACAGGCCTGGGTTTCAGTTCCATGTCGAGGAAGTTTGGAATGGCGTCAATCGCCGAGGCCCGGAGCTATCTGAAGCATCCCGTTTTGGGACCTCGCTTGCGCGAATGCACAGATCGGATGCTGGCATTGCCCACTCAAAACATCCGCTCCGTTCTCGGGGACCCGGACGATCTCAAGTTCCGCTCCTCGATGACGTTGTTTTCCGTCGCAGCTCCGGAAGAGGAGATCTTCACGAAAGCCATCGAGAAGTTTTTCGGCGGCGAGCAGGACGCCGCAACGATCGCGTTGTTAAAACAGGGCGACGATCGAAACAAGTGACAATCCCTGGCGCGGTAGTCGATCAGGGCTGAAACGGTGGCATCAGGCCGATTCGCGAAGAGCTGCCTCGCTAGGACTCGAACCTAGACAAAATGATTCAGAGTCATTTGTGCTACCATTACACCACGAGGCAAATCGGCGAACGCAGAAGCTAAAAGTGGCCGGGGGAAAATCAATGCTTTTTGCCGCGCCTTACTTCCCGAGCGGACGGGAAACGTGGGCATCTGGTGGCGGGCTAAACTCGAAGGTGGAGGCGGGCAGCGGGGGACGACGAACGCTGGTATAGTTGGTGACCAGACGGTCGCCTTTCGGCAGCACGAGCTCTGTTTTGCGCGGATGAAATTCCGAATCCAGGGTGAGAATGAGCTGCTGCACAATGCGTTTGAGGCTCGGCTTTTTGGGCGTGAGCTCGAGCCGCCAGATGCCGTCTTCATGCCACGCACGAAAGTTGTAAAACTCATCGATGCGTTGGAAATTCAGGCCGGCCGTGAGCGCGGAAATGGAGTCGTCGAAAAATGCGCGCTGGCCGAGGACGTAAAGCTCCGCTTCCTTGAAATTCGGGTAATAAATCCACATCGTTCTGCCATCACTGACCGTCGTCGTAGCATTGTTGCCGCGCACTTCGCGCCGGAATTTATCGGGGACCGAAAACCAGATTGTTCCCTCGCTGGTGAGCGGTTTGTTCAGCAAATGCGTGGTCTTTTGCTCCACAAAATCCGCCTGAAGTGTCGGGTGCTGCGCGTGGAGTTCACGCAGGTCGGAGAGCAGGGTTGCGCGTTCGGGCGCGGTCAACTCTGCCGCGCGGGCAACGGCGGCGCAGAGGAAGAAAAGCAGGAGGGACTTCATGTGTTTTGGAAAATGGGGACGTAGTTATACCATTGTTCGGGGTGAGCGCTGATCACGGCCTCAAAAACGTCCGCGATCCGCTGCGCGTTGGCGGCGGGATCGTCACCCATCGGGATCGCAGGCTCAAGGATGGAGAGGTAACGCTGCGCGTCCGTTTGTAAAACAAAGGCGGGAAGCACGGCCGCACCGGTGTGCGCATGGAGCAAAGTCGGGGCGTTGGAGAATTGCGTGTCCCTGCCGAAAAAACGGACCGGCGTGCCGGAGCCCGCGTAGGGACGATCCACCAGCATCGCGACGAACTCGTTGCGCCGAAGGGCCGCGATGATCTCGACGAAAGCGAATTTATCGGAGCCGACGGCGGTCGTTTTAATCCCGAGCCGGCGGCGATAGTCCTCGCGCCATTTTGTGAGGGCGCTCGAAGGCTCCTCGAGGGTTACGACAGTCAGCGGCACGCCGTCGAGCGCGAGCAGGATTCCGCCCAGCTCCCAATTCCCCAGATGCGCCGTGACGAGAATGCCGCCTTTGCCTCGCTTCCGGGCGAGGGCGAGGTGCTCGAACCCGCGCCAGTTTTCCAGCAGCTCCCGGATCCGGGCCGGTTCGGCCAGCGAGCAGTAGAAATAATCGGCCAGCATTTTCACGAAGTTCGCGAAGTTTGAGCGGCAGAGTTCGTCGAGATCGTTCCCGTCGCGACCGGTCGCAAGGGCGAGGTTTGCCCGCAGCGCCCTCCGCGCCTGTCGCGCAGCGTGATAGCTCACGGTGCCAAGTCCAGCGGCGAGTTCCTGGCTCACCTCACGCGGGAGGATTTGGGCGAGGGCGAGCGCGCTCCGGAAAGTGCCGAGCCGATACAGCGGATTCATTTTGCCTCGCGCGCCACGTAGGCCGGCAAAATGAAAAAGATCGTCGCGAACAAACACCACGCGACGCCGAGCGCACAGACGATGCCGAGGCCGCGGAGCGCGGGATTGTGCGCGAGGCAAAGCGACGCGAAGCCAACAATCGCCGTCAGCCCGGCGAGCAGCACCGGTTTGATGATGGTCGCAAAGGCGTGCTCACGATCGCCCGGCTGGCGCAGCGCGAGCAGGATATAGATGCCGTAATCCACACCGACGCCGAGCACGAGGGGGAAGGCGAGCACGTTGAAAAGGTTCAGCGCGAATCCGAAAAGTTTGAGACACGCGACCATCGCGCCAATCGAAAGCGCGAGACTGACCATCAGGATCAGCAGCGGTTCGGCGCGGCGGTAGAGAAACGCCAGTAAAACGACGTTAAACAGCATCATGGCCGCGCTCAGCAGCGCGAGTTTGCTCTTGGCCCACGGAATGAGATCGGCCAGCACGTAGCTCCAGCCGGTGATGTGCATCGAGACGCCCGGGAGAGTCAGGTTTTGGCGCAGCGATTCCTTTTCCACATTGTTTCGGAGCTTCGTGATGGGCGTGATATAAGCCGCGCCGAGCAGGGAGTTTTTTGCGAAGAATTGATCGAGCACAAACCACCAGCTCGAGGAATGCGGAAGCATCTTCCGCCACTCGGTGGCCGGTGATTGCTCGCTCTTCGCCTTTTCCAGCGACGCGATCAGCGCGAAGGAATTCTGAAACGATTCGTCGCTGGCGTTGAAGCCCTCCGTGTCGAGCGACTGTGTAAGCGTCGCGCGGGCCGCCGGCAAATCAACCCCGGCGAGCTGCACGATGTTTGCGCGGCTGCGCTCTGGCGAAAGCGCAAAGGCGCCGAGCGCGCGCGCGTTTTTGATTTTTCCGTCGGCCGCAAGCTGCGACCAGCGCGCCTGAAGCTTCGCCCACGCCCCGTGGAATTCCTCCGGATCCTTCGCGCTCACCAGCACGAGCAGCGGCTCCTGCGCGGCGGGAAATTTCTGCTGGATCGTGTGCAGCGCGTCGCTCGCCGCGCATTTCGGCTCCATCGTTTTCGGGTCGGCTTCGAATTTCAGCCGGCCGACCGGCGCGATGGCCAGCGCGCTCATCGCGACCAGCAGCAGGGTCGTCGCAATGAGGATCGGCTTCGGTTGTTTAAACACTGCGCGCACATAGGCTTTGCCGCCTTCAAAAAGAAAATCGTGCTCTTCGGGCGGTCGTCGGCGGCTCACGCAGGCGAAGAAAACCGTCATCATCAGCACGCTGGCGAAGACAATGCCAATGGCGATGAGGCCGCCGAGTTGTGCGAAGGCCGCGCAGCCGCTGAGCGCGAGCGAACCGAAGCCGGCCGCGGTGGTGAGCGCGCCGATGAAGATGCCGCCGCCGAGCTGCCGCAGCGAAGCCGCGATCGCTTCCTCGTGTTCGACGCCGGCATTTCGCTGCGACTGATACATGCCGTAAAGCAGCATTCCGAAATCCACGCCAAGGCCGACGAGGATCGAGCAGAGCCCGACGGTGATCAGATTGAGCTCGTGGAAAATGAGGCCGCCGAGCGCGATCGCAATGACGCAGCAAAGCATCAACACGTGCATCAGGGCGACGAGCGGCCAGACGCGTCGGAAGCCAAAATAGAAAACGCCGGAGACAAGCAGGATCGAGCCGCCGAGCGTCGTGATGATGTCGAAGTGCATCGCGCGGGAGATTTGATCCACGTAAGCGGTGCGGCCGGTGACGAGGATGGTCGGCCGCGCATTGGCGTCGCAGCTCGCGAGAAAGCGCGCGTTGAAATTGTCCACTTTTCGCATCACCGCCTGGCAGGCCTTCGGACCGATGTCCGCCTGATCCGTCTCCACAAACGCGAGGTGGATCGTGCCATCGGCGGAGGTGAACGCCTGCGCTTCCTCCCCGCCGCCGAAGGCGCCGGCGAGCGGCTTCAGCGCTTCCTGCACAAGGCCGAGCGCATCGAAATTCAACTTCATCTCGGCCATCGACATTGTTTCCATTTTGCTGCGCAGCTCATGCAGCCGTAAGGAAATGCGCTCGGGCTGGAGCGCTTGGATCGCGGAGGCAAAGGCCGCCGGTTCGAGGTTCAGCAGCAGCGGGACGGCGAGATATTTCTGCAAATCAGAAACGCCATCCGGTGAATCGAGCGGCGTCCCGGAAGTCACGCGCGCAGCCCACGGCTCCTGTTTCAATGCGTCGGAGAATTTCGCGGCGAGATCTTCGAGGTCGAGCGTCTTCGACTCGTCGCAGAGCGCGAAGGTCAACTGCCGCGCGTTGGTAAACTCCCGGTCGGAAATTTTCAGCGCCTGCACCGAATCGAACTGCCGCGGAAGCAGGTCGAGGATGTCGGAGTTAAACCGCAGCGCGAAGATCAGCGCCGCCGCGCAAAGCAGGAGCACAACCGCCACGGCGCCGAAAACCACCGGCCGGCGATGGGTGACAAAATGGGCTACGGTGCGATCGAGGCTCATGCAGCAGTCTGATGAGCGCTAGCGGTTGATCTGAAACGTGAAGCGCTCGTGCGTCGGCAGGAACTCCGCGTTGATCAAGCTGTCCGTGCGGCTGGCTCGCACGTCGGGCCGCGGGCGATCCAGGAACACGTCGTGCAGCGCGAGCCAGCTGCGCAACTGGCCCGGGATGAAATGCTGCGGGTTGCCCTGCCACGCGCGGTTGCCGCCCTCGAAACGCGCGAGCGTCCCGTTGCTTTCATGCACGCTGAGCAAGGCCACGCCGGGACCCTTGCTCACGTCGAGCTGGAACTCCGTCGCCGACACGCGCGCGGTGAAATCGCCGACGAACGTCCGCTTTGCGCCGGCGTAGCGCATCTGGCCGGTCATCGTTTTCGCACCGGCACTCGACGGTGCGAACTGCGCGGTCGTGCAGCCCGCGAGCAGAATCGAAAGGGAAAGGAGGCAATACTTCATGGTTGCATGGCCGGCGTGAGCGCGAGGCGAGGACAGAGGGCGACGAAGCGCTGCAGATACAGCACGAGGTAAAACAACTGCATCCGCCACCAGATCGCGAAGGAACTGCCCACGTTTCCCGCGAGCACCGCGTTGATCGCGGGTGCCAGTTGAAAACGCTCCGTCGGGCTTGAAAACACTTCCACGAACTCGCGGCGATACCACGCATCGACGAAGCGCAGATACATGTCCATCACGCGATTCATTTTCCGCTCATATCGGCGGAAGAGCGCGGGGCGCGTGTTCGGGTCGGTGAGGACTTTGTCGAAAATGTCCGCCGCCTGTTCGCCGGAGAGGATCGCCAGAAAAACGCCGGTGCTGAAGATCGGGTCGATGAATCCCGCCGCATCGCCGGCCAGCAGCCAGCGATCGCCGGTCAGCCGCGTGTTGCGATACGAATAATCCGCCGTGGAATAGACCGGCGACACCCGCGTCGAGCCGGCCATCCGTCGCACCATCTCGCCCGCATTCAGGTAGCGGTCGAGGATTTGCTCCGGCGTTTCACGCAGTTTTTTGAAAGTGCTCGTGTCCACCACCACCCCCACGCTCGTGCGCGTCGGGCTCACCGCGATCATCCAAAACCAGTGATCCACCCCGCGGATCAAGCGCGTGAGGTTCGTGTCGTCCTCGGCGAATTGCGGGACGCTGTCGAAGTGCGCGTAGGCGGAAAACTTCTGGAGGTTCGGGTAGCTTTTCTTGAGCTTAAAACGATTACCCACCACCGCATTCCGGCCCGAGCAATCGATCAAATACTTTGCGCGGATCGCCGACTCCACGCCACCCTTCGCCCGCATCGTGAGCGTCACGCCCTCGTCATCGAGCTCCAGCGCTTCCACCGCCGTCTCCTCGCGCACGTCCGCGCCACTTTCCACCGAGTGATCGAGCAGCAGCTTGTCGAAATCCGAGCGCAGGACCTGATACGCGCTGTGATGCGGGAGGTGGAACCCGTTCTTAAAATAAAACTTCACACTCTTCGTCCCGCACGAGGTGGCGATCTCGCCGCCCACCTTCCGCACCGCCATCGCCTCCACCTTTTCCCGAATGCCGAGCCGGTCGAGCGCTGAGACGCTATAGGGCAGCAGCGACTCGCCGATGTGAAAACGCGGGAATTTCTCCCGCTCCAGCACCACCACGCGCCGTCCCTTCTGGGCGAGCAAGGTGGCCGCGGTGCTCCCCGCCGGGCCGCCCCCGATGATCGCCACGTCGTAGTCAATTGTCATGCGAACGGGCATGGTAGCAGGGAACCCGGCGATGAAAAGGGTCGCGGTGCAGCTGGGGTGAAAACGCTCGGGACCGGCGAAAAGCGGCAGCCCTTTCACAGCCTGCCGCTTTCCGGTGTGGCCGCCTTCATCCTCGACGCCTATCTTTTAGACCGTTGAAACGGATGTCTATGCCCTGTTAGACGCCATTTCACGCTATGCCTCAATCGAAGCCCATCAAGCACCGCCTCAGAAACTTTCTTCTAGTCACTGCCGTGCTCTTTGTTGGGGCGTTTGTTTACTTTTGGCCGGCGTTGCGCACAGTCGCGCCGTTGGTTCATGCTCGAACGTTTGTAGCGGTCTGCCGCACACCTGACGGTTCATCGCTTCCGGTTATCGTTTATCGCGCTATCGGGTTGCCAGACCGGATTTACCTACTTATTCCGGCGGAGGATCGCTATCGCTGGTTTGCTGTGGATTTTCACTATGCTTACGTCGGCGCTCCGAATGGGCCTCGAACGGACTTGGGTATTACTTACGTTCGCACAGACCAGCCCGCTGGCGTCAACTTGTTGGACCCAAAGATTGAAGACACTTGGGAAGTTGCTTTAATCCGAGGCACATAACTTTCAAGAACCGTAGTTTGGACATCTCACTTGAAGCCACCGATGACACCTAACCCCGTTGGAAGGTTGCAAGTGAGACTTTGTAGTTTGTTTTCTCTCGTTCCTAAACTTCGATTCGGGAACGTGCGGGTGGGCGAAACTCCCGTTTCGCGGCGGCGTTTTCTCGAATCATTCCGCCGCATCCTCGACTCACCGCGCGGCTCGCTCCACCGGCGGCGTCGCTTCCGTCACTCCTTTTGCGACAGCCGTGGCTGCTCTCGCCGCTTCCGTGACTGCGGAAATGGTTTCCGCGACTCCTCTGGCTGCTTCCGTGACTACGGAAATGGTTTCCGTAATGAAGAAAGTGGCGTTTTTTAGCCAGCTTGCAGCCGCTTTACTCTGTAGAAGCGAAAAACGCTGCGGCGTGGGCTCAAGAGCTACGTGATATAGCGCACCGCCGACGCCGTGGGCCAGATGGGCTGGGGCAGCGCGCAGATCGTCACCAAAAGCCGCGCGGAAGCGGGCGGCCTGCAAGCGGGACGCGCTACTGGTTCCGCGTGGCCGCCGTCGGCTCCGCCGGCGCGATTCCACTGGCGGAGGCGAGTCGGCGCGTGCAGTTTCTGCGGCTCCCGGCCATGTCGCGCTTCAGCCTTTTTGACCTCAATCCGGAGCAGGAACGCGCGGTGCGGACGACGGAGGGGCCGCTGCTCATCCTCGCCGGCGCGGGGACGGGCAAGACGCGGGTGATCACGGCGCGCGCGGCCTTTCTCGTGGCGCAAGGCGTCGCGCCCGAGCACATCCTGGCGGTGACTTTTACCAACAAGGCGGCCAACGAAATGCGCGAGCGGCTGGCGACGATCGTCGAGAAGGAGCAGGCGAAAAAGGTGACGATGTCCACCTTCCACGCGCTCTGCCTGCGCATCCTGCGCGGCGGGATCGACCGGCTCGGCTACAAGCATAACTTCTCGATTTACGACGACGGCGATCAGCTCGGGCTCATCAAGAAGATCATCACGCGCACGGCGGCGAAGGACGAGAAACTCGACCCGCAGCTCGCAAAGAATTTGATCAGCAAGGCGAAAAACAACGGCTGGTCGGCGCAGCAGGACGAGCAGACGCTGGCCTCGGCGGTGTTCGCGCGGTATCAGGCGGAGCTCAAGCAACTGAATGCGGTCGATTTCGACGATCTGCTGCTGCTGACGGTGAAGCTGCTGAACGAGCACCCGGACGTGCGCGCGAGATGGCAGGAGCGGTTCCGCTACGTGATGGTCGATGAGTTCCAGGACACGAACAAGCTGCAGCTCGAGCTGGTGAGTTTGCTCGCGAAGCCGCTCCAGCCAACGATCGGCGGGCAGCCGAACGTCGCGGTGGTCGGGGACGACGACCAATCCATCTACGGCTGGCGCGGCGCGGAAGTGTCGAATATTTTGGAGTTCGAGCATCACTTTCCGAACCCGACAGTGGTGAAACTGGAGCAGAATTATCGCTCGACGAACTTCATCCTCGGCACGGCGAACTCGCTGATTAAAAACAATCCGCGCCGCCGTCCGAAATCGCTCTGGAGCGCGCACGGCGACGGCGAAAAGGTGCGCGTCATGCAGATGCCGGACGATCGCGAGGAGGCGAAGTTCGTGATTGAGGACATCCAGCGCCGGAATTTTGCGGAGCAGACGCCGTGGGAGCAGTTCGCGGTGCTTTACCGGATGAATGCGCAGTCGCGGTTGCTGGAGGAAAACCTGCGCCGGCTTAGCATTCCGTATCGGCTCGTTGGCGGGAAAAGCTTCTTCGACCGGCGCGAAATCAAGGACGTGCTCGCCTACGCAACCTGTCTCGTGAACACGGACGACGACGTGAGTTTGCTGCGAATCATCAACACGCCGGCGCGCGGCATCGGCGCCTCGCTGGTCGAGCGGGCACTCGCGCATAGTGTTGAACAAAAGTGCAGTTTGTTTAACGCGCTGCAGTCGGCGGATTTTCTGGAAACGGTGAGCGCGAAGGCGCGCGCGGCCATCGCGGAATTCGCCACGCAGCTCGATGCGTTTGAAACGCGCATCCACACTCCGCTGACCGACTACGCGCAAGTCGTGCGCGATTTGATCCACGAAACTGGCTACCTCGCCGACCTCAAGCGCACCTGCAAAACGCCTGACGAAGCCGATTCGCGGGAAAACAACGTCAACGAAATGCTCATCGGCCTCGCGCAATACCAGCAGCGCGGGAGCGGCAGCCTGCAGGGTTTTCTCGACGAGATCTCACTCGATCAGGAGCGCGAGGAGGAAAAGAAGGACGACGGGCGCGGCGTCACGCTGATCACGTTGCACGCGGCGAAAGGGCTGGAGTTTCCGCATGTTTATTTGATCGGACTCGAGGAGGATCTGTTGCCGCATTCGCGCTCGAAAACGGAAGGCACGGTGGACGAAGAACGGCGTCTGCTCTACGTCGGCATCACGCGAGCGATGCGGGCGCTCACGCTCACCTGGTGCAGCTCGCGGATGAAATTCGGCAGCGTCGCGCACGGCAGTCCGAGCTCCTTCATCAAGGAACTGGCGACTGATTTTATCGAGCACATCGACCTCGCGAAGCTCCTGAGCACGCCGGTCGCGGAGGCGACGGCGAAGTCGCGCTTCGCGCAGATGCGTGCGCTGCTCGAAAAGGGATAAGCGCGGGCGATTTCCGCCTCGTCTTGCGCTCGCCGTTCGCCTTTGATTCCGCTCCCGCATGTCCATGACGAATCAGGATTCCCTGCCCTACGAAGTGCTGGAGTTTGAACGGCTCCTGCAAAAACCGAACAACGATCCGACGGGGCTGGCGGGCTATTTCAACACCGGCGAAATTTTCGTCGGACGCGTCCCGGCCCGGCTCGATGTCATGGGCGGCATCGCAGATTATTCCGGCGCCAACGTGTGCGAGGCAGTCCTCGGCCGCGGCACGCTGATCGCGCTCCAGCCGCGCACCGACCGCACGATCCGCATTCGCACGATGCAAGCCGGCCAGCGCAGTTTTCCCGTCGAGACGCGCATCCCGCTCGACTACCTCGCGGAAGGCGAAGGCCTCGCGAACTACGCGCAGGTGCGCGAGCTCTGCAAAGCCAACCCGCTTGCGTCGTGGGTCGCGTATGTCGGCGGCAGTATTTTTACGCTGCTGAAAGAAGAGTCGATCCAGCTTTCCTACGGTTTCAGCCTGCTCCTGCTCAGTGCCGTGCCGATGAATGTCGGCATCGGCAGCTCGGCGGCCACGGAGATCGCGGTGCTCAGTTGTTTAAACGCCTACCTCGGCCTCCGCCTTTCGCCCGCCCGCCTCGCGCAGCTCGGCCAGATGGCGGAAAACCACGTCGTCGGCGCGCCGTGCGGCATCATGGATCAGATCGCCGTCACGAGCGGGCGCATGGGAAAACTCACGCACATTCTTTGCCGGCCCGGCGTGGTGAAAGGCGAAGTCGAAATTCCGCCGGGCACCGGCTTCGTCGGCATCAATTCGCACGTCCGCCACTCGGTCGCGGCGAATCCGTATGCCGACACGCGCATCGGCGCCTTCATGGGCAAGCGCATCATCAATGACCTGCGCGCGCGCACGGGCAAAAGCCCGATCAATTATCTCACCGAGCTTTCCGTCGAGGAATTCACGCAAACCTATCTTCCCGAATTGCCCGAGCAGATCGTCGGCAGCGAGTTTTTGACGAAATACAAAACGCACGATGATCCGGTGACGACCATCCAGCCCGACGCGACCTATCGCGTGATCGGACCGGCTTCCCATCCTGTCCATGAAAACGAACGCGTGATGAAATTCATGGACGCGCTCAACGCCGCGAAAAACGGCGAAGAAGCCCGCTGCGTCGAGGCCGGCGAGCTGATGTATGCGGCGCATGCAAGCTATCGCGACAACTGCCGGTTGTCCGTGCAGGAGGTGGATTTCCTCGTCGAATCGGTCCGCAAGCGCGGGGAAAAGGCCGGACTTTACGGCGCGAAGATCACCGGCGGCGGCACCGGCGGAACGGTGGCGGTTTTTGGAAAACTCGAGGCGCTGCGCGAGCACGTGCCGCAGATCGCAACCGAGTATTCGCGCCGTGTCGGAACGATGCCCGACATTTTCGATGGCACATCGCCGGGTGCAGCGGAGTTCGGCGGACGCAAGTTCGTCTTCGGGGCGGGCGGGTGGAGCCGAATGAGTGCGTAAGCTGGCGGAAGCTGAAAATGTCCAAAGTCTCGCCGATCAAGAAAGCCGTCGTGCCCGCCGCCGGGCTCGGCACGCGGCATTTTCCGGCGTCGCACGCGGTGATGAAAGAGCTTTTTCCGGTCGTCGGTCCGGATGGGATCGCACGCGCGCTGATTCACTATCACCTCATCGAGCTGCTCCGCGCCGGCATTGAGGAAGTGTGTGTGATTGTTCAGCCGGGCGATGACGCGACGATCCGTAATTATTTCGAAGGTCCCGACAAGCAATATCTCGCACGCCTTGCGAAGTATCCGCACCTACTCGACGAAGCACGCTGGATGCGCGAGGCGGCCGGGCGCCTGACGTTTTGCGTGCAAAGTTCGCAGGAAGGTTATGGCCACGCGGTCTATCAAACAAAAGCATTTGCGGCGGGCGGGCCGGTGCTGCTTTGCCTCGGCGATCACCTTTTCCGCGGCGCACAAATCTCGCCCCATCTCGAACTCGCGCAGGCGTCCACGCAGGCTGATGGCAAGAGCGTTTCCGCCGTCAACCGCATTGGTCCGGCGGAGCTGAAAGGCTTCGGAACCATCGCCGGACGCCGGCGCAGCGCCGATCCGCATTTGATCGATGTCTCGCTCATCATCGAAAAGCCGGACCTCGCCACCGCGCGCGAAAAGCTGCGCGTGGACGGTCTCGGCGACGACGAGTTTCTCGGCTGGTTCGGCATGCACGCGCTCGCGCCGAGCATCTACGACGTGCTCGAGGAAATGATCCGCGACGACATCCGCGACGGCGGCGAATTTCAGCTCACGCGCGCGCAGGAAATCCAGCGGCAGCGCGAAGGCTACGTCGCGCTCGAAGTGCAAAACGCGACGCGTTTTGACTTCGGCGTGCCGGACGATTTCATCGCGAGCCTGGTCGCCTTTCGCAAGAGCTGACGCCGGTTCGCGACAATCCTGAAAACCGTCATTTCGGAGAGAGGGCGTCGGTGATGCGGACCAGCTCCGTCGTGAGTTCCTCCGTGCGTTCGTTGATTGCGGAATCGCCGAAGGTTTTGTCGCTGATCTCCGTGCGCGGCGCGTAAACGAAGCGCGGAATGATGACGCAGCGGTAGTCGAGCATGAGGCTGTTGGCGAAGGGCATCACGGACATGTAGCTGCCGTGTCCGCCCGCTGCGCAGACGAAGCCTACGACCTTTTCCTCCCAGGCATCCCCGGTCAGTTCGATGAGATTCTTCGTCGCGGCGTTCACGTCGTAATTGTAAATCGCGGTCGCCAGAATAATCCCGCGCGCCTTTTCGATGCGCGGCGCGAGCGCGACGACGGCGGGATGGCTGTAGCACGCGCCCGCATCGCAAAGCGGAAGATCGAGCGGTGCGAGGTCGATGAACCCGGCTTCGAGATTTTTGGCGAGGAGATGCTGCTGCGCGATTTGCGCGAGCACGCGGCTGCGGCTGTTCGGGTTCAAACTGCAACTGATGACGAGGTAACGCATAAAACGGCTTCCAGGCTAAATTCGGACCGCCGCAAACACGGCGATGTCGTCGGGGAAGGGCCGCCCGCCGGCATGCGCGGTTGCCTTTTCAATGACGGTGGTGAGGAACTTCTGCGCGGAGCCGCTCGCCGGCGCGAGACCTTGCGCGAGCGCGCGCTGGGTCAGGCGTTCACCCTCGACGTTCTGCACTTCGTAAAGGCCATCGGTGTAGAGCAGCAAAGCGTCGCCCTCCTCGATTTCATGCATTTGCTCGTCGCACTGCGTGTGACCATTGACGCCGAGCGGCGGGCTCGAGGAGGGCATTTCATCGATGCGCCCATTGCTGCGCGCAACGAGCAGAGGCGGATGTCCGGCGCCGCAAAAGGTGACGCCGCCCTGGTCCGGCCCAACGACCATGCAGGCTGCGGTCATGAACGAGCGGCCTTTGAAAATGCCCTGAAACTCCTCGTTCACATTGTCCATGATCGCGGCAGCAGAAGTCAGCTCGGACGCCGCGTGGCGGAAAAGGAGCTTGCTCAAGGTGGTGAGCAACGCGGCGGAAGCACCGTGCCCCGTGGCGTCGGAAATCCAGACGAGCAGCGAACCGTCGCGCGCTTTCACCCAGTCGTAAATATCGCCGCCGACCTGGATCAGCGGATGATAATGCGCGGCAAATTCCCATCCCGGAATTGCCGGCAGACGCGCGGGGAGAATCGCGCGTTGGGTGAGCTGCGCGGCCTCGAGATCGCGTTCGTGCTCGCGCCGCCAGCTTTCGAGCTCGCGGTTTTGCTCGGTCAACTGCTGGCGCAACTCGTAGAGCCGCAGGTGCGTTTCAATGCGCGCCCGCAGCACCGCGGGATTCACCGGCTTGGTCACGAAATCATTCGCGCCCGCGCGCAGGCACTCGACCTCGTGCTCGGCATTGGAATGCGCCGTCAGCAGAATGATCGGGATCTGCGCCATCGCGGGATTGCGATCCTGCCGCACGATGTCACAAATCTCGGCCCCGTTGAATTCCGGCATTTCGTAATCGAGCACGAGCAGAGCCGGCCCGCTGTTCTCGAGGATTTGCAGCGCCTCCGCGCCGTCGCGGCAGTCAATCACCTCAAACTGCATCGCCTCGACCAGCCGCGTCAGCAGCTTTCGGCTGAGCGCGTCGTCATCTACGATGAGGATTTTGAGAGGATCCGTCACACGAGTCTGTTTTTGTAATCGGAACTGCGGTGAATTGCGCGCGAAATTCGTTCCGCATTGACCGGTGGGAACGCCACGCATAGCCATTCAAGCCATGGCAAACGTGGTTTTTCTCTGGCACATGCACCAGCCGTATTACGTGAATCCGGCGACGCGCACCGCGATGATGCCGTGGGTGCGGTTGCACAGCGTTAAAGGCTATCTCGACATGATTTCGGTCATCGAGGATTTCCCCGGCATTCGCGTGAATTTCAACCTCACGCCGGTGCTGCTTTTGCAGATCAAGGAGATCATCGAGGGCGAGGTAACCGATCTCTGGCTCGACTGGGCGCGCCGGCCGGCGGCGGAATTGTCGGCGGAGGAAAAATTCGCGGTGCTCGAGAACTTTTTCAAGATTCACTGGGACCATCTCATCAAGCCGTTTCCACGCTACTGGGAGTTGTTGAACAAACGCGGCCTCACGTTTTACGCGGATGAAGTGCGGCGCGGGCTGCGCTATTTCACGACGCAGGAGTTCCTCGACCTGCAGGTCTGGTTCAATCTCGCCTGGTGCGGCTACACTGCGGACAAGCTTTATCCCGAGCTGCCACAGCTCCGCGCAAAAGGCCGCAACTTCACCGAGGAGGAGAAACAGCGGCTGCTCGACATCCATCTCGAGATCATGCGGCTCGTTTTAAAAAAATACGCGGACGCCGAGGCGCGCGGGCAGGTGGAGCTGACTACGACGCCGTTTTTTCACCCGATCTTGCCGCTGATTTACGACACGCAATTTGCCGAGCGCTCTCTTCCGGGCCGCCAGTTTCCAAAGCGCTTTCACTGGCCGCAGGATGCCGCGGCGCATCTCACTTTGGCCGTCGAGCAGCACGAGCAGTTGTTTGGCCGCAAGCCTCGCGGGCTTTGGCCGAGCGAGGGCTCGATCGCGCCGGAGTTGATCCCGCTCATGGAGAAAGTCGGCATCCAGTATTTTTGCTCCGATGAGGAAAACCTCTTTAATTCGCTGCGGCTCGATCCGGCTTACCAAGGGGCGCGCGTGGATCACCTGGAGCTGTTCCAAGGCTGGCGGATTCACAGCGACGGTGCGGCGGTGAACGCCGTGTTCCGCGAAAAACCGCTCTCCGACTTCATCGGTTTCATGGCGGCGAAAAACGACGCGCAGCAGGCGGCGACGCATCTCCTGCATCATCTCACGCACATCTCAAGTATGGTCCCGCACGAGAGCGGACTGATCCCGCTGATCCTCGATGGCGAGAATGCGTGGGAGACATTTGCCGATGGCGGCGAAGCCTTTCTGCGCGCGCTTTACGGGTCGATTGAGCGCGAGAGCGCACGCCTCACGAGCTGCACGATCCAGGATTACTTCGCGCGCAATCCGCCGCGCAAGGAGCTGACGACGCTGCATACGGGTTCATGGATTTCTGCCAATTTCGACATCTGGATCGGCGAGGAAGAAGAAAACCGCGCGTGGGATTTGCTCGGTGAAACACGCGGGTTTTTACAACAGCAGATCGACGCCGGCGCGCTCAACGAGGAGCAGCAAAGCCGCGCTCTGCGGGAAATCTACGCGGCGGAGGGGAGCGACTGGTTCTGGTGGTATGGGCCGGATTTCCACACCGACAACGACGACCTCTTCGACGACCTTTTTCGGCAGCATTTGAAAAATGTTTACGTCCTCTGCGACGCGCTCATCCCGCCGCAGCTCGACCTCCCGATCACCCGCACCTGCGCCGTCCAAGTTTACGATCTGCCGCAGGAGCTCATCGCGCCGCACGTGGATGGATACGCGAGCTCGTATTTCGAATGGATCGGCGCCGGCGTTTATGAACCCGGCAGCGAGCAGGGCTCGATGCACCGCGCGGAGCGCATCGTGGAGAAAATCCATTTTGGATTCAGCGAGGACGCGCTCTTTGTTCGGATTGATCCGGCGAAATGGCAGCCGAACACTTCGTTCCAGATCGTCTTTTTCCAACCCCGCGGGTTTATCTTAAAAACCGGCCCGGTTACGCGCTCCGGCTTGCAGGGTTTCACGATCGTTACGCCCAAAGGCGTCGAGCTGAAGCGCGAGAATTTTGCCGCCGCGGAAATCGCCGAGTGGGAAATTCCGTTGCTGGACCTGGCGATCAAGCCGGGCGCAAACGTGGCGTTTCAAGTGCGCGTTTTCCAGGACGGCCTCGAGCGAGAGAGCTATCCCGAAGGCGGACCGATTCAGCTCACGGTCGCGGCGCCGGAGTTCGCGATGCACCATTGGATCGTGTGAAGGAATACGATCTTTACGTTCCGCTCTGCCGCAACGACGGCGCGCCGGTCTCCGAGGAAAAACTCGCGCGTCTCAAGAAAGAACTCGTGGAGCAATTCGGCGGCCTGACGAATTTTCCCCAGGCAAACGAGGGCTTTTGGAAAATCGGATCCATCACCTTTCGCGACAAGATCGTAATTCTCCGCGTGCTGGCCGACGACGAGAAGCAGAGCGCAGAGTTTTTCAAAAAGTTGAAAAAAGAGATGCAGCGGGAATGGGAGCAGGACGATGTTCTGATCGTGGCGCGCGATGTCAGCGTGCTCTGAGCGGGCAGGGACGGTCGCAGCCACGGCGTTCATGGATTCTTCGCGCTTAAACTTCCGCCTCGATGCGCAGGCGAGCGGCTCGAGAGCGCGCGCCGCCACGTTTCGCACTTTGCACAACGAAGTGCTCACGCCTCTCTTCATGCCGGTCGGAACGCAGGCGACGGTGAAGGCGCAGCTCCCGCAGACGCTGGAGGATTCCGGGTCGCAGATTCTGCTCGCGAATACCTATCACCTGCTGCTGCGCCCCGGCGTGGAGGTGTTTCGGCGCCTCGGCGGCATTCATGCGTTCATGAGCTGGAAACGCTCGGTGCTCACCGACTCGGGAGGATTCCAAATTTTCTCGCTGCCGCATTCGCGCGCGATGAGCGAGGCAGGCGCGGTTTTTCAAAGCTACCTCGATGGCCGCACGATCCTGCTCAGTCCGGAAGTGAGCATCGAAACGCAAATCGCGATCAGCAGCGACATCATGATGGCGCTCGATCAGTGCATTCCCTCAACCGCCAACGAAGCTGTCGCGCGCGCCGCGCTCGGTATCACGCACCGCTGGGCGGCGCGGAGTCTCTCAGCGCGCGGCGACTCGCCGCAGTCGATGTTTGGCATCGTGCAGGGCGCGCTTTTTCCTGAGCTGCGTCGTGAAAGCGCGGAGGTGCTCGGCGCGATGGCGTTCGATGGATTTGCGATCGGCGGGCTCGCGGTGGGCGAGGCAAAAACCGAGCGCGAGGATGTCTGCGAAAGCACGGCGCAACTTTTGCCGGCGGACAAGCCGCGCTACCTGATGGGCGTCGGCACGCCGCTCGACATCCTGGAGGCCGTGCATCGCGGCGTGGACATGTTCGATTGCATCATGCCGACCCAGCTCGCGCAGCGTGGCGCCGTCTTCACCTCGCGCGGCTTTTTGCAAATGCGCCGCAGCATTTATAAATACGCCACCGAGCCGCTCGATCCGGCGTGCTCCTGCCCGACCTGCACCCGCTACTCGCGCGCCTATTTGCATCATCTCACCAAGACTGGCGAGACACTCGGCTGGCAGTTGCTCGGCAAACACAACCTGCACTTTTACCACCAGCTCATGCGCGACATCCGCGCGAGCATTTTGGACGGGGCCTTCAGTGACCTTTACCGCGAAAAACGCGCGTTCCTGCATGCGCCGGACATGGACAACCCGATCGCCGCGCAAAAGCCGGCGCGCAAAAAGTCGCTGACCCTCGGGAACTACGAAATCCACACGTCTTGGGAAGGCTTCGCGAGCATCCGGCAAATTTCCTCCGGCGAAATCATGCACGCGCGGACTGCGCCGATGGAGGAAGCGCGCGCGCTTTACATCGAGCAATCCCGCCTCGCGCAACGCATTCGACTTTCCGAAAAGGAGGATCCGCAGGGCGTCGCGCCACTCGTGGTCTGGGACGTCGGCCTCGGCGCAGCGGCGAACGCAATGGCGGCCATCCGCTGCTACGAAGAGCAGGCTGAAGCGGGTTGGGGGCGGCCGATGCGGATCGTCAGTTTCGAAAACGATCTCAATTCGCTGCGGCTCGCTTTTCGGCATGACCGTGAATTTCCCTATCTGCGCCACGGCGGCCCGGCGGGAATTCTTCGAGACGGCGCATGGCAGTCGAAACGACACGCCGGATTGAGCTGGCAGCTTTTGTCCGGTGATTTCCTCACGACGATGCACCACGCTCCCGCGCCCGACGTGATTTTTTACGACATGTTTTCGAGAAAAACGTCCGCCGAGCAATGGACGCTCCCGACTTTTCGGAAGATCTTCGCCGCTTGCAGAGATCGGGCGACGGGACTGTTCACCTATACGTGCTCAACGGCGAATCGCGTTGCACTGCTCGCCGCCGGATTCCATGTGGCGAAAGGCTGTTCTGCCGGTGAGAAGAACGAAACCACCGTCGCGCTGATGCCAGCCGCGTTGTCCGAACCATGGGCTGAAGAATACGAACTGCTCGGCGTCGAATGGCTGGGACGATGGGATCGCTCACAGGCAAAATTTCCGGACGAAATGCACGCGCAGCATCACGCGTTGCTGGAAAGCGCAATCCGCCAGCACGCACAGTTTTCCTCAACGAAAGGGTGAAGACAGTCGGGAGAACTGGATTTCCGGCGCACTAACCGCGCACGCGTCGGGCCGCGTTCAGGCCCTTCAAGGCAACCCGTTTCGCCGAATCGCGCAAGGGCGATACGCCGGGAGGTTGCGGCTTTATTCCAGCGCGTCGCAGGTAGCGATTGAACCGGTAAACGCTCGCCTCCTGATCCGCTTCCGGGAGGCCGAAATTGATGCTCAATGAGATCGAGACGTTGTTGCTGTTCCGGGCCCAATGCGGCGCGAAGACCGGGATATGCACGGCTTTGCCGGGCGACAAAGCGTAAACCTTCGCGCGACTTTCAAACTGCTCCTTGTAGCTCGCGCCGTTCAGGTCACCGCAGCAAAAGCGCTCGAGTTCCTCGTCGGGAAGCAGTTCGCGATCGGTCTGATCGAAAACGCGGATCTCTTTGTC